>CAYXGF010000004.1:0-69343 GCA_964464465.1 uncultured Alistipes sp. | reverse complement strand
GCATCATGCTCGACAACTTCACCCCGGAGCAGACCCGTCGTGCCGTGGAGCGTATAGGCGGCTTCTGCCCGATAGAGTCGTCCGGCGGAATCACTATCGAGAATATGCGCGAGTATGCCGAGTGCGGTGTGGACTACATATCGGTCGGAGCGCTTACGCATCAGATTAAGAGTCTGGATTTGAGTTTGAAAGCATGTCAGTGAAAAATATGAAGAATCTTTTGTCCGCGGTTTTTGCCGTTTGCCTGCTCTCTGTTATGAATGCAGCCGAAACTTTCGATTATTCGCATATCCGCAAGGGTGTTTTCGCCCAGCGCAGTGTCTACGGACTCCGTTCTATGGCCGACGGGGAGCATTACACGACGTCGCGTTACGGCCGCCTCATCCTCAAACACAGCTACCGCACGGGCGAGGTTGTGGATACGCTTTTCCGAAGCGATGATGTGACGTTTTCCGATTATGCGCTGAGTGCCGACGAGACTCGTATTCTGCTTACTACGGATGTGAAGCCCATATACCGTCACTCGTTTACGGCGCGTTTTCTTGTCGCCGACGCCGCCACGGGTGAGGTGCGCCCCGTGTGCGACATCGAGCGGCAGCGCCTTGCCATGTTCTCGCCGCAGGGCGACAAGGTGGCGCTGGTGAGCGACAACAACCTGTATGTGGTCGACCTTGCCTCGGGTGCGGTCTCTGCCGTGACCGGCGACGGAGAGTACAACAGAATCATAAACGGAGCACCCGACTGGGTGTATGAGGAGGAGTTCGGATTCTCGCGGGCCTTCGCTTTCTCGCCCGACGGCACACGAATCGCCTACATGCGTTTCGACGAGAGCGGCGTGCGTGAGTTCACCATGACGAAATTCGGCGGCGGGCTTTACCCCTCCGATTATACATATAAATATCCCAAGGCCGGCGAACGCAATTCGGTGGTCGAGGTGTGGGAGTGCGATTTGCAGTCCGGCGCCAGGACCAAAGTGGATGTCGGCCCTGAGACGGACCAGTATATACCGCGCATAGGCTATACGCCATCGGGAGAGCTCTATTTCTTCCGCGTCAACAGGTTGCAGAACCGTTTCGAGGTGTCTCTGGCGTCGGGCCGCGTGATATACGAGGAGACCTCGCCGCGTTATGTGGACAGGATAGACGACGGTACGGTGACGTTCCTGCCCGACGGAGAGAGGTTCATCGTCAAGAACGAGACCGCCGCCGGATTCATGCACCTGTATCTCTACGACATGAAGAAAGGTCTTGTCCGTCCGCTTACGTCGGGCCGCTGGGAGGTGACGGACCTTGTCGGAGTGGCAGGCGGCAGGGTGTATTACGTCTCGACCGAGAATTCGCCCCTGCGCCGCGACCTTTACAGCATCTCGCTCAACGGCCGAGGCAAGCGCCGTCTCACGCAGCAGGACGGAATCTCGCGCATAGTGCCGAGTAGCGGCATGAAGTATTACATGAGCTATTTCTCCTCGGCCGACACGCCGTTGCAGGTTACGCTCCACAGCTCCGACGGCCGTCTTATCCGTGTGATGGAGGATAATGCCGCGCTTCGCTCGCGCCTGGACGAAATGGGATTCACCGTTCCCCGCAAGGAGTTCTTCGAGATGGTTACCGAGCGCGGGGATACTCTTTTCGGGTATCTGAAAAAACCGCAGGGTTTCGACGCCTCGAAACGCTATCCGGTGCTCATGACGCAGTACAGCGGCCCCGGTTCGCAGAGCGTGTCCGACAGCTGGTCGGTAGGCTGGGAGGATGTCATGGTGCAGAACGGCTATATAGTTGCCTGTGTGGACGGCCGCGGAACAGGTTACCGCGGCGAGGATTTCAAGAAATGCACCTATCGCAATCTTGGCGGCTGTGAGGTCGAGGACCAGATTTCGGCTGCCCGCTATCTTGCGTCGCAGCCCTTCGTGGACCCGTCCAGAATCGGTATATACGGGTGGAGCTTCGGCGGCTTCATGTCGCTGAACTGCATCCTCAAAGGTGCGGATGTGTTCAAGATGGCCATTGCCGTGGCTCCGGTGACCTCGTGGCGTTACTACGACACGATTTATACGGAGGTCTACAACGGTCTTCCACAGGACAATGCTGCTGGGTATGACGATAATTCGCCAATAAACTTCGCCGACCGTCTTAAAGGCCGGCTGCTGCTGATTCACGGTTCGGCTGACGATAACGTCCATGTTCAGAACAGCATGGAGATGGCTTCGGCCTTCATCCGTGCGGGCAAGCAGTTCGACATGATGATTTATCCGGACGACAACCACTCCATGGCTCCGTCCGGCGGGCACAACATCCGCGAGAAGATGATAGACTATACGCTGAGGAATCTCTAACTGTTCAACGCCTCATGCCTGGGCAGAGAACGGCCTGACAAAAAAGCGCATCACGATTTTTCGGGGTGCGCTTTTTCCGTTCCGCAGATTTCCTAATCCGGTGCCGCGGCTTTTTGTTTCGGCGGTATTGTTGTGCCGGGTATCATGCCCGGTTAGATTTGCACGGCAGGGTGCGAGGGTCAGTATTTCAAGTCGAGGAGCCGGTCTTTGACTCCGGTGTAGTAGGCCATGAACTCGTCCCAGCGGTAGTAGGGTGCCATGTCCTGCGACAGGGCCGAGGGTAGGCGCTGCTCGCGTTCGTTGTAGAGAACCTTAATCAGCGTTTCCCCCTTGCGGTTGCGGTACAGAATCCACTGGATGTTGGTAGCCATGGGGTTGGCGTTGAAGTTCTGCCACACCTTGTACACTTCGGCCGGATTCTCCTCCGTGACTCCGAGTCCGTCGAGCTGCATCACTGCGGCCAGAGGTATTGTGTTCTCTCCGTGTGCGAACCGGAACAGTGCACTGTACGGCAGCTCTCCGTCCGCGGCCTGCTGGGAGGTCGAGAGCATCTGGTCCAGAAGTTTTTTGATTATGCTCACGGCGACATCCTGCGCTGGAACGGACCTGGCTTTGATAAGATACTCTTTCAGCGAGTGAAGCTCCCACTGGTCGAATCTTTCCTCATCCGAGAAATACTGCATCACCGATGCGGGGCACTCTATGTTGGGCTCGATAATGGCCACGGAGAACATCTCGTACATGAAATCTTCCGGGGTCATAGATAGGCATTTCCCGCCGTCACTGAACAGCGAGCCTACGAACCTGTCGGCTGATTTTGTCCTGGTCAGAGCCTCTAACGGCTGACGGTAGGCTCCTTTGCCGATGTGCGCCAGATGGTCCGAGTATCCGGATACGGCCAGCAGCTGACGGTAGCGGTCGCTGGACTGCATGTTCATCTCTATGTGCGGGGCGCAGCCTTTGAGTTCGGACATGAATGATGCCATGCTGACCATGCTGCGGGGTACCGTTGTGGAGATGGCGTCGACCTTGCAGTCCCGGGATGCGAAAACCTGCGGGAAGTTGCGGTACATGCGCGCTGCAATCCCGCGGTGCTGGCTCTCGCCGAGAGGCGTCAGGTCTCCCCACGTGCCGTCCATGTATTCGGCAAGGGCTTGCAGGTCCTTCATGGCACTGGCTCCCTGCCTGGTCAGACATCCCTTTTCCTCGGCGCGTGTGAACTCTGCCACAAGACGTTCCATGCCTCTGCGTGACAGATAGGTGCGCGAGCCGTGACGGGCGATGTGATTGATGAAAAACGGCCGGAATCCTTTCGGTGCCGGTGTATAGGGCGTCTCGTAGTAATAGTACGGGGTGTATGCTCCGCAGCAGTATTCCGGATGCTCCCTGAGCAGGTTCCGTATCGAATCCTGTGCGGAGGCGGTGCCTGCCGCAGCGGTAATCAGAAACAGGAGAAGTAGTAGTCTTTTCATGTGTTATGTCTGTCTTTTTAAAGGTTTTCCGCCTCTTTAATCCATATGGCGGCATGCGCGTCGCTGGGCATGCGCCAGTCGCCTCTCGGAGACAGGGATACCGAGCCTACCTTCGGTCCGTCGGGCATGGCCGAGCGTTTGAACTGCTGTGAGAAGAAGCGTCGCAGGAAGACCGTGAGCCAGTGTTTTATGGTCTGGCGGTCGAATGTCCCGTCGAATGCTCTTTCGGCCATGAAACACAGTTTGGACGGAGAGAAGCCGAACCGCATGAAGTGGTACAGGAAAAAGTCGTGCAGCACGTAAGGACCTACGAGCGATTCGGTGCACTGGCTGATGTCTCCTTTTTCGTCGGCCGGCAGCAGTTCCGGACTGATGGGCGTGGCGGCTATATCCAGGAGGTACCCCCTCACGTGGGCGTACCCCGGCAGCGACGCTATCCATTCCACCATATGTCTGACGAGTGTCTTCGGTACCGAGGCGTTCACTCCGTACATGGACATCTGGTCGCCGTTGTATGTTGCCCATCCGAGGGCCAGCTCGGACAAATCGCCGGTACCGACGACAAGTCCGCCGGTCATGTTGGCCACGTCCATCAGTATCTGCGTGCGTTCTCGGGCCTGGGAGTTCTCGTATGTCACGCTGCGGTCCTCCTCCGGCAGACCGATGTCGGCGAAGTGTTGCAGGCAGGCCTTGCGGATGCTTATCTCGCGCAGGGTTATTCCCAGCGAGCGGATGAGGCCCACGGCGTTGTCGTATGTCCGGGAGGTGGTCCCGAAGCCGGGCATCGTTACTCCGATGATGCCTTTGAGGTCCATGCCGAGTTTCTTGAAGGCCTCCACCGTGACAAGCAGCGCGAGCGTAGAGTCGAGACCGCCGGATATGCCTATCACGGCGCTTCGGGCGGATGTGTGTCTCAGTCGGGTGCACAGTCCGCCGACCTGTATGTCGAATATCTCTCTGCACCGTCCGTCGCGCTGCGTCTCGCCGTCGGGAACGAACGGACGCGGGTCGAATGTCCTCGACGGAAGTGCCTCGCTGTTTCCGGTGTAAGGAATCGTTATGTGTCGGACGGCCACCGCCGGCTCGGCACCCGAAGCGACAGATGTCCGGCGCCGGATGTTCATCAGTTTCTCTATGTCCGCCTCGGCGTATGTTATCTGGTCCCCGAGCTGAAAACGGCGGCTTGCGGCCAGACGGGTGCCGTTTTCGGATATTATGGCGTCGCCTGCGAATACCAGGTCCGAGGTTGATTCCCCAGCCCCGGCTGAGCAGTACATGTAGGCCGACATGGTGCGTGCGCTCTGCTGGTCGATGAGCGAGAGCCTGTATTCGTGTTTGCCGACTGTTTCGTTCGAGGCCGAAAGGTTGACTATCAGGTTGGCTCCCGCCTGGGACAGATATGACGAAGGCGGAATGGCGGTCCACAAGTCCTCGCAAATCTCTATTCCTATTACTGCGTTCCCGAACCCGAATGTGAGGTCGCATCCGAACGGGACGTTCTGTCCGCACAGCGTGACGGTGTCGGGGTGGGGCAGGGCTCCGGACCGGAACCAGCGTGTTTCGTAAAATTCGCCGTATGCCGGAAGATGTTTCTTGGGTACGACGCCGTAGATTGTTCCGCGGCAGAAAATCACTGCCGTGTTGTACAGATGATTGTCCACGGCCAGCGGTATGCCCGCGATACACACGGCATCCCACTCGCGCGTGCTTTCGACTATGCGTCCGAGGGCTTTCAGGGCACCCTCCGTGAGCGTCTGTCCGCTGAACAGGTCGCCGCACGTGTATCCTGTGATGCTCAGTTCCGGAAATGCGACCACCTCAGCTCCGCTGCGGCAGGCCTGGTCCGTGAGCGCGATTATCGCGTCTGCATTGGCCTGCGGGTCGGCCAGTCGTACTGACGGCACGGCCGCCGCCATTTTTATAAAACCGAATTTCATATCTCTTGTCGTTTTTTTTCAGAATCAGTGGGCTGCCAGCCACGAGGTTCCGGCGCCGCATTCGGCCGTAAGCTCCACCGAGAGGTCTGCCGCGCCCTGCATGGCCTCTATCACTATCTGGCGCACCTGCTCCTGTTCGCTTTCGGGCATGTCTATCACGATTTCGTCGTGAACCTGCAATATCATGCGCGAGAGCAGCCCCCGGCTGCGCAGCTGCCGTTCGATGCGTATCATGGCTATTTTCATTATGTCCGCCGCGCTGCCCTGTATCGGGGCGTTTATGGCATTGCGTTCGGCCAAAGCGCGTACTACGGCATTTCTGGAATTTATATCGTCCAGAAAGCGTCTGCGACCGAAAATTGTGGATACGTAGCCCTTCTCTCTGGCCTGAACGGCCACATTCTCCATATACTCCTTCACCTTGGGGTAGGAGCGGAAGTATCCTTCGATAATCTCCTTCGCCTCGCCCCGCGGGATGCCCAGACGCTGGGCCAGCCCGAATGCGGATATTCCGTATATTATTCCGAAGTTGGCTGTCTTGGCGCGCCGGCGCTGTTCGGCCGTCACCTGCTCGGGACTTACGCCGAACAGTCTGGCGGCCGTGGCGCGGTGTATGTCCTCGCCGCTGCGGAATGCCTCTATCAGATGCTCGTCTCCGCTGAGGTGAGCCATCAGGCGCAACTCCACCTGACTGTAATCGGCCGAGAAAAGCAGTCTGCCCGGTGCCGACGGTATGAATGCCTCGCGTATGCGTTTGCCCATGTCGTCGCGTATGGGGATGTTCTGCAAGTTCGGATTGGTGGAGGACAGACGGCCTGTCGCCGTGACGGCCTGGTTGAACGATGTGTGTATCCTGCCGGTCCTGGGGTTCACGAGCTGCGGCAGCGCCTCCACGTATGTGGACAGAAGTTTCTTGACACCCCGGTATTCCAGAATCAGCGGAATTATCGGATGACGGTCCGCGAGCATCTGCAAGTACTCCTCGTCGGTGCGGAACTGCCGTGTCTTTGTCATGCGCGGCTTGGGGTCGATGCGCAGTTTGGTGAAGAGCACCTCTCCGAGCTGGCGCGACGAATTGACGTTCAGGGCCGGTTCGTCGGCCATGTCGCGTACCGCGGCCTCCATCTCCGCCAGCCGCCGGTTAAGCTCCACGGCATATTCGGACAGAAGCCGTATGTCTATCTTCACGCCCGTCATCTCCATTCCGGCCAGCGTCTTGATCATCGGCTCCTCTATGTCGAAGTAGAGCGACTGCATCTGCTGCTGCTCGACCAGCCTCCACAGTACTCCTTTGAGCTGCAATGTGACGTCCGCATCCTCTGCGGCATACTCGGCCGTTTTATCCAGAGGCACCATGTCCATCGTCAGTTTCTTAGGTCCGGAGCCTATCAGTGTCTCTATCTCGATAGGGGCGTAGTTCAGGTATCTGCGCGCGAGGAAGTTCATGCCGTGGCGCGACTCGGGGTCGAGCAGATAGTGCATTATCATCGTGTCGAACAGCTGTCCGCGGACGTCGATGCCGCAGACGGCCAGCACGCTTATGTCGAACTTCATGTTCTGGCCGATTTTGGCTTTTGCCGGGTCCTCGAAAAGCGGACGCAGCAATTCCAGAAACGTGTCGCGGTACCCGCCTGTCAGAGGAACGTAGTAAGCCTCGTGCTCGGTTGCGGCAAGCGATATGCCTACTATGCGGTCGCGGAATACGTCGAGTCCGGAGGTTTCGGTGTCGAAACAGAATTCGTCGTATGCGTTCAGTGTCTTTATTGCGTCGGAAAGTTCTGCCGGCGTGGTAACGGTCGTGTATTTGTGCGGCACGGTGTGTATTGTCTGAATGTCAGGCTCTGCCGGCGCGTTTTCAGGCTCCGTAGACCGGACTGCCGGCACCGGTGCTGCGGTGTCGAAGAGCGAGGTCTGACCTTTGAGAGCCGCCTCGCGTTTGCGGTATGATTTGTCGACTGCCATCTGTGCCAGCTGTGTCTGTGCGGCCTGCCGCGGAAGCGTGTCCGCAACCGTTAGTATGTCGCATGATACGGCCGTGTTGAACGGGGAGTCGGAGCCTGTCTCCATCTCGCGCAGGAACATGCTGAACCCCAGCTGCGCGAATATCGCCCTGAGAGCCGTGCAGTCGGGATTTTCCATTTTGAAGTCGCCGGCATTGAAGTCTATCGGGACATCGGTGTCGATTGTCACCAGACGCTTGGAAAGCAGCAGCTGCTCGCGCGAGGCGAGTATGTTCTCGCGTTGTCTGGGCGTAAGGTGTTGTGCCGCCTCTATTATGTTCTCCACGCATCCGTATTGTCCGATGAGTTTTATGGCGCCCTTCTCGCCTATGCCCGGAACACCGGGTACGTTGTCCGAGGCGTCGCCCCAGAGGGCCAGCAGGTCGATGACCAGCTTCGGGTCGTCGAATCCGTAGTGGGCCTTTATCGCGGCCGTGTCCACAATCTCGATGCCTTCGCTGCCCTTGCTTTGTTTGTATATGACGCAGTGCTCGCCTACGAGTTGTCCGTAATCCTTGTCCGGAGTGACCATGTAGACGTCCATGCCCTCGGCAGCCGCTTTTCTCGATAGGGTGCCGATTACGTCGTCGGCCTCGTAGCCCGGTACTTCGAGCGTCGGAATACGCATGGCTTCGAGTATCTGTTTTATGTAAGGTATGGCTGCCGTGATGTCTTCCGGAGTGGCGCTCCGGTTGGCTTTGTAGAGCGGATACAGCTCATGCCGGAAATTTCCGCCTTTGGGGTCGAACGCCACGCCGAGATATTCTGGTCTCTCTCTCGATATTATGTCGCGCAGAAATTTTGTGAATCCGAATATCGGTGCGGTGTTCACTCCTGCCCCGTTGTGCATGCTGCGTCCAAGGAAAGCGTAGTAGCTTCTGAAAATCAGCGCATAGGCATCGATGAGAAAAAGTTTGGCCATATCAGAAAAGTCTTAGCAGACAAAAATAGATATTTGATTGTTAAAAACAAAAGCAGTCCATAAAGGACTGCTTTTGTTTTTATTCCCATTGTATTGTATGGGTGTAACAATCGAAAATTTTTTTTGAGAAATCAAGCATCTCTTTATGAGGAATAAAAAGATGGGTCATACGCATATTGGGCTCTATTATGCAGCAGAATGGTATATTGCGTTCCATTAAAGGAAATGTTGACTCTCCTAAATTGTAGACTTGACAATTGATATGGTTTACTCTTTTGAATCTGAGCAAATCCTGTATTCTTTTATATTTGCATAATAGAATAATATTGTCAGGTCCTATATTATTAGATAATTCTTTTATTAATGGAATAAGAGCATCGATACATGTATCGCAATTAAATTCGCTGAAATAAAATACGAATTTTTTTTTATGTTTTACAATATCTTTTAATAATATTATCGAGGTGTCTGTATGCTCAAATAGTTCAGTATCAGGATTTAAATTTAAATCTTGATTATTAAATACCGTTTTTATATCATCCAATAAAATATCTTTATGATGAGCATATTCCGTCATTTCTTCTGAATATTTTATCATAGCATCACAGATTTCACTATATGTTTTTAGTCTTATGTATATGCTGATAGTCAGAATAAAGAGAATTATGCATGATATTACAGATATGTAAAGAACAGCATTTTGTTTAGAAGTTTTTGCCATTGTTTACATAATTGTTTTCCCTATGAACAGTATCGGATTGTCTGTCTCCGAAACATTGTTTCGAAGGCACTGAATAGTGTTTCTCACGCTGTCGCAGCCGAATTTAAGACCTGCCATATTTTCGTCCGAATATATCATGCTGAAATCGTAAGGGAACAGATATGAGATGAAAAATCCGTTGTCGGAGAATGTTTTGTCCATAGGCAGGTTGCCGTACCGGCTCCAAACAAGATGATTGCCTGTGCTGACGGTTCCGGATTTCTCGTCGTGGATTGCGACGAAATCAGTGTCTTTGTTCTTGAATCTGAGAAGCAGCTTGTCGGTTCCTATAAAGTCAATTTCATCGACTCCTTTTGTTTTGAGGCTCTTGAAAGACTCCATTAAGGCATCTTCGCTGTCGCCCATGATGACTTCGCGGTCCATTTTGTCCTTGCCGAAATCGACGAGGTATTTTGCTTGCGCCCGGCCGTTTTCGTAGCTGTAAATGGTGTCGAAAGGAGGGAAGACGCATAGCGTCTTTCCGGGCAGAGCTGTGTGGTATCTCTCCAATGCCCAGCCGATGTCTTCCAGAGATTCATCGAACGGAATGAACGGAGTGAATGTCTGATTGTCGTTGTTCAGACGGTATAGACAATAATATCCGGTCTGCGACGATGACTTGTCGTTGATGAGCAGAATTTCTTCTCCGCATTTGCTCAGATAGTTTCCCCAGACTTCCGATGTGGATATGCTTTTCTTGAAGTCGAGGTTGCTGTCGTATACAAGTAATTTCTGTGTAATATAATCAAGAAGCCAAATCGAGCCGTCATCCGATATTTCTATATCTGAAAGATTCATATATTCGTTGGGTCCGCGTCCCTGTGCCGATAATTTGCCGAGCAGTGTTCCGTCTGTGTCGAAAATGAACAGAGCCTCGCTTTGGGCATCTACGATATATATCTTTCCATTCCGTATTCTTATGGATGAAATTTCCCCTATTGCAGCGTCCTCGCCGGTTTGCAGGGGCACTATGCGCAGGGTGTCCAAATAGTCGCCGGCGTCGATATATTCGCTTTGCGGAGCGAGTGTTATTCTGATATTCTGAATGTCCGGATTGCGTTTTGTTACGGATGTGCCGCATGATATCACGAAACATGCGGTCATAATGCAGACTATGTACTTTAAGGCTGTGTTTGTCATAATTGTAATCGTTCGATTGGAAATACTTATGATTTTTATGGATGTGCGTCCGTTATGACTCGATATGATACTGTAAGCGGTGGAGTCTGTCACTTGTTCATATGGTAGTCCGGTTGGTTAATAGTGTAAATATACATATATTATATTTTTAATACAAATTGTTATGCTGTAATTTATGTGAAAAAAATAGAGGCAACAATCAGTTGCCTCTATTTTTTCTCGTGCATGGAACGCCTACATGTTGTCTTCGGCTCTCCATTCGGCGCATGACGTTGCGGTTTCATACAGCCGTACCGATTCCAGACGCACGGACGGGGGAAGGTTAGCGCGCAGCACATCCACGAATTCCAGAAGCAGGTTTTCGCTTGTGGGCTGATACGACGTGGCGATTACCGACTCGTAGCGGCCTCGCAGCTGTTCGATAAAATTCCCGTTGGCGGCGGTCCTCCGTATCACCATCGCATGGTCGAAACGCGAGACGATGTTGTCTGTGACTATCCGTTTCAGGTCGCCGAAGTCCATGACCATTCCGAATTTCGGGTCCTCGGGATTGTCCACCGGGCTGCCGCTTACGGTTACCTGCATGCGGTACGAGTGTCCGTGGATATGGCGGCATGCGCCGTCGTACCCTTCGAGGGCATGTGCGGTCTCGAACGAGAACTCCTTTGTTATCCGAATGATTCCTTTCATTGTCTGTTACTGGATATTTTCCACCTGGACCTGACGGCTGAACACTTCGGCCAGCGAGATGAACGTTTCGGTCGATGCAATTCCGGTCACTTTCATTATTCCGTCCAGAATAGTGTGCAGCATATGCTCGTTGTCACGGCAATACACTTTGACGAATATGTTGTATTGACCTGTGATGAAATAGCAGTCCACGATTTCGGGAATGTTTTTGAGCATGGCCACCGTGGTGTCGAAATAGGACGGGTCTTGCAGTTTGATACCGACGATTGCGCATACGTCGAATCCGAGAGTTTTCGGACTTACCACCAGGCGGGTGCCGTTGATTACGCCTAAATCGGTGAGCTTTTTAACCCGTTGATGTATTGCCGCTCCGGAAATCCCGCATTCGCGGGCTATTTCCAGAAACGGCATTCGTGCGTTTTTCATCAGGTAACGGAGAATCTTGTGGTCCGTTGTATCCATTTCGACTTTTGGCATGATTGAAAATTTTGAGTAGTTATGTGTGTGTTTGGTTTGTTTTTGGAGTCTATTTGAGGACGCCGAGCTGCTTGCCGATTTTCACGAAAGCCTCGACGCACTTGTCGAGCTGCTGTGTGGTGTGTCCGGCGGAAACCTGAACGCGGATGCGGGCCTGGCCTTTCGGGACGACCGGATAGTAGAAGCCAGTCACGTATATTCCCTCGTCGAGCAGTTTTGCGGCGAACTCCTGCGACAGTTTCGCGTCGTACAGCATCACTGCGCAGATTGCCGACTGAGTGGGCTTGATGTCGAATCCTGCGGCGAGCATCGCAGTGCGGAAATGTTCCACGTTGGCAGCCAGACGGTCGTGCAGTTCGTTGCTTTCGGCCAGCATCTTGAACATCTCGATGCTTGCGCCGACAACCATCGGAGGCAGCGAGTTGGAGAACAGATACGGACGAGACCTCTGACGCAGCATCTCGATAATCTCCTTGCGGCCGGTGGTGAATCCGCCTACCGCTCCGCCGAATGCCTTGCCAAGCGTTCCGGTAATGATGTCGACCTTGCCTCGCATGTCGTACTGTTCGGTGACGCCGCGGCCCGTTGCGCCTACGACACCGGCCGAGTGGCTCTCGTCTACCATCACGAGCGCGTTGTACTGCTCTGCCAGAGCGCAAATCTTGTCCATCGGGGCGACATTGCCGTCCATCGAGAATACGCCGTCGGTCACGATGATGCGGAAACGCTGCGCCTGCGCGAGTTTGAGCTGCTGTTCGAGGTCTTCCATGTCAGCGTTCTTGTATCTGTAACGCACGGCCTTGCACAGACGCACGCCGTCGATGATGGAGGCATGGTTCAGAGCGTCGGAGATGATGGCGTCCTCCTCGGTCAGGAGCGGTTCGAATACTCCGCCGTTGGCGTCGAAACATGCGGCGTAGAGAATCGTATCCTCGGTTCCGAAATAGTCTGCGATGGCTTTTTCGAGCTGTTTGTGCATGTCCTGGGTTCCGCAGATGAATCTTACGGATGACATGCCGAATCCGCGGCTGTCCATGGCTTTCTTGGCAGCCTCTATCATGCGTTTGTTGTTAGACAGGCCGAGATAGTTGTTCGCACAGAAGTTGAGCACTGTTTTGCCGCCTACCGAAATATCGGCTCTCTGCTCGCTTTCGATTATACGTTCGGTCTTGTACAGACCGGCTTCCTTGATGGAGGCTATTTCCTTTTGAAGATGCTCCTGCATTTTACCGTACATAGTCTATGAAGTTGAAAAATTTAATGAGTAATTGTGAGTTATGAATTGTTAGCAAAGTTATGAAAAAATATTACTAATATGAATAAACCGCGCGGAAATATCGAAAAAGGCCGTTTTTACCCCAGTTTCAGTTCCGCACGGCATATGTCCGTCTGCCCGTCGCACAGCCGGAACCGGAAGTCGGGAGCCTGCTGCACGGAGCATATGTCGATGGTGCGGCCGATGGGCGTCTCGTGCAGGAAATTGATGTCCATGCGCAGCCTCTCGGTCTGTTCTATGAGCGGCAGCGGCAGTGTGTCGGTAATCATTTCTATGTAGCGCATCGTGCCGACGTGCCCGTTGAAATCTATGTCGCTGTACGCCGCCGTGTGTCTGCAAATGGCTGGCATCTGCTCCGTGCGTATGCGTTTGGGCCCCTCCACCGGGCTCGGGATATGCTCCGTGGCGCGCACGGCGTTTTCCAGTCGGCTCAAATCCATGGGCGTGCGGCTTTCCAGATTCAGCATGACCCAGGCGGATACTGCCGCGCCGATGTCTCTTCCGTCCGGAGTCGATACTGTGAAGTTGCGTGTGGTCAGCAGGCGTCCGTACTCGCTCACCCATGTCTCTATTATCAGTTCGTCGCCCATGCGCGGCATTGTCTCGGTCTGCACCGCCAGACGCGACAGCACCCATGTGCAGCGGTCACGGCCCAGTTCCCCGACTCCGAAGCCGAGCGTGTCTGCATCCTGCCCGGCGGCTGAGAGTATCTTGTCGGCAAGTGCCGCGGGTTTTATTTTCAGTGTGTGGTCAACATCCTGCAAGTTGACATGAAAGGAGTATTTTCTGGGCATGTTCTCTGGATTTAGCGTCTTTTGGAGGCGGTTCAATGCAAAGATACGCAAAAAAAAGGAAACGGAGACTGTTTCCCGCAGGGCAGTCTCCGTTCTTTCAGTGTTACGGTACCGGTTATTCCTTGCCGGCGAACTGTATGTCCTCATACCGGTTCACGAGCAGCTGGTACGTTATGTACCGGCCCGCCGACGAGCAGTATTTGGTATATATCGCCGTGATGTCGGTCGGGGTGCCGTTGTCCGGAATTCTGTTGAGGGCGAATTTGGCGTATCCGCTCGTGCGTACGACAAGCGGTGAGGCTCCGAGCTTGAACAGTGTCGAGCCGTAGTAGCGGTTGGTTCCGTCGTTGTAAGCCCATGTGGGGACGTTCGGGTAGCCGGGACGCGCGCTGTTGGAGTACACCGCCCCGTTCTCGTCGGAAACCCAGCTGCCGTTCTTGTAGATGTATGATGTGTACGACGAGGCGCCGGTAGGGCCTTTCACCTGTTCGAGGAAGGAGGGGTAGTCGTTGCCGCTCTCGCTGCCCCAGACGCATGTCAGGCCTTCCAGACGCACCAGACGGCCGAGCAGAGCGTCGGAGAGCTGCGAGGCGGATGTAACCACCGTTGTGTCGGCTGCCGTAAGGCTCTGAATCTCCCCTTTGAACACATGCTGGCTGATCAGTATGTCCACATCGATATTGGTGTTGTTGTATCCGTCGGCTATGTCGTCCTCCGTAGGAGGCAGACCGAGCGAGAGCATGAACCGGTATGCGCCGAGGCAAAGCCCCTGCGTCTTGACGTAGACCGTCTGGCCGGGTTTGTACTCGTTGTACAGACCCGTCTTGCCGACCTTCACTTCGATAGCCCCGGTCTCGTCTTGCAGGTAGAGGGTTCTGTATACGTTTCCCTGGGCGTCGCTGCTTATCACTTTGCCCTTGATGACGTAGTCTTCCGTGATTTCCACACGGCCGGTGTATGCGTCGGCACCTGCGGTTGTGTAGAAGAGCTGTTTTACGGTGTTGATTGGGACGATGTTTTCGAAGTCCGCATCCGTGTATGTCTTCTGCGGGGCGGGGGTGTCGAATTTCTCGTAACAGCCCGTCAGACTGAGGCACAACAGAATCAGCGCTGAGAATAGTATTTTATCGGTTTTCATATCTTATTCTTTGTTTACTGAGGTTTAGAAACGGAAATATACGTTCAGATAATAGTTGATTCCGTACAGATAGAAGTATTTCGACGGGAAACGGTCGTAACGCAGCGTTCCGTAGTCGTAGTTGCTGCGAAGACGCGTCTGCTCGTATCCGCCGGTGCGGATGTCGGTGTTGTTGAGGATGTTTTTGACCTCCAAGCTGAATCCCAGCTGGTATTTGCGCTGTATGTACCACAGCTTGCTGACGTTGGCATTGAGAACGAACGCCGTATTGAAACACTCCTGTCCGCGCATTTCGTCTATCCACTCCCTGTATTCCTGCGTGATTACTCCGTCGGACGGGATGCGTCCGGCAAGTGCGCCGTCGGTGCGGTAGAGCGGGTTCATAGACAGATAGAGACGGTCGTAGATGTTGAAGTCGATGCCGGCGTACCAATTGTTCGACGAACGGAACGAAAGGCCGATATTGGCGGCCGTCTGCGGAGTGCTTCCCACCTTCATGCCTTTCAAATTCACGTATTCGGGGGTGTCGCCGCCCATGATTATGCGCTCGCTGTTGTCCACGGTCTGCACGACTTCGGGATTCGAGGTGTAGACGTAGTCGCCCATGCTCAGTGCGCCGTTGAACGACAGACCCCATGCAATGGGCACCTGCACGCCCAGTTCGAATCCGATGTGACGCTGGTCGATGCCGCTCATGGCGAAGTTGGTGAACGTGCGGTTCACATCGTCGTAGAAGCTGAGCACATTGCTGCGGTCGCGGAGCTGCGTGTAGTATCCTGTCGCATGCAGTTTGATGCAGGGCAGGTTCATGTCGTATGCGAGTTCGGCCGAAAGGGTCTTCTCGGTGGTGAGGCCCGGCGTGAAGGTATTGCGCGTGCGGGGCGATACGAAGGCGTCGCGGAATGCCGGAGCCTGGTTGAGGTATGCGGCATTGAGCGTGAGTATGTATTGCGACGTGAAGCTGTACGCCGCGCCCACCTTTGCCTTGTATGTGAGGAAGTCCTTCTTCTCCGAGTCGCCGTAGGAGTTGTCCTTGAACAGACCCTTGCGCATCAGACCCTCGCGCCAGATTCTGTTGTATCCGCCTTCCAGCGCTCCGAACAGGTTCAGGCCGCCCTTGGAGAGCTTGTATATGGCCCACAGGCGTGCGTCGTGTATGTGCGCGTAGTAGTCGTATCCGTATTTGTCGCCTTCGTAGACGGCGCGGTTCGGATTGTTAAGGTCGTTCTGCATCGCCTCGAAATCCGCGAAATCGCGCTCGGCGAATTGGTCTACGTCCAGCCAGTAGTCGCCGCCCAGAAGGTCCTTGATGACCTTGTAGTATTCCGTCTTGTTGTATCGGTACGATGCGCCGTATGTCATCTTCGAGGCCGGCGAGATGCTGTGGTCCAGCTGGTATTTGAGGTTAAGGTCTTTCTGGTCGGTGTGGCGCTCCTCGATTACATATTTGGAACGGGTCTGTCCGAGCTGCACGCCCGACGGGAGTGCATACATCTCATACAGATTCCTGTTGTTGCGGTTCACGTTGTAGAGACGGTCCCAGTTGATTTGCGTATATTCGGTCATGTTCTGAGTCCATACCTCGCGCAGCCATCCCTCTTTCTGTGAGTTCGGATAGTTGCCCTCCGCATCGTAGTAGCTTGGCAGGTTGCGGTAGTAGTCGGGTCTTGGGTCCTGCGTGTCGTACCAGTCGAGGGCCGAGTATCCGTTCTTGCCGAAGCGCAGTGCGGCGGCGGCATTCATGGTAATCTTGCCGTTGGGAGCAGAGTAGTTGTAGTTGAGCATCACCACCGGTTCGTGGTTGTTGCGCACGCGGGCGTTGCGCATCTTGCCGTTCTGGTAGCCCCAGTTCGAGTTGTAGAAGTTGTTGCCCAGCAGGTCGTATACCTCCTGTACCGATGCGTTCTGCGCACCCCTCTGAGTCGGGGTTCCGAACACCGTCAGTGCGAGGTTGTGGTTGTTGCCGAAACGCTTCTCCACGGAGCCGAAATAGGCCCATGCGTTGTAGTACACGCCGTCCACCCACATGTTGTTGCCCTGGCGGGTCGATACGGAGAATGCGTATGACCATCCGTTGTCGAGCAGTCCGGAAGCGTACGTAGCCATGACGCGGAACATGTATGACCCCGACGAATTGACCACGCTGGCGCGGAATCCCTTTCGCATCTGCGAGGCGCGTGCGTTGACGTTCGTGGAGCCGTTGGTGCCGCCTACGCCGAAATCGGATACGCCGAGTCCGGCCACGTATTCCTGGTTGCGGGTCGCGTCGTTGAGTCCGGTCCACAGCGACCAGGGGGAATATCCGGTCAGAGCGTCGTTTATCAGCACACCGTTCAGATATACGCTTTCGCCGTCAAGACCGCGGTTCTTGAAACGCATCTCGCTGAACTTGTATCCTGCGATGTTGTTGAAGATGTTCTTCGAGGCCGACAGCGAAGGGTTGCTCTGCTGTATCTCGACGTCCGACTCCATGTCGAATTCCGAGAGTTCGTTCTCGTTCAGGCCCGAGATGCTTGCGTATGGGACGAGCGGTATGATGTTGATGTCCTTGATGGCGTCCGTCACGCGAACCATGATTGTGAGCGGTTCGAACTCGCCGTCAGGCGTGGAGAATTCGAGCGTGTACTGTCCCGGCGCCAGAGACGGGATGGTGAACTGTCCGCCCGGTGCCGTGTATGTCGTAATGGATGTTCCCTGCACGGAAACCTTGACACCGTCTAAGGCGCTGCGGCCGATGCGCGAGACAACGCGGCCGGTTATTCCGCCCGTGTCGACGCTTTGTGCCATGCTCTGCGAGTGCATGAGAACCGATGCAGCCGTCAGAGTCAGAATGAGTAGTAGATTTCTTATCTTCATGTTGCGTAAAGTTTATTTGCTGATTAACAGATATACCGGCAGGTGGTCGCTGTAACCGTTCTGGAAGTTGTTGCCCACGAACGTGCGCAGCGGGTAGCCCTTGTACTGGCCCTCTTTCTGGAACAGGTACGATGCGCGGAATATGTTTCCGTAGAACTTGCCCTGGGAGTCTTTCATAAGACGTAGCTTGCCTTTCGGGTCCGTGACGAGATTCTCGCTCACGACCATGTTGTCGAACAGGTTCCATGCGTCCTGATATGCGAGCGTACCCTTGCCCTTGCGGTGCATTTCCAGGAACGGGTTGTACAGGTCGCCCTTTTGCAGCTCCTTGATTTTGGTTTTGGAGGCACCGAGCGACTCGGTCATGCTTTTGTCCGAGGGGTCGTCGTTCATGTCGCCCATGATGACAATCTTTGTGGCTGGATTTTCTGCCAGCACCGAGTCGGCTATCTGACGGACGCGAGCTGCTGCGGCGCACCGTTTGAATTCGGAAGCCGCCTGACCTCCCAGACGCGACGGCCAGTGGTTGACCATGAAAAAGAACGGCTCCCCGTCGATAGTGCCCCACATCGTCACTATGTCGCGGGTCCTGAAATTCGGAAGTCCTTCCACAACGGTCTTGTGCGGGAAACTGCCTTCGAGCTTGAAGCGGGACGGACGGTACAGGAACGCGACGTCCACACCGCGGGCGTCGGGCGAGTCGTAGTGCACTATCTGGTAGCCGGCTTTTTGCAGTTTCTCGGCTATTACGATGTCTTCCAGAACGTTGCGGTTCTCGACCTCCGATACGCCTATTACCGCCGGATAATCGCCGACCGTTCTGGACAGGTCGTAGAGCACCTTGGCTATGTTGCTCTGTTTCTTCCAGTATTTGGTTCCGTTCCAGTTCTTGGCACCCTTCGGAGTGAACTCCTCGTCGTGCACGTCCGGGTCGTTTATCGTGTCGAACAGATTTTCCAGATTGTAGAACATCACGGTGTAGGGCCGCTGCTGCGGAGCCTGTTGTCCGTTTACGGAGAACACGGCCAGCATCGCCACGGCAATCGTAAGTAAAATAGTTCTTCTATTCATAAAGTTTTCAGTTTTTCAGCAAAAGTTTTTCGGGTATGGTTCTTTGTCTACAAACCCCACATATCGAGGTTGTACCGGCTTTTCACCTCCTGCGGCATGCCGGGAAAGAATTCAAAACCGGTAAGTTCTTCTATCTCGGTTACCGATTTTACGTTCTCGCGGCTGACGCTTCCTGTGTCCGGTGCGGTGTTTTCCATCCAGAAACCGATACATTTCGCGGTGCTTTCCGTCGGCAGCGCTCCTGTGCGTCCGCTTTTTGTGCGCAGCATCACTTTCCAGTATGCTTTGGGTATGGCTCCGACGGGGAGTCCGTTCCGCCATATCCAGTCGACGGTCTTGTCCTCCGGAGTGGTCATCACGCATCCTGTCACGACGAAAACCGTGTCGCTGCAAATCTGAGCCCTCACCAGAGCTTCCAGACTTGCCCACAGATGCTGGTTCAAGGTGCTGTTCTGAGGCGTGCAGTTTGTCGGATAGAATGTCTGCTGGTTCATCTCCGCGGTTGCCACACGGTCGGCCGACGGTATCTGGTGCCCGCGGTCGTATCCGCGGATGCCGTACATGCGCGAGTAGCCTCCCGAGACTATATCCATCTGGTCGCTCTGCGGCAGACTGGGGTCGTAGACCCATATGTCCTGTCTGCCGGCACTGCCCCTGTACATGTTGTGCAGCGGATAGGCAACCCAATGCGATACCTTGTAGTTCAGGTCGTAAAGCGCCGTGTAGTTGCGCACGCGCCGTCCGTTCACCTCGGTGAAGTGCGTCAGCATCCGGTATCCTTCGGGCAATCGCACGGGCGAGGCCGGAATCTCCGTCCAGACGTGCCGTGTCAGTGCGACCGTGTCTCCGAAGAAAGGGGTGAACTCTCCGTTCTGGTCCTGTCCGGCAGGTGGCTGCGGAGAGACCTGCTGCGGAGTGGCGCACTGCCACATGATGGCAGCTGTCGCGGCCAGAGCCGCAAAGTGCGTTAACCTGTGCAAGACTTTCATCGGATAAGAGATTGGTCTCTGTTTTTGACACTTATGGCAGAGGTACCCCGTGAGGGGTATCCCTGCCAAAGCGTCTTTTAGGTTATACTGTGTATTCTGCCGAGTATTATTCTGCTTCTATGACTAAATCTCCGAACATTGCAGCCGTATTACCGGTTGCGAATGTAATGGTTGTTGCCGAAGTAGCGCCCGTTACGATGAATGTGTATTGGTTATTCTTCGAAAGTACAGGAGAGTTGCCTGCTGCGGTTGTTTCTGATTTAATTGTCTGAGCTGCTGATGCTTCACCTGCATTGTTGGCAGTAACGGTAAGTACGCACTCCTTTTTATTCCATCCGTCAGCATAGAACGTTATAGTGAGTGTCCTTGTCTGTCCTTCCGGAATCTTGCTCAGGGCCGGAGTCGTGATTGAGCCGCCGGCCGAAGCCTTTCCTATTTTTATGCAGTCGTCGCCAGGATAGATGAACGAAAGGGCACTGTAACTGTCGGTGAAATCAGCGGACGAACCGTTCAGCCCAGCCAATGCTGTTGAGCCCGATTTTAGACCTGTGAATTTGTCCTCCCACACTACGACAGAACCTCCGGCAGCGCTCTGCGCTTTCTGTTTTACAGTCGCCGTTGCTGTTACGGAGGGCGTTGCGGTCAGTGTCACGACTACCGTTCCGAGGTCTTTGGCTTCGGTGCCGCCTGCCGCTGCTGCGGTAACGGTGATTTCAGCCGAGCCTGTTCCCGAAGTGGCGCTCAGCGTGAAGCCCGAGCCGGTTGTGGCGGCGGTCCATGCCACGCCCTCTTCTGTCGTTACTTTCAGCGTCGCGGTGCTGGAAGCCTCGGCGTCGAGCACGACGTTCTCTACTTTGAGTTCGGGAAGCATGTAGTCGGCGATGTCCGAGAAACTGAGCGGAGTGACCTGAATCGTCTCCTTGTAGATGTTGCCCACGCCTTTGAGCGTGCCCTTGACCTTCGAGTAGCTCTTGGCGGCGTATGCCCATGCTCCGCGGGTGTATGTGGCGATGCTGGCTGTGCCGTCGGTGAATTTCGGGTTCGAGCTTACGGTGCCGGCAGTCTCTGGCTCGACGCCATCGATTGCGATGCTTACGCCCTGGTATGCGTTTGTCATGACATCGGCGATGGTGACGGTCTTGACATTGATTGCATTGTCCGAGCTTTCAACCTTCACGAGGTCGGCGCTCTTCACGCCCTGAATCTGACGCAGGCCGTTGTTGGAGCCGAACGTGGCGTTGTCGAGGCTGATGATTACCCTGTCGCCCTGCTTGAATCCGCTGTTCTTGATGAGAGCGTCTTCGGCAGTGCCGTAGAACATGATTGCGGAGTTTTTCTCACCGTTGTTGTCGGAAAGAATAATCACCGAGTATGCGAAGTTCTGGTTGCTGTCGTCGGCACGGAAGGTGACCACGCCGCTCACCTGTTTGTTGATACCTACTGCGGAACCGGCTTCGGCAGCATCCCACATGGCTACCAGCTCGGATACGGTGAGTACCTTGGCCGGTTCCTGGGAGAGGGTTGCTACGGAGAGCTCCTCGCCTTTGTAGATGGTTCCGTCGCAGACTACGTATGCCTGTACGGTGTGGCTCGATGCCTCTTCGAGACCGGTCCACGTGTAGGTGAACTCGGCTGAGGTGGCGTCGAGGGCCGTCTTGGTTCCGTCGAGATAGAAACCTACCTCGGTCACGTCGGCTGCGGCGTTGTCTACGGTGAAGCTGCCGCTGCACTTGATCGAGGTGTAGTCTGCTTCGGGGGCGGCTGTCGTTACTTTCGGTTTTACGATTTCAACGATTTTTACTTCGTCGTCCGTTGAGAGCGTGATGTCGTCGATACGTACCTGTGCACCGGCCACCGCCTCGAACTTGATGCTCATTTCGGCAGCTGCGTCGGTAAGAACCACGGATGCGAGGAGGTAGTCCCACGCGGTCGATTTCTTGGTGAATGCTACTGCCTGCCATGTCGACTCGCCGTCGGTGCTGTACGATATTTTCAGGTTTTCGTCGGTCTGGTTGCATCCCATGCCCAGTTTGAGATTCTTGGCGCCGCCCAGATTGATGCCGG
The DNA here is from genome assembly GCA_964464465.1 of uncultured Alistipes sp. Taxonomy (GTDB): domain Bacteria; phylum Bacteroidota; class Bacteroidia; order Bacteroidales; family Rikenellaceae; genus UBA940. The sequence goes on along the minus strand of CAYXGF010000004.1, from coordinate 47,425 downwards.
ATATTACGAATACGGGGTCTTCGGTGCCGAAGAATACGTTGTTGCCGCCCGATACTCCTTCATAGCCGCTTGCCGTGCCGGTCTTGCGGACGGACACCTTGCCCTGCGGGTTGGAGTATGTCACAGCGGCAGCTCCGAGACCCTCTTTGCTCCATGCCGTGAATTTGGCGATGTCGGTGTTGGCCGAAACTTCGGCAGAGCCGCAGTCCTCTTTGAGAATGATGTTCTTGCCGTCGGTGGGAACCTCCTTGGTGAAGCGCTCGCCGGTGAGTGCCGCAACGTCGGATGCGTTGCGCGGCTGAATCTGCATGGTTGTGTAGTAGCACGATGCGATACCGGTGAGGCTGCCGTTTCCGGACAGAGGTTTCTGGTCAGCCAGCGCGCTGCCGGCCTTCACGTAGGCGATGACGGTTTCACCCTCCTCGTTCTCGAATGTCACGCCGTTGTAGGAGTCGGAACCCTTGCCGCCGTTCCATTTCTCGTAGCTGTCTGATTTGGTCTGCACGCCGGATATGGTGACGAGCTGAGACTCGTATTTGCCGATTTCGGAAATCGAAATCTCGGCAGCCTTGGGAGTCTCGCTGCCCAGCTTCTGTATTGAAGTGGCTTCGAGCTGCATCAGACCGCTGTATATCTTCACTTTGCGTCCGGCCTCGCAGGTGACGATAATCTTGTCGCCTGCTACGAATCCGTGATTCTTGGAGGTGCTGATGCAGATACCGCTGTTCTCTGCGGTGCCGTCCTGCATCATCAGGAGGAAGTCCTGTACGTTGCCGCCGGCGTTGTCGGAAACGACCGTGCCGACGAGAACCACCTGTTCGGGAAGTTCGATGTAGGGATTCTCCTTGTCGTCCGCCGTGGAGGAGTTGGCTGCCGCATCGTGATATGCGGCGCGGAATTCGGCAATCGTCATGTCGCCCTCTTCTCCGCCACCGCCGTTACCGCTCTGCTGTATTGCCACAGTGCGGGTCTGCGTCGAGCTTTTCACCGTGATGTTGGCTACGCGGAATCCGCCTTCGTTGGCTGCAACCGTTACCGTCACGGTGCCGTTGTTGCTGCCCTTGGCTGTGGAGACTGTCGCCCAGTCGGCGTTGCTGGTCACCTCCCAGGAACGGTTGGACTGTACGGCGAAAGTGAGCTGTCCGCCCTCTGCTGCGGCCGTCATCGACAGGTTGTTGTCGACTTCGCCGGTGGCAGGGCTGATGATGTTCAGCGCAGGGAGTGTGTTGTCGGTGTTGTCTTCCTTGTCACAACTTGTGAACCCTATCACTGACAGAGCTGTTGCGATAATCGCAAATGCCTTGAAACCAAATAGTTTTGTTTTCATAGAATCTTTGATTTTTAATTAAGTATATTTTGTTTTTTGTATGAGCTTCGGATTTTTATAACAAAAAAACGCTTAATGGTTATTATTTCGTGTTTCAAAAATATTAAAATAATACGATTATCCAAAATCGGCGGATTAAAAACTGTTTTCGTCCGGCGGCCCAGATAAAAAAGGCTCCCGCATGCGACAAGACGGATGATGTCGCATGCGGGAGCCGGTGGAAAGCAGGCCCCGGTTGGGGGTGCCGGCAGCTATTGCAGCAGTTTTTCGAATTTGGCGGCCAGTTCGCCCTTGCTTACGGCGCCGACCTGTTTGTCGACTGCCTCGCCGCCCTTGAAGAAGATGATTGTGGGGATGCTGCGAATCATGTATTTCATCGCTATGTCGCCCTGCTCGTCGACATTGCATTTGCAGACGGTGATTTTGCCCTCGTACTTCTCCGCCAGCTCGTCGACTACGGGCGATATCATACGGCACGGGCCGCACCATTCCGCCCAGAAATCGATGACAACGGGAGCGGCTCCCGACAGCACTTCGTCCAGATTCTGTGTTGTGATTTCTTTAACCATGATGTTTTTTCTGTGTTTTATTGTTATTGTCCTTGTTGTCTGTGTGTTTCCCAGAGCAATTATTTTACCGAAAATTCGTATCCCGACTCCCTGATGAACTGTGTGAGCGGACCGCCAAGCGTTACTCTCAGCGATTTGGACTGCATGGGAAGGCAGATGCCGGTTTTCCGGTCCTCGACACGTATTTTGAGAAGCAGCTGGCCTTTCGATTTTTTTGCCGCCTTGTAGAAACGCTCCGTCATGTCCGGCGACAGGTCCTCCACCGGAACCGTAACGGTAAGCTCTTTGAGTCTGGACTGCTCCACTTCGTGCAGCTGCATGATGTCGAGCAGCTGTACGCGGTAGTCCTCCTTCTTCTCGGCCGTGGGGTTGCCGTTGTCGTCCTTCTTGAAGTACGTCCGGCGGGCGACCTTGCCGCGGATATAGAGGAAGTAGTCCTTGTACATGAATATGCGGAACTTCTCGAAATCCTTGCCGAAAAGCATGAACTCGTGCGTGTTGCCTTCGTAGTCTTCCAGTTTGAAACGGCCGAACTGCCCGCCGCTCTTGTTCATCATTATTTTGGTGTCCGTCACCATTCCCGCCACCGAGAAATCCTTGTCCTTCATGGCTTCGGTATCTTCCAGGTCTGCGAGCGACGCGTTGCACAGCTTGTCTATCAGCACCGAATATTCGTCCAGCGGATGCGCGGAGAGATATATGCCGATGCTCTCCCGCTCCTTGTTCAGCGTTTCGAGCGCCGACCATTCCAGCGCTGCCGGCGAGACCGGTTTGGCGATGTCGCCTTCGCCTCCCTGGGCGCCGAACAGAGACTGCTGTGCGTTGAGCCGTTCGTTCTGTATCTTGGAACCGTACTTGACGAGCTGTTCGAGGAATGTCGGTCCGGAGCCGTCGCGCGAGTCTGTGGCGAAGAACTTGCTGCGGTGGAATCCCGATATACCGTCGAGCGCTCCCGAGACGGCCAGTCCCTCGATTACCTTCCGGTTGACCATGGCATAGTTGATTCGCTCCATGAAGTCGTATATGTCCTTGAAGCGTCCGCCCTGCTCGCGCTCCTGTATGATATCCTTGACGGCGGCCTCGCCTACACCCTTGATAGCTGCCAGGCCGAAGCGGACGTTGCCCTCCTTGTCCGAGGAGAACATGTGGTAACTCTCGTTCACGTCGGGTCCGAGCACCTTGATGCCCATTCGCTGACACTCCTGCATGTAGAGCGTAAGGGTCTTGATATCCGAGAGGTTGCGGCTGAGAAGCGCAGCCATGAATTCCGACGGATAGTGAGCTTTCAGGTAACCGGTCTGGTAGGCGACATAGGCGTAGCACGTGGCGTGCGACTTGTTGAACGCATACGAGGCGAACGCCTCCCAGTCGGTCCATACCTTCTCGCAGATTTTCGGGTCGTGCCCTTTGGCCGTGGCGCCCGACAGGAACTTGTCCTTCATCTTCGCCAGTACGTCTTTGAGCTTCTTTCCCATGGCCTTGCGCAGGGTGTCGGCCTCGCCGCCGGTGAATCCTGCCAGTTTCTGCGACAGAAGCATGACCTGCTCCTGGTATACGGTGATGCCGTATGTGTCGCTCAGATACTCCTCCATGTCGGCGATGTCGTACGTCACCGGTTCGGTCCCCTGCTTGCGGGCGATGAAGTTGGGTATGTACTCCATCGGTCCCGGCCGGTAGAGTGCGTTCATGGCAATCAGGTCCTCGAAACGGTTCGGGCGGAGGTTGCGGAGGTGCTTTTTCATTCCCGCGGACTCGAACTGGAACAGACCTGTCGTCTCTCCGCGGGCGAACACGCCGTATGTCTTCTTGTCGTCCAGCGGCACCGCGTCAATGTCCACCTTCTTGCCGTGTACCTTCTCGATATTGAGCAGTGCGTCCTTGATAATCGACAGTGTGCGCAGTCCCAGAAAGTCCATCTTGATAAGGCCGACGCTCTCCACGAGTCTGCCCTCGTACTGCACCACGCTTTTGTATACGTCGCCTTTGGCATCCTTGTCCTTGACCACCGAAATCGGCGCGAACAGTTCCAGGTCGTCCTTGCCGATAATCACGCCGCAGGCATGCACGCCGGTCTGGCGCACCGAGCCTTCGAGCTTCTCGGCATATTTGAGCGTACTTCGTATGAGCTGGTTCGGCGACTGGCGCTCGGCGCTGAGCTCGGGCGACTCCTGATACACGAACTCGAATGGAGTCTGTCCCTTGGCCGGAGAGATTCTGTCCGGCACCAGTTTGGTCAGACGGTCGCTTTCCGACAGAGGCAGCTTCTCCACGCGGGCGACGTCCTTGATTGCCAGCTTCGGGGCCATACATCCGAACGTGACGATTTGCGCCACGCGCTTCTCGCCGTATTTTTCCGTCACATAGTGCAGCACGTCCGCGCGGCCGTCCTCGTCGAAGTCCACGTCGACATCCGGCAGCGATATACGCTCAGGGTTGAGGAAACGTTCGAACAGAAGATGATATTTCAGGGGGTCTATGTTCGTTATTTTGAGACAGTACGCCACCACCGAGCCTGCGGCCGAGCCACGGCCCGGTCCCACCGACACTCCCATCTCGCGGGCTGCGCGGATGAAGTCCCACACGATGAGGAAGTAGCCCGGGAAACCCATCCACTCCACCGTGCTCAGCTCGTATTCGAGTCTCTGGCGCACCTCGTCGCTCAGCCCCTTGCCGTAGCGCATCTCGGCGCCCTGGTATGTCAGCGCTTCGAGATAGCGGAACTGCTTGGCGACCATGAATTTCTCTTCGAGCGAAGTCTCGGAGGCGATTTTTTCCAGCTCATCCAGACTCCCTGCCGCGGCTATCCTCTCCGTTACGGAGGCGTCGTCGAGTTTCTTTGCGAATGACTCTTTGAGCCTGTCTATGTCGAAGACGAAGTCGGCCGGCGGCTCGAAGTTGGGCATCAGAGGCTTGCTGTTGAGCGAATACAGCTCCACCTTGTCGGCAATCTCCAACGTGTTGGCCAGGGCCTGCTCGTCGTCCGGAAACAGCGCGTGCATCTGCTCGTAGCTTTTCAGATACTCCTGATAGGTGTAGCGCATACGTTTCGGGTCGTCCAGGTCGCGTCCCGTGTTGAGGCATATGAGATGGTCGTGGGCTATGGCGTCATCCTCCATTACGAAATGCACGTCGTTGCTGCATATGCACTTCACGCCGTACTGTGCCGACAGCTCGCGGATGACCTTGTTCACCTTCACCTGGTTGTTGTATACGAATTCGTCGCGCTGGTCTCCGGCCGGGTGGAGCTGCATTTCCAGATAGTAGTCCTCCCCGAAAATCTCCTTGAACTCGCGCACGATGGCTTCCGCTCCGGCTCTGTCGCCGTGCATGATGGCCTGCGGGAGTTCGCCTCCCAGACATGCCGAGCAGCATATCAGCCCTTCGTGATAATCCCTGAGCAGGCTTTTGTCGATGCGCGGTTTGTAGTAGAACCCCTCGGTCCACGAGTACGACACTATCTTGCACAGGTTGTGGTATCCGGCAAGGTTCTTGGCCAGAAGAATTAGGTGGTCGCCCGCCTTCTCGTCCTTGTCCTTCTCGAAACGGTTCTTGACAACGTACACCTCGCAGCCCAGAATAGGCTTTATGCCCTCCTTTTCGGCCGTGTCGCGGAACTCCTTGACACCGTACATGTTGCCGTGGTCGGTGATGGCGAGGGCCGGCATGCCGAGCTCCTTGGCGCGTTTTATTATTTTGCCGATAGCGCTTGCTCCGTCCAGTATGGAATACTGTGTATGTACGTGCAGGTGAACGAACTGGGACATCGGGTGGTGTTAAATAAGGGTTATACTCTGCTACAAATTTACAGAAAATAATTCGGTTTAGCCATAACGCGGACTTTAAATTTATGTGCGGGCAATGTTCAAATAAATTTGGCATTGCGCCCGCTTATTCGTATCTTCACTGCGTAAATAGTTATGCCTATGAGTGACTCCGAATTTATCGTGTTGGATGTGTACGGTTCGGCTGCCGAAGCCGATATTCTGTGCGGCGCGTTGCGCGACGGCGGAGTGGAGTGCTTCGTGCGCGGCGACATTGTGGGCACTGTTATGCCGTTCGTGCCTTCGTCGCTGGGTATAGTGATAAACCGTCGTGACGAGGCCGTTGCGAGGCGGATTCTGAAAAACCGTTCCGGGCAGGAGGATGAGTGACATGACTGCTTTTTTTGCCGAGGTTCTGCTTCCGCTCGCGTCATCGCCCTATACGTTCGCCGTGGACCGGACGCTCGGTCCTGTCCTGAAAGTAGGCAGCATCGTGGCCGTGCCGCTGGGGGCCAGGAAGATTTACACCGGTGTGGTATGGCGGCTCGGTGTGCCGCCGCCGGAGAAGGGTACGGTCAAGAGTATCATAAAAGTGCTTTATCCGGATTGTGCCGTCCCGCGTTCCCAGACCGAACTGTGGCGGTGGATGTCCGAATATTATATGTGCTCCGCGGGAGAGGTAATGCGCGCCGCGCTGCCGTCGCGACTGAAAGCCGAGGGGTTTTCCATCGGGGAGTTCGATGACGACATATTCGCGCCGCGCACCGAGAGGTATGTGGCGCTGAATCCCGAACTGGGTACGCTCGGAAGACTCCATGAGATTCTGGACGGGATGAAGCGCGCGCACGGATGCCGCAGGGCTGCCGAACATATTCTGTCGCTTCTCGGGGATGAACCTTTCTCGGGCAGGGTGCCGCGCCGGGACGTGGACGTCTCCGCACCGGTGCTCCGCAAGCTCGAAGACAGGGGTATCGTGACATTGTTCGAGGACAGAGCGGTGCCCGATGCGGTTCCGGCCGTGTCGTTCGATACTCCCGTGCTCAGCGATGCCCAGTCCGCGGCGCTTGCAGGGATTGGGAGCGCGCTTACTGACAAGGATACGGTGCTGCTTCACGGAGTGATGAGCAGCGGAAAGAGCGAGGTTTTTCTCTCCAAGGCGGCGCAGGTGCTGCAAGAGGGCGGGGATGTGCTGATTCTTCTTCCGGAAATTTCCGTTACGGCCCAGTTCGCCCGGCGCGTGCGTAAGATATTCGGCGACAGGGTGACGATTTACCATTCGCGGCTGACCGACAGGGCGCGTGCCCAGACCTATATGAACATGCTGCATGCCGCGACTCCGCAGATAGTGGTCGGAGTGCGTTCGGCTCTGTTTCTGCCTTTCCGTTCACTGCGGCTGGTGGTGGTCGACGAGGAGCATGATTCGTCCTACAAGCAGACCGAGCCGGCGCCGCGGTACAATGCGCGTGATGCCGCGCTGATGCTCGCACGCATCGCCGGCGCCAAGACCGTTCTGAGCAGCGCCACTCCTTCGCTTGAAAGTTATGCCAACGCTCTGAGCGGACGTTACGCCCTCGTATCCCTCGGCCAGCGGTACGGGAACTCTCCGTCGCCGGAGATAGAACTGTCCGACACCTCCGCAGCCGTTCGCCGCTCGGAACGCAAGCTGCATTTCAACCGGCGTCTGCTGGATGCGGTGAGGAGTGCTGTCGAGGGACACCGTCAGGTGCTGCTTTTCCAGAACAGGCGCGGCGTGGCTCCGTATGTGGAGTGTGCGGAGTGCGGATGGAGCGCCCGTTGTCCGTCGTGCGGCGTCTCGATGACGCTTCACGGCGACGGACTCAGGTGCCACTATTGCGGCCGGCGTATGGCCCGGCCTGCCGCGTGTCCGTCGTGCGGAGCCCGGAGCATCGAGACGTGCGGCTTCGGTACGGAAAAAATCGAAGAGGTGCTTGCGGAGCTGGTGCCGTTTGCCCGTACTGCGCGGCTGGACCATGACACGGCTACGTCCGCGACGGCTTATATGCGCACGGTGGAGGATTTCGAGAACGGCCGAACGGATATTCTTGTCGGAACACAGATTGTAACCAAAGGATTCGACTTCGACCGGCTTGCGGTCGTGGGGGTGCTGAATGCCGACAATCTGCTTAACTTCCCGGATTTCAGGGCTTCGGAACGCGCTTTTGCGACCCTTATGCAGATTTCGGGCCGTGCCGGCAGACGCGAGGAGCGCGGACTGGTGATTATACAGACTTCGCAGCCGCAGAATCCGGTCTTGCAGCAGGTGATGGCCGGAGATTATGATGCCTTTGCGCAGGACGCGCTGCGCGAGAGGGCCGCGTTCGGTTATCCTCCGTACAGCAGAATGATTCGTGTGATAATGCGCCATGCCGATTTGCCGGTTCTCGACCGCGCCGCGCAGGATATGGCTCTGCGTCTGAGGGCCGTGTTCGGCGACAGCGTGCTGGGTCCCCAGGCTCCGGCGGTGGAGTTTCATGCCGGCAGACACAACTCGGTGATTATGATAAAGGTCGCGCGCAGCACCTCGCATGCGCTTTCCCGGGCGCGTATAGCGGAGGCTGCCGTGGCCGTGCGCTCGAACAGAGACTATAAAGGTATAACCGTCATAGCGGATGTAGACCCGGTGTAGTGGACTGTATGGGAGTTCTGAACGATATATTCTCTCTTTTCGTACCGGACATATGTCCTCTGTGCGGAAAACCGAAACAGAGCGGGGAGGGAGCCGTGTGTATCGGATGTCAGTGGGACATGCCGCTGACAGGTTATCAGATGCTGGCCGACAACCCTCTGGCTGAAAAGCTGTGGGGACTTGCCGATGTGGAGAATGCCTGCGCATTGATGTTTTTCGAGCACGACGGCGGTATGCGCAATGCGGTGCACGGTTTCAAATATGGCGGACGTTGGAGCGTGGCCAGGGATTTGGGCGTGTGGATGGGCCGCCTGCTTGCCTCATCGCCGCTGTACAATGGCGTCGATATGGTGGTGCCGGTGCCTCTGCATCCCCTGAGGCTTCTTAGCCGCGGTTACAACCAGTCGCGTTTTCTTGCCCAGGGTGTGGCCTCGGCCATGGAGGCGGAGCTTTGCACGTCGCTTCTTCGGCGAGTGAAGCACAACGATTCGCAGACGACGATAGCGGGTGCGCGCAGATGGGAGAATGTCGAGGGCATATTCGTGGTCCGGCATCCGGAGAGGCTCTCCGGCCGTCATGTCCTGATTGTTGACGATGTTTTCACTACCGGCGCTACGGTGTGCTCATGCGCGGAGGCGATACGCCGCGCATCGGCCGACTGCCGGATAAGTATTGCTGCCCTCACGGTCTCCCGCCGCCGGATAGGAATCAAGGATTGAAAAAAAACAGGCCGTCCCGGGAAAGGCGGCCTGTGATGTTTATGACTGACGGTGACCTCGTTAAACGGTCATTATCTCTTTCTCCTTGGCGGCTGTTGCCTCGTCCACGAGTTTCGAGTACTTGTCTATCAGTTTCTGCGAGCTCGTTTCTCCGTCTTTCGCCTCATCCTCGGGCATGCCGTCCTTCTGAGCTTTCTTGAACGCTTCCACGGCGTCGCGGCGTATCGAACGCAGGCTCACGCGTGCTTTCTCGGACTCCTCCTTGACCTGCTTTACGAGCTGCTTGCGCCGCTCCTCGGTGAGCACCGGCATCGTCAGGCGGACATGTTCGCCGTTGTTGGACGGGGTAAGACCGATGTTGGCGTTGATGATGGCCTTTTCGATAGGGCCTATCATGCTTTTCTCCCAGGGCTGTATGAGCACAGTCCTCGCATCGGGAACGGTGACGCTCGCCACCTGCGAAATGCTCATCTGCGAACCGTAGTATTCAACCTGTACGCCGTTGAGGATATTGGTGGACGCTTTGCCTGCACGGATGTTTGCGAGCGAATCCTTCAAGAATTCGACTGCCTTCTGCATCTTTTCTTCCGCAGAGCTGAGAATCTGTTTGCTTTCCATAAATTTCTTTCGTTTTATTCAGTTTGACTTTTTCCGTTTTATTCGAGCGCTTTCTCGATGGCGGCCTTGACGTGCTTGAAATCCTGTTCCGAATAGCCCACGGAGGTAAAGACAACCTTGCCGTCGCGGCCGATGACGAAGTTGCGCGGAATGGCGCGCGAGGCGAATTTGTTCCATACCTTTTGGTCGGGGTCTATGGCTACATCGAATGTGTAGGCCCGTTTTCCGACGAATGCCTCGACTGTCTGTCTGGATTCGCCGCGCGAAATCGGCAGAAACACGAAATCCTTGTCGGTCATCAGGTTTCCCAGGCCGCCTCTCTGAATGTGATTCAGTTCGTGTACGCAGTACGGACACCATGTGGCCCAGAAGTTTATAAGCACCACCTTGCCTCTGAGCTGTTCCGACGATACCGTGCCTCCGTCCAGCGTCATCACCGAGAATGACGGCACGGTGTCGCCTCTTTTTACGAGTGTGGACTCGGTGTACGGGTCCTGCGCCGCAGCGCGCAGCACAAGGTTCAGCAAAGCCAGAAGAAGGATGAATTTTTTCATGTCTCTCGTTAATTTCCCGGTCAGTCGACGGTGACTACCGTTCCGATTTCCTCACCGTTCAAAACCTTTGCCAAATTTCCTTCGGTGTCCATGTCGAAGACCAGAAGCGGCAGACGGTTCTCCTTGCACAGAGTGAATGCCGTGAGGTCCATGATTCTGAGTCCGCGGCTGTATACCTCCTCGAAACTTATCGTGTCGAATTTCACGGCTGCGGGGTCTTTCTCCGGGTCGGCCGTGTAGATGCCGTCCACGCGCGTGCCTTTGAGCATTATGTCGGCTTCGATTTCTATTCCCCTGAGTGCGGATGCCGTGTCGGTCGAGAAGTACGGATTGGACGTGCCTCCGCCTATGATTACCACATAGCCGGCCTGCAGATATTCTATCGCGCGCGCCTTGGAGAAGTATTCGCCTATCGGCTCCATGCGTATGGCCGTCAGCACCTTCGTTTTTACGCCTTCCGATTCCAGGGCCGATTGCAGCGCCAGCGAGTTGATTACCGTGGCGAGCATTCCCATCTGGTCGCCCTTGACGCGGTCGAATCCGCGGTTTTGTCCGCTCAGACCGCGGAAGATGTTGCCCCCTCCGATTACGATGCCTATCTGGACTCCGGAGCGTGCGGCCTGGCCGATTTGCCGTGCGTAGGATGCCAGCACCTCGGTGCTGTGTCCGTAGCTCTGTTTGCCTTGAAGGGATTCGCCGCTGAGTTTGAGAAGTATGCGTTTGTATTTCATTGCCGGTGTCAAGTGTTTAGTTGTTTATCAGTCTGTAAAGTTCCTCCATCTTGGGAGTGAGAATAATCTCCGTGCGGCGGTTGCGGGCTCTGGCCTGCTCGGTCTTGCCCTCGGCTATCGGCAGCGATTCGCCGCGTCCGGAGGCTATGATGCGGACCGGGTCGATACCCTTGTTCTCCAAGAGCAGCCGGACGACCGTGGTGGCGCGTTTGGCGCTCAGGTCGAGATTGTCTTTGAGCTGTCCCTGACCCCTGTAAGGAACATCGTCGGTGTGGCCCTCGACCATCACGTTGATGTCAGTGTTGGATGCCAGCACCTCGGCGAGGTCGCTCACTGCGCGGGCGCCCTGGGGGTCAATCTCGAAACTTCCGGAACGGAACAGCAGTTTGTCCTCCATCGACACGTACACGTTGCCGTCGCGGGTGGAGATGGTCAGTCCCTTGCCCTCGAATCCGAGGAGTGCGTCGGCGACTTTGCTGCGCAGCGCCTCGATGCTCTGTTCGCGGGCGCGGAGCATCTCTTCGAGTTCGTCGACACGCTGCGACCTCTGGCGCAGTTCCTGCTGGCTCTGTTCCAACTGGCGGAGCATGCGCGCCGCTTCGGCCGAACCGTCGGAGAGCAGTTTCTCGTAGCGGCTGTGCATTTGGCGCAGCTGCGAAGAGAGCGACGTGGTGTCGTCGGTAAGTCTTTCGGTGAGGTTCCCGAGGCTGTCGCAGCGGGATTCGAGCGCGGCTATGCGCTGGTAGTTGCGCTGTGTCTCGGTTTCGTAGCGCATCACCTGCGCGCGCATGGAGTCGTATTTGCGGGTCGGTACGCATGATGCGCAGCATATGCACAATACGCAAGCCGTCAGTAGTTTATGTCCTGTGTTCATGGTTTCTGCATTCTTATCGAAGGCGAAGATACTGATTTTTCTGCGAATTAAGCAATAATTTGTCTATCTTTGGCTGTCGGTCAAAAATATGAATGCAATGGCGTGTACGCAATATCGTTTTCTGAATGAGGTGAATAGTCCCTCGGATTTGAAAAAACTCACTCTCGGGCAGCTGCCCGAGTACTGTGCCGAGGTGCGGGATTTCATCGTGCGTTCGCTGGCCGACAACTCCGGGCATCTCGGGGCGAGTCTGGGAGCCGTGGAGATTGCCGTGGCCCTGCACTACGTGTTCGATACTCCCGACGACAGGCTTGTCTGGGATGTCGGGCATCAGGCCTATGCGCACAAAATAATAACCGGCCGCCGAGACAGTTTCGCCTCGCTGCGCAGAAAGGGCGGCATAGGCGGTTTCCCCAGGCGCAGCGAGAGCCCTTGCGACGCATTCGTCGGCGGACATGCCTCCGTGTCCATATCGGCGGCGCTGGGTATGGCCGAGGCCGATAAGTTGCAGGGTGTGGCCCGGAATGTGGTGGCGATAATAGGCGACGGGGCGATGACCGGAGGCCTGGCTTTCGAAGGACTGAACAACGCCGGTGTGGCCAAGAGCAACCTGCTTGTCATACTGAACGATAACAGAATGGCTATCGACAAGAGCGTGGGGGCTCTTAAAGAGTATCTGCTGAGCATAACCACCTCGCGCCGCTATAACAGGATGAAAACCCGGCTGTGGAACGCCTTCCCTCCCGGTTCGGCCGTGTACCGTTTTCTGCGCAAGGCCGGCAATGCCGTCAAGCACGGCCTTTTGCAGCAGAGCAACCTGTTCGAGAGTTTCGGGTTCCGCTATTTCGGGCCGGTGGACGGCAACGATGTGGTGAGTCTTGTCAAGGTGTTCCGCGATTTGAAGGAGATTCCGGGACCGAAGCTGCTGCATGCCATGACGGTGAAGGGCAAGGGGTATGCTCCGGCCGAGAAGGAGCAGGCGCTGTGGCACGCCCCGGGACGTTACAATCCGGATACGGGCGAGCTGCTCGGCGGCTGCGACCGGACGGCTCCGGCAAAGTATCAGGATGTGTTCGGACAGACGATAATAGAGCTTGCGGAGCGCGACCCGCGCATCGTCGGCATAACGCCCGCCATGCCGTCCGGATGTTCTCTCTCGATGATGATGGAGCGTATGCCGGAGCGGTGTTTCGATGTGGGCATAGCCGAGGGACACGCCGTGACCTTCTCGGCCGGTCTGGCCGCTGAGGGCATGGTGCCGTTCTGCAACATATATTCGACGTTCATGCAGCGCGCTTTCGACAATGTCATTCACGATGTGGCGTTGCAGAATCTGGGCGTGGTGATGTGTCTGGACCGCGGCGGCCTGGTAGGCGAAGACGGCGCCACGCATCACGGCGCTTTCGACATGGCCTACTTCGGCTGCATCCCGAATCTTGTCGTGGCCGCCCCTATGGACGAGGTGGAACTGCGAAACATGATGTATACGGCGTCTCGGGCCGGATGTCCGTTCGTGATACGTTACCCCAGGGGCCGCGGGGCGGGCGCACCGTGGCGCGGCAGGGAGTTCGAGTCCGTTCCGATAGGCCGCGGCAGGGAGTTGCGCGCAGGCGAGGGTACGGCCGTCCTGTCGATAGGTGCTGTGGGCAATGTCGCGGCTCAGGCCGTGGAGCGGGCCGTGCGGCAGGGCGTGAATGCGGCGCACTACGACTTGCGTTTCGTCAAGCCGCTCGACGAGCAGCTGCTCGACAGCATAGGCCGCAGGTTTGCGCGTGTGGTGACGGTGGAGGACGGCGCGGTGCGCGGAGGCGTGGGCAGTGCGGTGTGCGACTTCATGATGGAGCGCGGATACGGCTGCCGGGTAACGAGACTCGGAATAGGCGACCGGTTCGTCGAACACGGCACAGTCTCCGAACTGATGGCCGAATGCGGTTACGATGTTGATGGTATTCTGGCTGCCATAATGCAGTAGCGGCGCGTCGTACGGAGGCATCGTCAGATACGCCGCAACGGTGTGCTGCCGTGGAATCTGTTGACGGAAGGTATCCGCATACGGCCGAGGGTCTTCGCGGGGCGGGGCTCCGGCCCGCGGCATAACTGCAAATGAGGCTCTCTGTCGCTCTTGATGCCGACTGCGACCCACATGGCGACAACCTGCCTTTTGGACAGTTTGAAACTGAATGTCAATGTCCGGCAAGTATAAGGCTAAGGATTTGGTGCAAAGTTGCATGCCGTTGTCTAAATTTTTCATTTTGCGCCGTTTTTTGTACCTTGCACTCCCGACAATAGAGATTATAAGTTTTTTTCAAAATATTTTTAACTATGAATTCGATTGATACTTACGATTTTAATGGTAAACGTGCCATTATCCGCGTTGATTTTAACGTGCCTCTGAACGACAAGTTCGAAGTGACAGACGACACCCGTATCCGTGCTGCGATACCTACGATAAAGAAAGTTCTGGCCGGCGGCGGTTCGGTGATTCTCATGTCTCACCTGGGACGTCCCAAGAAGAACAACGATGAGAAATACTCTCTGTCGCACATCATCGGAGCTATCGAGGCCCGTCTGGGTGTGGAGGTGATGTTCGCCGGCGACTGCATGGGCGAGAAAGCCGCTCAGATGGCTGCCGCTCTCAAACCGGGAGAGGTGATGCTTCTCGAAAACCTCCGTTTCTATGCCGAGGAGGAGGGCAAACCGCGCGGACTTGCCGAGGATGCCACCGACGAGCAGAAGGCCGAGGCCAAGAAACAGGTCAAGGCTTCGCAGAAAGAGTTCGTAAAGAAACTTGCCTCGTATGCCGACTGCTACATCAACGACGCATTCGGAACCGCCCACCGTGCACACGCCTCTACCGCCCTTATCGCCGAGTATTTCCCCGAGGACAAGATGTTCGGTTACGTCATGGAGAACGAGCTTAAAGCCATCGACGGCATCATGCAGAATCCGCAGAGACCTTTCTGCGCCATTATCGGCGGTTCGAAAGTGTCGACCAAGATTACCATCATCGAGAAGCTCATGGAGAAGGTCGACAGCATCATCATCGGCGGCGGCATGACATATACATTCTCGGCTGCCCAGGGCGGCCATGTGGGCAAGAGCATCTGCGAGCCCGACATGTTCCCCGTGGCTCTGGAAATATTGAAAAAGGCGCAGGAGAAGGGTATAAAGATAGTCACTTCGCCCGATGCGCTTGTTGCCGACGATTTCTCGCAGAACGCCAACACACAGTCCGCGTCCGTAAGGGAGATACCCGAAGGATGGGAGGGTGTCGACATCTCCGAGCAGGGCAAGGCGGCTTTCCGCGAGCATATTCTGGGCTGCAAGACGATTCTGTGGAACGGTCCTGTCGGCGTGTTCGAGATAGACAAGTTCTCGACCGGTTCCAAGGCCGTTGCAGAGGCTATCGTCGAGGCTACCTCGAAGGGCGCATACTCGCTTATCGGCGGCGGCGACTCGGTTGCCTGCATCAACAAATTCGGCATGGCCGACAAGGTAAGCTATGTTTCGACCGGCGGTGGCGCGCTTCTTGAATACATGGAAGGCAAGGAACTTCCGGGTGTCAAGGCTATCCGCGGATAGTCAGGACCGTTTCGGAGTCATGAAACGTACTTTTATTATAGCAACACTCGCGCTTATGGCATGCGGCTCGACAGATAAGGAAAACAGGGTTCCGGCTATCGACGTCTCCAACTTCGAGACGTCGGTGGCTCCCGAACAGGATTTTTACAGGTACGTCACCGGAGGGTGGCAGCGCAAGAATCCTCTCAAACCTGAATTTGCGCGTTACGGCGCATTCGACCGCCTGCGCGAGGACAACGAATTCCGCATAAAGGAGCTGTTCGCCGCACTGTCGGGTGCCGAAAACGGCAAGGGCAGCGTCGCACAGAAAATCAGCGACCTGTATGCCATGGGCCTCGATTCCGCAAAACTCGAAGCACAGGGAATAGAACCTCTGCGCGGGGATTTGAAGGCTGTGGACGATGTGACGGACCGTGAAGGTCTTGCAGCACTCGTGGCATCCATGCACCTCAATTCCGCCTCGCCTCTGTTCTCGCTTTTCGTGGATGCGGACATGATGAACAGCGCGGTGAATATCGCCTATCTGCATCAGGGCGGAACGGGCATGGGCGACAGGGATTACTATCTGGATGCAGAGAACGAGAACATACGTCAGGCGTACAGGGAGTATGCGGCGCGTCTTTTTACTCTTGCCGGATATGACGAGGGGCAGGTTGCGGCCGCTGTGGATGCCGTGATGAAAATCGAGACGGCGCTGGCCGAGGCATCGTACACCAATGTCGAGCTGCGCGACCCCTATGCCAATTACCACGACATGAGTGTCGACGAACTCAAAAAACGTTACGGCGCTTTCGACTGGGATACGTATTTCGCCGGTATGGGACTCGATTCACTGTCCCGTATCAATGTTTGTCAGCTCACGGCTTTCGATGCTGTGAACAGGGTTCTCGCGGAATCGCCGGACAGCGACATGAAATATTATCTTACGTTCAATCTCCTGAGCAGCGCCGCGCCTTATCTTAGCGACGATTTCTCGAAGGCGCGCTGGGAGTTCTACGGCAAGACGCTCTCCGGACAGCAGGAGCAGCGTCCGCGCTGGAAACGTGCGCTGGGCGTCCCCAACTCGATACTTTCGGAGGCCGTAGGTCAGATGTATGTCGAGAAGTATTTCCCTGCCAGCAGCAAGGCCAAGATGGAGAATCTTGTCGCCGGCCTGCAACAGGCTCTGGGGCAGCATATCGAGGCCCTGGACTGGATGAGCGGCCGGACCAAGGCCAAGGCGTTGGAGAAACTTGCCGCGTTCCATGTCAAAATCGGTTATCCCGACAAGTGGAAAGACTACTCGTCGCTTGAAATCGACCCGTCGCTCTCATACTGGGAGAATATCAAACGCGCTACCGCGTGGCAGTCGGCCGATGAACTGTCTCAGGTCGGCAAGCCGGTAGACAGGGACAAGTGGTACATGAGCCCGCAGACGGTCAATGCCTACTACAATCCTACCACCAATGAGATTTGCTTCCCTGCCGCCATACTTCAACCGCCGTTCTTCAATCCAGACGCCGACGATGCCGTTAACTACGGCGCCATAGGCGTTGTTATCGGCCACGAGATGACGCACGGATTCGACGACCAGGGCCGCCAGTTCGACAAGGACGGCAATCTGGCCGACTGGTGGACCGGAGAGGATGCCGAGGCGTTCGGAGCCAAGACGCGCACGCTGGTGTCGCAGTTCGATGCCATAGAGGTTCTGCCGGGCGTGCATGCCAACGGAGAACTTACGCTGGGCGAGAATATCGCCGACCAGGGCGGGCTTCGTGTGGCTTATACGGCCATGAAGAATGCTCAGAGCGGCACAGAGCCGGCTACGATAGACGGCTTTACCGCCGCACAGCGTTTCTACCTGTCATATGCGACCATCTGGGCGCAGAACATACGCGACGAGGAGATTGCCCGTCTTACCAAGATAGATCCGCACTCGCTGGGCGAGTGGCGCGTGAACGCCACGCTGCGTAATCTGGATACGTTCTACGACGCATTCGGCATTACCGACGGCGCCATGTTCCTGCCTGCCGACCGGCGCGTGGTTATTTGGTAACAGGATTATAAAGCAAAAAGATACAGGCTTCCGGATTCGGGAGCCTGTATCTTTTTGACCCGTACGGCCCGCTACTTTTCAACTATCGTGATGTTGCAATCCTTAAAACCGTTATAGAAATAACTGTTCGATACGATTTGCTCGTACTGCGTTTTGTTTACTTGCAATGTCAACGGGAGGTATCCGTTTTCGGTCTTCGTTTGATAATAATTATCACTGTATAGAATAGACGACTTAGTAAGAGGACAGTTGCTGACGTCGAGCGTGGAGAGTCGGTTTGAGTAGCAATCGAAATCTACCAGATGCGTGCAATTGCTGACGTCAAGCGTGGTGAGTTGGTTTAAACTGCAATTGAGGCTTATCAGCATGGCTGAGCAGTTGCTTATGTCGAGCGTGGAGAGTCGGTTTGAGATGCAATAGAGTATTTTCAATTCGGGGCAATTGCTGACGTCGAGCGTGGAGAGTTGATTGTATCCGCAAGTGAGATTTTTCAGTTGTGTGCAATTGCTGACATCGAGTGTTGTGAGTTGGTTTGAGTAGCAATCGAGGCTTTTTAGCTGAGTGCATTTGCTGATGTCGAGTGTTGAGAGTTGGTTGTTCCCGCATTTGAGGGTATCCAATTCGGTAAAATATTCTATGCCTTCAAGCGACGATATATCGTCAAAAGAACAATATATTCCTTTTACAGCCCGAGCCTCGGCTTTCGAAATCCGGCCGTCGCCATCCGTATCGAAATGTTTGACCAGATATCTATGGAAAGTCTTGTCGGGTATATTTATTATGTCTTCTGTGTCTGTATCTGTGTCCGTTTTGCCGTCCTGCTTGATTGTTATACTCTGCGATACGTCATTATCGTTCAATACTGTGATTTTCGCAGATCTCGTTTCTGTCTCAGTGTTTCCGGCGACAGTTACGGTGAGCGTGCTTTCTCCTGCTGTGCCGGCCTGTGGCGAGAGTGTCACCCAATCGGCAGTGCATATAGCCTGCCAGTCGCAATCGGCGGTTACGGTAACCTTGAATTCACCTCCGTCTTTTTCTGCCTGCAATGCCCCGACTGACAGATTCAATGAATTGTTGGGCCTTGGTTCCGATTCCGTGGCATTTTCGGTACAACTAATTACCGAAGCGGCAAGAATGATTAATGTCAAAAATTTTTTCATGATGACTATTATTAAAAATGTATATGCAAAAAATCTCCTGCGGAATATAATTCCCGTAGCGGTTTAAGATAGTAAAGAGATGTCCTTTTGCAAGAATACCACACTCTATATTGCGTTGATATAGAGCGTGGTATTTCTGCGCGGTTATGACTTGCATTCTTCTTGTATTATCTCATACAATATAGTATTACTTCGCGTTTTTCACGTACTTGTCGAGCCAGGAGAAGAATTCGCGCTGCCATACGATTGCGTTTTGCGGTTTGAAGACCTGGTGCGCCTCGTTCTCGAACTCGACGAGCCTGGCGTCGAGACACATGAGCCGTGCTGCGGAGAATGCTTCGAGACTCTGGGTATACGGCACGCGGAAGTCCTTGATGCCGGTGATGATGAGAATCGGGGTGTCCCATGCGCGGACCAGATGGTGCGGGGAGTTGGCGTAGGAGCGGCGGGCTGTGGCGTCGTCGCTCCAATAGGGGCCGCCGTAATCGTTGTTGGGGAACCACAGCTCCTCGGTGGCGCCGTACATGCTCTCGAAATTGAATATTCCGCAGTGGGCGATGAAGGCCTTGAAACGTTTCTGGTGCACGCCCATCAGATAGAATGACGAATAACCGCCGTAGCTTGCGCCCACGCAGCCCATACGGTCGCGGTCGGCCCACTTCTCCGCCGCAACGTCGTCTATGGCGCTCAGATAGTCGCGTATGTTCTGGCCGCTGTAATCGCCTGAAATCTGGTCCAGCCACTCTTGTCCGAACGACGGCAGACCGCGGCGGTTCGGAGCCACGACGATATAGCCATGCGAGGCCATCAGTTCGAGATTCCACCGGTAGCTCCATCCCTGGCTTACCACGCTCTGCGGGCCGCCCTGGCAGTAAAGCAGCACCGGGTATTTCTTTTCGGGGTCGAAGTCGGGCGGGAATACGACCCATGTAAGCATCTGTTTGCCGTCGGTGGTCGCAACCCAGCGTTTCTCGACTGCGCCGAGTTTTATGTTGTCGTATATCTCTTTGTTGACATCCGTTATCTGCGTCATGGCGCCGTCCTGCATATTGACGTCGAACAGTTCGGTGGCCATGGAGATTTTCGTCACCGCAGCCACGGTGCGGCCGGCCGAGCGCACGAACGAGTTTATGTCGTGCTCGCCGCTGGTGACGACCCGCACATTGCCGCCGGGAAGCTCAGCCCTGCAAATCTGGTGTGTGGCCTGAATCGGCGAGATGAAATAGAGTGCTTCGTTTCCGTCCCATACGATGTTCGCGGCGTTGTAGTCGAAATCGGCCGTCAGGTCGACAAAAGAGCCTGTCTGCGAGTCATATACGAACAGACGCTCCTTGTCGCTCTCGTTTCCGGCGCGGCGCATGCTGCTGAACGCTATGTAGCGGTCGTCGGGCGAGAAGACAGGGTATTTGTCGTACCCTACGAGGCCCTCCGGAGCCTGTTCTGTCTTGCAGATGTTGCGGGTGGAGCCGTCGCGGGTGTCGTAGAGATAGATGTCCGAATCGGTGGACAGGGCATATTCGAGTCCTGTCTGTTTCTTGCATGTGTATGCCAGTACGTCGCCGGCATTGTTCCACGCGATTTCCGCTGCATCGAAATACGGGGCCATGGGCGCATCCCATGCCTCGCCCTCCATGATGTCCCTGGCGCCGCTCACGCTGCTGCCGTCGAAATCGGCCACGAAGATGTGCAGATAGCTGCCGTCATCCCAGTAGTTCCAGTGGCGTGCCATAAGGTCGTCGTATATGCGGGCCTGCGACTTGTCCATGTCGGCGTAGATGTCCTTGGATTCTGTATCGGTGACGTGTACCCGCTTGATATAAAATATCCTGCCGCCGCCCGGCGCTATGCCGAAATCCTCGATTCCGCCCTCGATGTCGGTAAGCTGCACAGGCGTGCCGCCGCTTGCCGGAATGCGCCACAGCTGCTGAGAGCCGCTGCGGTCGGAAAGAAAATAAATTGCGGTGCCGTCTCCGCTCCATGCCGGGGCGCTGTCGCTGCCGCCGTCGGTAAGACGCACGGTGCTTCCGTCGCCAGTCTGCATGTAGAGCGAGCCGCTGCCGCTGTTGGAGGCCATGTCGTAATAGGTTACGGTGTACACCAGGCGGCTGCCGTCCGGAGAGAGTGCTGCCGAGCCTATTCTTCCCATCTTCCACATTACTTCGGGAGTGAAGATTTGAGCCGCTTTCTCCTGCTCGGAGAGCCGGGCGCCGATGTTCTGCGGCGAGTGCTCCGCGCTGCCGCATCCTGTGAGTATTCCCATGACTGAGAGGGTTAAAAATGCAAATAACTTGTTCATATGCCGTTTTTCATTTATTTAATTGGCGATGGTTATTCTGTTTTGCCGAGCACTTCGGCGATTGTGCGGAAACTTCCCGAGGCGGCCGCTTTCGCCTCGGCCTGCGTCATCCATTCCACAGCCGTGATTCCTTCTTCGGTCTGCGGGGCCGGTGTCCGGTGTCCGGTATAGTTCATCCTGAACCACCATGTACGTTTTATCTCCCACCGGTCGGTCTTTCTGAAAAAGTAGAAGTGCAGTGTCGAACATATGAAACGGCCTACCGTGATGTCCCCGGTGTCGAGGCCGCACTCCTCGCCCACTTCGCGTGAGGCGCACTGGGGCAGGGACTCGCCGGCTTCCAGGTGCCCTTTGGGCAGGTCCCATCGGCCGTTGCGATGAATCATAAGCCACTGTCCCTCTGCGTTCTCCACAAGGCCGCCAGCCGCCTCTACCCATGTGAACTGTCTGCAAAAGTCATCGAACAACTCCCGGTACCGGCTGCTGACCACAGTCACCCTGTCGTATTGGTTGAAATGTTCCAGAAGCTGCTCCCGTGTAAGGCGCCCGTCGGGCGGCAGATATAAAGTTTTGCCTTCCGTGTTTTGTTTTTCGGCTGCAAAAACCGTAACTTTATCGGCGAAATATAACGTATACATAAAGTTTTAATCTTATCATGAATTCGACAGCGACATCAATCGCGCGAAGTTTATTGCAAATTAAGGCAATAAAACTCAGTCCTGCAAATCTTTTTACGTGGGCCTCAGGCTGGCATTCGCCCATCTACTGCGACAACCGAAGCGTACTTTCCTTTCCCGAGGTGCGCAGAGAGGTGTGCGATGCTTTCAGCCGGCTGATACTTGAAAAATATCCCGATGCGGATGTTATTGCCGGAGTTGCTACCGGAGCCATTGCGCACGGCGTTCTGGTTGCCGAGCAGCTCGGAAAACCGTTCATATACGTCCGTTCGGCTCCCAAATCGCACGGTCTGGCCAATCAAATCGAGGGCCGTTACAGCAAGGGCGACAAGGTCGTTGTGGTGGAGGACCTGATTTCCACCGGCGGCAGTTCGCTCAGTGCGGTGGAGGCGTTGCGCGATGCCGGATGCGAGGTATTGGGCATGACGGCTATCTTCACCTACGGGTTCCCGGTGGCGGAACAGAACTTCAAGGCGGCGGGCGTGACGCTCGATACGCTCAGCAATTACGATACGCTTATAGAGCTGGCAAGCCGGCAGGGATATGTCAGGGATGAGGAGCTCGATTTCCTGCGTCAGTGGCGAAAGGACCCGTCGAAGTATTAAATAGCGCGGTCGATATGGAGAAATACGAAAGCAAACAGCAGCGGATTCTGCGCCCGGCACAGATGATTTATGATTCGGTGTGCGATTTCAATAATTTCACGCCCATGCTTAAAGACCGTGTCGAGGGGTGGACCGCAACGGAGGACAGCTGCTCGTTCAAGGTAAAGGGTTTCAATGTGGGGCTGACCATAGTGGACAAACAGGCGCCCAAATATATCAAAATCAAGGGTGACGACTCTCTTCCGATGGATTTTACATTCTGGTTGCAGCTTCATCCGGTCTCGGAGTATGACACACGTATGCGGCTGGTGCTGCATGCGGAGCTGAATATGATGATGCGCATGATGATTGGCAAGAAGTTGCAGGGCGCACTCGACCAGGTCGCGGCCCAGATAGCCGAGGCGTTCAACAGATAGACGGCGTCGGCATGTGCCTTTGAGAAGGAGCGTGAACGTATGAGAATAGAACATGTGGCGGTGTGGGCCGATGATTTGCAGCGGCTGAGGGATTTTTACGTCGCATGGTTCGGCGCACGCTGCGGCGACAGATACGAGAATCCTGCCAAGGGATTCTCGTCTTATTTTCTTTATTTCGATGATGATACGGCCCGCCTTGAACTGATGCATTCGGACTTCGCAACGGTCCGCGGACATGCTGGGCCGTCGGCGGGATTTGCGCATCTGGCCTTTTCGCTCGGCAGCCGTGAGGCGGTCGATGCCCTGACGGCGCGGCTGCATGCTGCGGGACACAGAGTTCTGAGTGCTCCGAGAGTTACGGGAGACGGCTATTACGAAAGTGTGGTTGAGGACCCCGAGGGCAACATGATAGAGCTAACGGAGTAGCGGAATTGTATGCAGGCTGCGTCACGTGTTGCAACGACCCGCAACCGTACCGTTGCCGGATGCCGGCAATATTGTCAGTGTAAAACGGTATTATACGTTTTCAGGCTTGTGTGCTCAAACCTGATACTTTGCGGCTCCACAGGGCCGCGCGAGCCGCAGCCTCGCCCAGCGGAGGCTCGCAGTCGCTCGTTCCTCAGGGAGCGGCACGAGACCGAGCAGATGGTTCCGGAGATGGTCGCCTTTTTTTGCGTTACAGGCGAGTCTCGCCTCGTGGCAATGGCGATAAGCGGAAGTGAAAAATACCCCGAGAGTCTGGCGAAGGACTTTCGGGGTATAAGTTTACAGTTTCAGCAGGCTCTATTTCGAGGCTCTTTTGCGGTCGGTTTCGCTGAGCAGAATCTTGCGCAGACGCATGGCTTTCGGTGTTATCTCGACATATTCGTCTTCGCCTATATATTCGAGCGCCTCTTCGAGCGAGAAAATCACGGGCGGAGCTATGCTTACCTTGTCATCCGAGCCGCTGGCACGCATGTTGGTGAGTTTCTTGCTCTTGCACAGGTTCAGGCAGATGTCGTTCTCGCGGGTGTTCTCTCCGACCACCTGGCCGCAGTACACCTCGTCGCCCGGTGCCACGAAGAATTTTCCGCGGTCCTGCACCTTGTTGAGCGCGTAGGCATATATCTCGCCGGTCTCCATGGCGATGAGCGAACCGGTGTGGCGCATCTCAATCTCCCCTCTGTACGGCTCGAACCCTTTCAGACGGTGAGTCACCACTGCCTCGCCTGCGGTTGCAGTGAGAAGGTTGCTGCGCAGTCCGATGAGTCCGCGCGACGGAATCTCGAATTCGAGTCGGGTGCGGTCGTCGCCTATCGACGTCATGTTGAGCAGTACGCCCTTGCGTTTGGTAGCCATCTCGATGGCTTTGCCCGAGTGTTCCTCCGGAATGTCTATTGTCAGCTCCTCGATAGGTTCGCACTTGACACCGTCTATTGTCTTTATGATGACTTTGGGCTGGCCTACCTGCAATTCGTATCCTTCACGGCGCATTGTCTCGATAAGTACGGACAGATGCAGCACGCCGCGGCCGTAGACGATGAACTTGTCGGGAGAGTCGCCCTGCTCGACACGCAGTGCGAGGTTCTTTTCCAGCTCGCGGTCCAGACGCTCCTTTATGTGGCGCGAGGTCACGAACTTGCCGTCGCGTCCGAAGAACGGTGAGTCGTTGATGGTGAAGAGCATGCTCATTGTCGGCTCGTCGATGGCGATGGGCGGAAGGGGTTCGGGGTTCTCGAAGTCGCATACCGTGTCGCCGATATCGAATCCGTCGATGCCCGTTATGGCGCAAATCTCGCCGCATTCGACCTTGTCGACCTTGCTTTTGCCCAGGCCGTCGAAGACCATAAGCTCCCGTATCTTGGTCTTTGTCATCTCCTGACCGCCGTGTTTGGCCAGGGTGACGGGCATTCCGGCCGAAAGGGTGCCGCGCGTGAGTTTGCCCACGGCTATACGTCCCACATAGGGGGAGTATTCGAGCGAGGTAATCAGCAGCTGAGGAGTTCCTTCGCGGTATTCGGGAGCCGGAATCTCGTCGAGTATGACATCCAGCAGCGGAGTTATGCTGTCCGTGCGCTCCTGCCATTTGTGCGACATCCATCCCTGCTTGGCACTTCCGTAGACTACCTTGAAGTCGAGCTGCTCCTCTGTGGCGCCGAGCGTGAACATGAGGTCGAACACCTGTTCGTAAACCACTTCCGGACGACAGTTGGGCTTGTCCACCTTGTTTATGACGACAATCGGTTTCTTGCCCAGGTTCAGGGCCTTCTGCAACACGAAACGCGTCTGCGGCATGGTGCCCTCGAAAGCATCCACCAGCAGAAGCACTCCGTCGGCCATGTTGAGCACACGTTCGACCTCGCCTCCGAAGTCGGCGTGTCCCGGGGTGTCGATGATGTTGATTTTGTATCCGTTGTAGACCACCGAAACGTTTTTGGACAGAATCGTGATTCCTCTTTCGCGTTCCAGGTCGTTGTTGTCCAGAATCAGTTCGCCGCCCTGCGACTGTTCACGAAACAGATTGCCCTGATATATCATTTTGTCCACCAGGGTCGTCTTGCCGTGGTCCACGTGGGCGATAATCGCAATGTTGCGTAATTTGAGAGTGCTTTCCATTTATATTTCGTTCTGCCGCCCATGTGCGGGCGGTCTGGTATGTTTCTTTTTCGGTGCGTTCTATCTTCTGCGCCGCATTCCGGGCATCGACGGCATGCCTTTCATGCCGCCTCCGGCGACGGCTTTCATCATCTTGCGGCTTTGCTCGAACTGCTTCATCAGCTGGTTCACCTCGGCGACCGAGGTGCCGCTGCCTGCGGCTATGCGGGCGCGGCGCGACGCATTTATGGCTGCGGGATTCTCCCTTTCGTAGGGCGTCATCGAACCTATGATGGCCTCAGTGCGCTTGAAGACGTCATCCGAAATCTCGACGTCTTTCAGAGCCTTGCCCATGCCGGGAATCATGGAGAGCAAATCCTTCATGTTGCCCATCTTCTTGATTTGGGCTATCTGGTCCATGAAGTCGTTGAAGTCGAACTGGTCCTTGTATATTTTCTTTTTGAGTTTGCGGGCCTGCGTCTCGTCGTACTGCTCCTGTGCGCGCTCCACCAGCGACACGATGTCGCCCATGCCGAGTATTCGGTCGGCCATACGTTCGGGGTGGAACACCTGCAAGGCGTCCATCTTCTCGCCCGACGAGATGAATTTGAGCGGTTTGTCCACCACCGAGCGAATCGAGATGGCTGCACCGCCGCGGGTGTCTCCGTCGAGTTTTGTGAGGACTACGCCGTCGAAATTGAGCCTGTCGTTGAACTCGCGGGCCGTGTTCACGGCATCCTGTCCGGTCATGGCGTCGACCACGAAAAGCGTCTCGGACGGTTTGACAGCGTTCTTTATGGCGGTAATCTCCTGCATCATCTGCTCGTCGACGGCCAGACGGCCGGCCGTGTCGACTATTACCGTGTTGATGTTGTTGCTGCGTGCGAACTTTATGGCGTTCAGGGCTATTTCTACCGGGTCGGTGTTTCCCTGCTCGGTATACACCGGCACCCCGACCTGTCCGCCCAGTATCTGCAACTGTTCGATTGCCGCGGGGCGGTATACGTCGCCGGCCACGAGAAGTACCGAACGTCCTTTCCTGCTTTTGATGTAGGATGCTATCTTGCCCGAGAAGGTAGTCTTTCCGGAACCTTGGAGACCGGCAATCAGAATCACGGCCGGATTGCCTTCCAGACGGATGTCCGATGCGCTGCCGCCCATGAGGGCCGCCAGTTCGTCGCGCACGATTTTGGTCATCATCTGGCCCGGCTTGACGGAACTCAGCACGTTGGCGCCCAGGGCCTTCTGCTTGACATCGTCCGTGAAGTTCTTCGCTACCTTGTAGTTCACGTCGGCGTCTATTAGCGCGCGGCGTATCTCTTTGAGCGTCTCGGCGACGTTTATTTCGGTGATTCGTCCCTCTCCCTTCAATATCTTGAAAGAGCGTTCCAGTCTGTCGGTTAAATTCTCGAACATAAATCCAGAGTATATGTTTGCTTTACGATTCCGCAAAGGTACAAAAATAATTGCGTTATGACAATCGGCATGGAATCCGTAATTGTGCCGGGGGCTTCAAAAATTTCGCGCGCAGGGAGAATGTCTGTTTCCGGGCAGGGAATACTGCGGCTGCGGGGCCGTCAGTGTATGCCTGAAAGCGCGGGCGTGGGCCGCGCGGTTTGCATTGCCGGATATTATTTCTTAGATTTGTAGATATAAACCGTTAAGAACGTCGGGTGCGATGAGAAGATTTTTATCGATAGTATTGGCTTTGACGCTGTGTTCGGCTGGGGCGATGGCCCAGGAGAACGCTCCGCTGAGGCACGAAGTGAGAGTCGGCGTCGGGTTCCTGCCCTCGGACGGGGACAACGTATGCGACATGTCCGGGACCTATTATTCGGACTATTATTATCTAACGTATGGAAATAACAATATTTCCGGCGACAATCCGGGGCAGGTCATAGAGCAGAGCCGTTATTACATGGACGGGCTGCGTTCCACGTGGGCCTTCTCGGCCGGCTATTTTTACTCGGTGTGCAAATGGTTCCATGTGGGAGCCACGCTCTCGTATCATAATGTCAACAGGCACAAATACGAGACGCTGACCCGCCGGAAAGTGGGTACGATGCACCGCGACTATGTGTCGGTGATTCCTACGCTGCGGTTCAGCTATCTCAACCGCAAGTACGTGCGCATGTACTCATCCTTAGGACTGGGATACTGCGGAGCCGTTGTGAGCGACTTCGGTACGAGGAGGAAACGGATGGAGAACTTTACCGCATGGGATGTCACGTTTCTGGGCATTTCGGCGGGCGGCCGTCTGTTCGGGAGCGCCGAGTTCGGTCTCTATACCGCCGGATTCGTCAAGTTTGCGATAGGTTACAGATTTTAAAGCGTTGTGAAGTCATGAAAAAGATTCTTATGCTTCTCGTATTGCTGCCGGCGGCTCTCTCGTGCTCGCGCGGCGAATATGGATATTACGGCGATGCCGAGCAGCCCTATTACGGCTCTTACGAACATTCGCAGGAGCCTCCCAGGACACTGACCGGAAAACTGATTTTCGATTACACGTTCAGCTCTTTTCTCTCCGTCGAGAAACTGATGACACAGGTGCTTACGCTCGACAAGTGTCTTAGGGCGGCTCCGCAGGACTCCGCTTCGATGATAAGGCGCTATTTTTACGATTGCGTGGTGACATGTTCCGACGGCGTGTGGAGAATCAGCAACCGGGAGCAGATGCTGATTGTGGAGACAGGCGGAAGGGTCTTGTCCGACAGGAATGCCGACTGGAACGTATACTGCAATATCGACGGCCTGTATATCGTCCGGGACAGCTGCCATGTGAGATACGGCGGCGAGAATGCCGTTTCTGTCGGCATCGCGCAGGGCCGTTTCAACAATCAGTTCGTCGGCTCGGCGGATCTGACAGTCTCCTATCGTGCCAACGAACTGAATGTCAGCTGTCCGTTCCTGCTCGACATCTCAGGCTCCGGAAATTTGGAAAATATAGTCGGAACAAGGATTGCCATGTGCTATGCCGTTCCAGGTTTTCTGCGGCAGGTGGACAGCGGCAGGTACATATTTTTCAATGGCGACATGACCATAGACGCCCGGCTTGAAGACTCCGCGAGTGAGAGTGTCGTGGCGAAGCTCTCCGCCCTGGACCGTATAGCGATAACATATGGAGGCATCACGGACGAGTGGATATACGGTCGGAGGATGTATTGAACCGCACGGCGGGGACCGGATACGAAAAAAGGCTTACACTCAGTGTAAGCCTTTTTTCTTGTGACTCCGACAGGATTCAAACCTGTAACCTCTTGATCCGTAGTCAAGTGCTCTATTCAGTTAAGCTACGGAGCCCTGCGTTTGCGGTCACAAATATACGAACAATATTTTAATTACATACTTTTTTGCGGATTTTTTTTCGCAAACTTTGATTTTTATGCTTAGGGGACCTGCTTCCGGCAATGCCGATACGGGCGGAATCCGGCCTCGGCATACAAAAAGCCACAGCAGGATATTCTGCTGTGGGTCTTTTGTTTTCAGAGCTGTACCGGACTATTCTTCCCTCTGTTCCTCTTGCAGTTTCCGGTTTACGGCCTCCATGTATGGATGCAGGCGCATTTCGGGGGTGAAGCGGTCTGCCCATTCCGCTATTTGCTCTGCGGACAGCGCGTCTATTTGCTCGGTTGTGAACAGATATACTCCCAGAATCTTGTCCGTGTTGTTCTGCCACAGCGCCGTGCCCATGCTGTCGAGCCGGTTTTCGTAGACCTGAATGATGCTGTCGCCGGGTTCGCGCAGCGACATGTAGCTGGCAAGCAGACTGTCGGTCGCCGTTTGGTATTCCAGATATGCGTCGTTGGATGGCGTGCCGCTTGCGACCATCATGCCCTCCTGCTGTGCGACGCGGATGTCGCCCTGCTCGACGAACAGCGACGCTACCCTGGCGCCCAGTCCGTCGCATATGTCGACATAGAGCGGCTGCTCCAATATGCCTCTGAAACGCAGGCGCCCGTTTTTGTCGGCATTGCCTTTAAGGAAGTAGCGCCCGTTGTCGTTGTTAGGTGTCATGTAGTACAGCTGTTCGGGAGAGAGCCCCGTGCACTCGATGCCAAAGCGTACGCCGCCCCTGTGGCATCCGCAGAGGATGCACA
This sequence comes from uncultured Alistipes sp., assembly GCA_964464465.1. GTDB lineage: Bacteria > Bacteroidota > Bacteroidia > Bacteroidales > Rikenellaceae > UBA940. The sequence continues at coordinate 18,183 of CAYXGF010000004.1, read as the reverse complement.
CAAGCGTCATGTATGCGAAAAATCGTCTCATGGTCCGCTGCCTTTTCTATTTCAGAAGTTCCGACAGGCGGTTTTCGAGCTCCTCGCCGCGCAGATTGCGCGCTACGATTGTGCCGTCCCTTGCGATGAGCCACGATGCGGGGATACTCTGTACGTGGTACTCTTTCAGGGCGGGAGTCAGCCAGCCTTCGAACGAGCATACGTTAATCCAGTTCATGCCGCGGTCCTTTATCGTGCCTGTCCAGTTCTCCCTGTTCTCGTCCAGCGAGACGCCGTATATCTCGAATCCTTTTCCGGCGTATTTCTCTTTGGCGGCTTTGAGGTTGGGCATCTCCCCCATGCAGGGGCCGCACCACGAGGCCCAGAAGTCGAGCAGCGTGTATTCGTTGTTTTTCACTACCTCGGACAGCGATACGGGATTGCCCTGCGCATCTTCGAGCGTGATGTCGGTGAAGGGGTGTCCGGGCTCGGTGAGCATGCGGATTTCCAGAAACTCCCTTATCTGTTCGAGATACGGGTGCGAGCTCATCGGTTCGGGGAAACGCAGCAGGGTGGCCTGAGCCTGCTGCGCCGTCATGTTCGTCGAGGCGGCCTGAACGAACATCACCACGCCGAATATATTGTCCAGATTGGCCCCTATGGTGGAGTCCATCAGAAAGGCCTCCCTCTTTTGCAGCTCTATGCGCTCGCGGTCGGTGGTCTGTCTGTCGTAGAATTTGTTCACGAGTTCTCCGATTTGCGTCATGTAGCGCTTCGATGCGTCGTTGGAGGGTGTGCCCACCGGTTCGGTGTCGGAGAGGATGACGGTTCCGTTTTCAAGGAACATGGATGCCACGTACTCACCCTCGCTGTCTTGCAGGAACGCGAGCTGCGGAGTGTCTATCGTTCCGGAAAAGTTCACCTTGCCGTCCTTGACGGTCTGCGTGCCGAGAACTGTGTCGTTGGTTACGAGGGATATTTCGCCCGACAGATTGGGAACTGTACCCTTGACACGGTAGCGGATGCCTTCCTTGGCGCATCCGCACAGAATGGCCCCAAGGATGGCGGCTGACAGAATTTTTTTCATAATCGTAGTCTGTTATTTGGTTTTTATTACTCTCTGAGGGTTGTTTTTCAGAAATGTTTCCCAGGAGGAGCACGAAGCGTGCCGTCTGAGTTTTTTCGGCGCCGGAGTGTCGATGCGGGAGCTCGTGACGAAATGGTGACACAGTGCTACGGCCAGACCGTCCGTCGCGTCGAGCCGCCGTGGGTCGTACTCTATTCCCAGAATTTTTTTCAGAAGCTCCGCCACCTGTGTCTTCGACGCGCTTCCCTGTCCGGTTATGGACTGTTTGATGCGCCTGGGGGCGTATTCGAATACCTGTTTGTCGCAGCTCAGCGCGGCGGCCATGGCTACGCCCTGCGCCCTGCCGAGTTTGAGCATGCTCTGCACGTTCTCCCCGAAGAAAGGCGATTCGAGCGCCACTTCATCTGGGTCGTAGTGGAGAATCAGCTCCCTGACACGCCGAAAGATGTATCCCAGTTTGGCATACGGGTCCGTCATGCGGTGCAGGTCTATGTCTCCCAGCGTTTCGGCGGTCAGTCTGCCTGCCGAGACGACAAGAATCCCGTATCCCATGCGGTTTGTGCCCGGGTCGATGCCCATTATGACTTTCCGGTTCTGCGTGCAGGCCATTATTTTTCCTTGTCCATGAGTTTTTCGAGAGCTGCCACGCGGCGGGCCAGCTCGGGAAGATTGCGGTACACCGCGTTCGAGCGGTGGAACGACATTCCCGGCATTGCCGGATAGCCCATCATGGTCACGCCGTCCGGCACGTTGTTGGATATTCCGCTCTTGGAGCCTATCTGCACATTGTCGCCTATTGCGATGTGACCTGCCACGCCGACCTGTCCGCCGAGCATGCAGCGGCTGCCAATCTTCGTGGAGCCGGCCACGCCGACCTGCGACGCTGCCACGGTGTTTTCGCCCACCACGACGTTGTGACCTATCTGAATCAGGTTGTCGAGCTTCACCCCGCGGCATATGCGGGTGCTGCCCATCGTGGCTCTGTCGATACATGTATTGGCGCCTACCTCTACATCGTCCTCGATTATGACGTTGCCTATCTGCGGAATCTTGGAGTATCCGCCTTTGCCGTCGGGGGCGAATCCGAATCCGTCGGCGCCTATCACGCATCCGGCATGCAGAATGACGTTGTTGCCTATCTTGCAGCCGGAGTATATCTTGACTCCGGAATTTATGGTCACGTTGTCGCCTATCTCGACATTCTCCCCTATGTATGCGTGCGGGAAAATCTGCACTCCCGAGCCGATTCGGGCGCCTCTGTCTATCACGGCGAAATCGCCGGCGTAGCATCTCTGGCCGATTTGTGCGCTGGAATCTATCGAGGCCTTGTCGCTGATGCCCTCGCGGCGCGGGAAGCTCGCGGCGTAGAGTTCGAGCAGACGGGCGAAGCTGGCATACGGGTCCGCGACGCGGATAAGCGTCGCCGCCACCGGCTGTGCGGCGGTGAACCTGTCGCTTACCACAACGATGGTGGACAGAGTGTCGTATATGTAGTGTTCGTATTTCGGATTTGCCAGAAAAGAGAGGGCTCCGGGGGTTCCCTCCTCGATTTTTGCGAAAGTGCCTACTGCGGCCTGCGGATTGCCGTCCACCGTTCCGCCCAGAAACTCCGCTATTGTTTCGGCTGTGAATTCCATGATTATGATGTTTGATTATGGTTTGCTTTTCAGATATTTGCCGATGTCGATTCCGCCTGGTATGAAAGGCGAGGCGTCGCCGCCGAAACTGAGTATCTCACGAATGACGCTCGACGATACGGCGGCGTACTGCGGCGGCGTGCAGAGAAATACGGTCGTGATTTCGGGATACAGAGTGCTGTTTATCATCTGCATGCCGTGCTCGAATTCGAAATCGGCACCGCCCCTTACTCCGCGCACTATGATTTTTATGCCGTTCTCGCGGCAGAAATCTCCCGTAAGCCCCTCGTAGGCGCACACCTTCACTCGCGGCCCCAGGTCGCGGCAGGCCTCTTTTATCAGCTCCACACGGGAGCCGACAGGCAGCAGGCCGTGTTTCTCCCTGTTGTGTCCCACGGCGATGACCAGATTGTCGAACAAGCGCAGAGCCTGCTCTGCGACAGCCCGGTGGCCGGTGCTGAAAGGGTCGAAAGAACCCGCGAATAGTGCTGTCGTGTGCATGTTAGTCGAAAGTTTACGGGACTAAGTTAAGAAAAAAATCCGTACCGGCACCATTATTCCGTTTATTATGCCCCGGCCATGTCGGTTGTGCCCCTGACATGTCACTCTCCGTATATGTACAATGCTGCTCTGCCTCTGTCGGCAAGCCGGACTATTTTCCGCATCGTTCGTACTGATACGGCCGGACATCCGGCGCTCTCGGCCGTCCCGAGCGGAAATATCTCGAAGTCGGGAATGCAGCGGTAGGCGTGCAGGACGATTGCTCTCGGCCTTGCATTGGCGTTTGTGGGGCTTAGCCCGTCGAGCCGGAAGGATACCCCGTATTTGCCCGTGTATTTTTCGGTGACAAGGAATACTCCATTGCAGGAGAGCAGCGAGCCGGGTGTGTCGGAGAAGTGCGCCGACTCTTTTGTGGTGTCCAGTCCGCGGGTCTGCTCACTGCCGCTTCCGTGGGAGACAAGGCCTCTGAGAATGATGCGGCTTTCACGCAGGTCCCATACGGCGAGCCGCTTTACGCCGGAGTGCAGGGACATGTCCGCCAGAATGCAGAATGATATGTCGACTCCTTTTTCGCGGCACAGCGCGGCGGCCTCTGCGGCTTTGGCTTTGAACCGGGCGCGGTCTGCCGCAGGTTTTCTGCGCACCGCGGCGGCGATGCCGGCAGCGGCGAGCATACAGCGGTATGCCAGCTTCCGGAGCGGCGGGGCGGTGAGGGGATTTATCATGGCGGAAGTGCGTCAGGCGAGTTGCTGCATCTCGATAAGCCGCGAGTATATTCCGCATTTGGCCATCAGTTCGTCGTGAGTTCCCTGCTCGGCGATGTGTCCGTGGTCGACCACTATGATGCGGTCGGCGTTGTGGATAGTGCTCAGACGGTGTGCGATGACTATCGATGTGCGGCCTTCGAGCAGCGAGTTGAGGGCGTCCTGAACGAGTTTTTCGCTCTCCGTGTCAAGCGCCGAGGTGGCTTCGTCGAGAATCAGTATGTCCGGGTTTTTGAGTACGGCGCGGGCAATGCTCAGTCTCTGCCGCTGTCCTCCGGAGAGTTTTACGCCGCGGTCTCCTATATTGGTCTGGTATCCCTCCTCCATCTCGGAGATGAAGCCGTCGGCGTTGGCCACTATCGCCGCCTGCCGTATGTCGGAGAAATCCGCTCCGCGTCGGCCCATGCGAATGTTGTTCTCGATTGTGTCGTTGAACAAGACTGTATCCTGCGACACGATTCCCATATGCGAGCGGAGCGATTCCATGTCGTAGTCCCGGATGCTCCGTCCGTCGATGAGGATGTCGCCGGCGGATGCCTCGTAGAAACGGGGTATGAGGTCCGAAAGAGTCGTCTTGCCGCCTCCCGAAGGACCGACCAAGGCCACCGTCTCGCCCTTGTTGACCTTGAAGCTGACTCCGCAGATGACCTCCTTGTTCTCGTAGGAGAAGCGCACGTTGCGGAACTCGATTCCCTCTTTGAATTCATCGAGCCGCACGGCGCCGGGCTTGTCCGTGATTTCGCTCCTGGTGTCGAGCAGCGAGAATATGCGTTCGCCGGCTGCGATGCCCTGGTTGATGTTTGCGAACGAGTCGGCGAACGAACGAATCGGCCGTGTGATTTGTGTGAATATGGCTATATAGGCTATGAATCCCGCCGCGTCGAGCGTGCCGGCCGACACGAGGACCCCGCCGAATATGAGGAGTCCCGATGCTGCTGTGATTCCCAGAAACTCGCTCATCGGGGAGGCGAGCTGCTGGCGGCGCGCCATGTATCGCAGCAGCGAGGAGAACCGGTCGTTGAGGGCGTTGAACTTGGCTTTTATGTATCCGGTGTCGTTGTATCCCTTTATTACCTTCACTCCGGCCAGCGACTCGTCGAGCAGAGATACTATACGGCCGAAATTCTCCTGCGAGTTGCGCGCGGGTTTGCGCAGTCGTCCCACCACCACGCCGATGACGAGTCCCACCACCGGCAGATACAGAGCGGAGAATACGGTCAGCTGCCACGAAATCTTAATCATTCCGAACAGGTATGTCATGATGAGGAACGGTTCCCGGAAAGCCACTTGGAGAGTGTTGGTGATGCAGTACTGCACCACCTGCACGTCGGAGGTTATCTTGGACATTATGTCCCCCTTGCGCTCGTTGCTGAAAAAGCCGACATGCAGGTCCATCACATTGTCGAAGACCCTGTTGCGGAGGTTTTTCATCGAGTTGATTCTCAGTTTCTCTATCGTCCACTGTCCCATGTACCGGCACAGGTTGCTGGTGAGCGAGCACAGTATGAGCACCACGGCCAGAAGAATGAGCACCTGCGTTATGTCGTAGTCGGTTCCGAAGACTCTGAAAAGCATGTAGTTCAGGTATTCGCCCATGAATTTTTGCGACAGCTCGAACGCCGGCGCGGAGGTCACCTCCCGTATTCCGCCCTCAGGGTCGAACAGCACATTGAGAATCGGCATGATGAGCATGAAGTTCATCAGGTTGAAGACCGAGTATATCAGCGTGTAGAAAAAGTATGGAATGGCGTATTTCTCGAATGGTTTGGCAAACCCGAGAAGTCTGAAATATGTATTCATCCGGATGCTGGTCGATTTGTTTGTCGCATTATTCGGTGCGAATGTACGGCAAAGGTAGTAAAAAATCGCTAAATACGTCTTCCCGCCGCAGGAATGCGCCTCCACAGGTGATTTTAGTGCGGTCCTGTCTGTTTTAAGTTTGCAGAAAGCGGGTGGCGGCCTGCCGGGAAGGCGGTAGCGGCCTCGTACCGCAAAGGCGCATTCGCGCTGGACCTTCGCGGGCTCCTTCCCCGCATTATGACCCGTTAAAATGGATTGTTCCGGTTCAGTTCTTGAATCCGAGGGCCTTCACCCGGTACGTTCCTGCCGCGATTTCGCGTTCCACGATTCCGGTGAGCACGTCCGCGGCGTCGTGCCAGCGGTTGGCCCTGAACAGGCGGCGGTAGGTTGTCAGATGCTCGTTGAACTGCGGCCAGCGCATGTTCCAGTCCGCGGGCATGGATATGTGCCGAGTGACGGTGGCCGAGTTGGACAGGATGCGTGCCTCCTTGTTTGCACCCTGGTGAAACCAGTTTACCGCCGCCAGAGGCGACATGCGTGCCACGGCCCGTGCGAATCCGCGTCCTCCGTTGTTGCTTTCCACCCACACCTGACGGGTGCCGTTGCGGTTAATCATGTCCGAAACGGCCTTCTCGGTTATCTCCATTGGCTCCCGGGAGTATACGATGTCGGTGATGTATATGGTTCCGCGTGTATCCACCACGTAGCATACGGAGCACAGGTAGTCGTCGCCCGTGTCCGCCGTGTCGGTGTAGTTCGCCCGCCGTACTATGTCGGGGGGCAGGTTGTCGTAGACCGTGAAACCGGAGCCGTAGAGCAGCCCTCCCGGCGAGCACGGCCGGCCCTGGTACATGCACTCGAAACGCTGCGGGTCGAGCCTGCGTTTGGATTCGAGCAGCTGTATGCTGTGCTGTTGCGGCCACAGGACCTCGCCTTCCGCCCGCGGGTCTATCTGTGTCGCCGGCGCAGTCTTTATGGCCTCGAAGTTGAGCAGCAGCCAGCCGTCCGCGGGGCGTTCGGTCTGACACCAGGATTCGAGCGGTATGATTCTCTCGCGCTTGCCGATGCGGCCGATTAAATCCTCCTCGTGCCAGCGGGTGAACACTATTATCTCTGACGAGTCGTTGTGCATGCGGGTCCTTACCACCGAGGTGTACCAGTCCCAGCAGTTTTCCCGAATCAGGGGCGATGAGGCCTCCATGGCATCCTTGTAGAGGTCGTCGAGGATGAATACGTCCACGCGGTTGCCCGTGAGTGAGCCTTCGCGCCCTACGGAGAACAGCTCGCCGCGGTGTCCGATGATTTCCACCTGATCGGCGGTCCGGATGTAGGATGTGCGGCTGCCGTTTTTCTTGATTGTCGTGTCGGGAAACATCTCGCCGTAGCTGTCCGATTCCAGAATGCGCTGCGCCTGCCGGTTGAACCGTGAGGCGAGTGTGGCGCTGTACGAGGCGATGGCTATACGGGTGTCGGGGTCGAGCCCGAGCATGAATGCCGGCATGATGACCGAGGCGCCGAGCGATTTGCCGTGCTGTGGGGGCATGGTGATAATCAGCCGTTTGATTCTACGTCTGGCGAATGCGTCGAGTACGCGGTAGTAGGCCGAATGAAAAGGGAGTATCTCCAAGAACGGATACACCCTACGTGCGAAATCTTCGAATGAAGCTGTCATTTTTTAATATGTAATGTATGTGTTTTTTTTGGGGACGCGGCGGCCGGGCGGGACAAAGGAGGGAGATGAAGGATGCCGGTCGCCGCGTCCGTGTCCCGCCGCGTGGGAGCCTGTCCCCTTTGCGGCTCCTGCTGTAAGGTGGGATGCGGGGTGCGGCGGGAGCGGATTATATGTGGCGTCTTACGTAATCGAAACAGAAATCGTTCAGACAGGCCTCGCCATACTGGTAAGTGGAGAAGCTCCACCATACTGGAACGACATCCTGAATCTGCGGAATACATCCGTCCGGCATCTCTATGTCCGTTCTGTGCACTATGGCCGTTGCCGTCAGCGTGGAGTAGAATCTGTCGGTGTCGTATTCTATCGAACCGTTGAAAAAATCGGAGTCTGCTATCGCGTTTTTCAGACGACGGGCAATCTCTCTGTAATCGTTTTCTTCTATTTCAATCATTGAATTGGTGTTTTTAGGGTTGCAGTCTGTGCCGTACTGTGAAAAAAAATTGAAATACAGGGCTGTGTATTTTGTTATTTCGAATAAACGGTTTAACTTTGTGGTGCAAATATATGGTCAAATATTGGATTTTAGTTCAAGAATTGAACAAAAAATTCATAAGAAATTTTTATACGGATACAATGGAACATAAACTACGTCTGATTCGCAAGGAGTTAGGGATGACGCAGGAGGTTCTTGCCTCGAAACTCGGTATCGGCAAGAGCGCGCTTTCCATGATAGAGACGGGCAAGGCGTCGCTTACGGAGCGCAACAAGAATATTCTGGTCCAGGACCTTCACGTAAATCCGGACTGGCTGGACACCGGGACCGGGGACATGTTTCTCACCCAGCCGGACTACACGCCTTTTTTGCGCCGCACCGACCATACCATCTCCCGCCAGAGCGTTCCGCTGTACAGTGTCGAGGGCACTGCGGGTCTGGTGCCGCTGTTTCTGAACAAGGCGGCCTGCAAGCCTATCGATTATATCAACATCCCGAATCTTCCCAAATGCGACGGGGCGATTTATATTGTCGGCGACAGCATGTATCCTTTGTTGAAGAGCGGCGACATAGTGCTTTACAAGCAGCTCAGCGATTTCAACGACATTTTCTGGGGCGATATGTATCTTTTGTCGATAGATATCGACGGCGAGGAGTATATCACAGTGAAATATATCCAGAAATCCGAGCGTGACGGCTGCGTTAAGCTGGTGAGTCAGAATCCGCACCATGCCGACAAGGACATCGAAATCTCGCGCATACGCGCCGTGGCGATAGTCAAGGCCAGCATCCGCATGAATTCTATAAAATAGGCGGTGCGTCTCCGCGCCAACCCGGTTCTCGCCGTGGCGGGGACCGATGACGGAGAGCCGTGAATTGAAAAGGTTTTCATCATACGGTTGTATATGGCGGTCTAAAACGTTATCTTTGCTATGCGGTTATTTTAAGCGATTGAAAATATGGAAAACAGAAAATTCAAACTGGGCACGCTTTGCGTGCAGGCCGGCTGGCAGCCCGGAAAAGGAGAGTCGAGGGTGGTGCCGATAATTCAGAGCACCACGTTCAAATACGACAACAGCGAGCAGATGGCCCGTCTTTTCGATTTGGAGGACAGCGGCTACTTCTACACCCGGTTGCAGAATCCGACCTCGGATGCCGTCGCAGCCAAAATCGCGGCGCTTGAAGGCGGAGTGGGGGCTATGCTTACCTCGTCCGGACAGGCGGCGTCTTTTTTCGCGGTGATGAACATATGCTCCGCCGGAGACCACATAGTCAGTGCCACGGATATTTACGGCGGTACGTTCAACCTGTTCGAGGTTACGCTGAAAAAGATGGGCATAGCAGTGACCTTTGTCAATCCCGATGCCTCGGAGGAGGAAATCGGAGCGGCTTTCCGTCCCGAGACCAAGGCTCTGTTCGGCGAGACGATATCCAATCCGGGAGTCGCCGTGCTCGACATAGAGAAGTTCGCCCGCATAGCGCACGGCCACGGGGTGCCTCTGATAGTGGACAATACCTTTGCCACGCCGGTCTGTTGCCGTCCGATAGAGTGGGGCGCCGACATAGTTACGCATTCGACGACCAAATATATGGACGGTCATGCCACCAGCGTCGGCGGAGCGATAGTCGACAGCGGAAATTTCGACTGGGCGGCCCATGCCGACAAATTTCCCGGCCTCACCACACCCGATGCCTCGTATCACGGACTTGTGTACACGGAGAGATTCGGCCGCGCGGCTTACATAGTCAAGGCTACGGCGCAGTTGATGCGTGATTTGGGCGCCTCGCCGTCTCCGCACAATGCGTTTCTGCTAAATATAGGACTTGAAACCCTGCATCTGCGTATGCCGCGGCACTGCGACAATGCGCTCCGCGTGGCCCGCTATCTGCGCAGCCGCACCGACAAGGTGGCCTGGGTGCATTACTGCGGGCTTGAAGATGACAAATACTACGAACTCGGACGCAAGTACCTGCCAGACGGTTCGTGCGGCGTTCTTTCGTTCGGACTTAAAGGCGGCCGCGAGGAGTCCATACGGTTTATGGACTCGCTGCGTCTTGCGGCAATCGTGACGCATGTGGCCGATGCCCGCACCTCGGTGCTGCATCCTGCCAGCCATACGCACAGGCAGCTCTCGGACGAGCAACTGCGTGCCGCAGGTGTCGCACCCGACCTCATACGCCTGTCTGTGGGCATAGAGGATGTGGAGGACATTATCGCCGACATCGAGCAGGCTCTTGTAGCGGAATAGTTCGGGCGAGCGGATGTCCGTTTGCAATGATATTTGTATACAGAACAGCCCCGCTTTTTCGAAAGCGGGGCTGATTTTGTTTCTGCATGCTGGCCGTAAAACAACCTGAGGCCTGAAAGTAGCAGCCGTATATTTCGTCCGCATGCGTAGCGGACCGGGCCGTTGTAAGTCGCTACTGCGGGCGGTTCAGTCCTTGCGCGGCTGCTGCGTGATGTATATCCTGTCGACCATTTCGTATTTGTAGTAGAAATCGGCATTTCTGACACCGATGAATCCGGTTTTCGGCTGGTCGTCATTGCCGGGCGGAATGTCGATGTTTATGGTATTTGTCATCGTTGAATGTGAATTGTCGTTTTTTATCTGAACTCCCGGCCACATGTTCAGGCTGCTGATATAGGTGATGTTGTATTCAAGTACGAAAGTCAGTGTTTGCTGTTCGGGGCCGACGGAGATGTTGCGGTCATCGGTAAGAAACCGCAGCCGCGGTGCCTGCTGGACAACGGTGACGGAGTGCGAGATGCCGTATTTTTCGTTTCTGAAAGTTATCTTCGCCTCGCGTGCACGATCGGAGTAGTTGTTTTCCGCAAAGATTCGCAATTCGGTTTCGCCGTTTTCGTGTTCGGACAATGCGGGACGTGCCCATGCCGCATCGCTCGAAGCGCTCCACGGGATGTTGCTGCTTATTCGGACAAGGGTGTTGCTGTTCCGGACATTCGTTTCGAGGGAAAAGTCGGCCAACATCTCCATTTGCGTCTTGTCAATCTTCAAGAAAGGTTTGGCGGCGTTCTGAACGACCGTTATCTCTCTTTGGAGTCCGTATGGTTCGTTATTCAAAACGACTTGTGCTTCCCTGTCTTCGGTAGAGAAAGAGGCGTCGGCCTTTATCCACAGGGCGTCGTCGGCAATCTCTACGCATACCCATTCGGCATCGCATGATGCCTGCCACGGGACATTGGCGCGCACACCTATCTTCATCGAATCCGCTTCATGCCCGAATACCGCGCGTTCGGTGTCCGGTTCTATCTTCGGATTGAAATTCGACTGCACGACCTTTATGGTTTTTCGGATGTCGTACTGCTCGTTTCTCAGTACTATTTCCCCTTTTCTGCTGTCTGTGGCGTTGTTTGCCGCTACCGTAACACTCATTTTGGCATTGCCTGCCGTTTCGGAGGTCCGGGGCGAGAAGGTAATCCAGTCCGCTTCGGACGAGGCGTTCCACGGAATGCTGGCCTGAATCGATACTTCGAAAGTTTTCCCTTCGGAATCGCATCCGAGTTCGTCCTGGGAAACAGATATGTTCGGTGCGAATGCCTCTTGTGATACGGCGACGGATTCGGATATGCCGTAATCGTCGTTGCCGATACGGATTTGGGTGGTGCGCCTTTCGGTCTGCCCGTTCGGTTGAATCGTTATCTTCATCTCGCTTTTTCCGGCGTCGCCTCCTGTCTGGGAAATGGTTATCCATGTCGCATCGCACTCTGCCGTCCAGTCGCACTTGGATTGTACGGTGAGGGTCTTCTCCTGTCCTGTTGCCGGAGCTTCGATTCTGTGCAGGGAAAGCGAGATTACGCCTTCCACTTCGGCGCTCTCTGTACAGCCCGTTAATGCGGCGAGAAGAGCGGTAAAAAGTAAAATACGTTTCATTGCAATTCCTTTTTTCTTTGTCAGAATGAGAAACCGATGTGTGCGTCGGCTCCATACTGGAACCGGCTTTTGAACTCGGCGCTGACGGGTGTCGCGCCGGTGAGCTGCGGCATGGTCTGACCGCGGAATCCTACGCTGAGATAGATGTCGCTTTTGGCCGTCATGCGGTAGTTGACACCTATCATCGGATTGAGATACAGCCCTATTGTCCGGTACTTCACCGTTCCCAAATCGAGATGCATGTCGCGCGGAGTCGAGAATCTTCCGCCGACAGAGAGCGCGAGAAACGGCGTGCATCGGCTTTTGAGCAGATATGCACGGAAATGAGCGAACAGCGGTATGTTCAGCGTATTGATTGGAAGTGCAGTGCCGGGTTCGGTGTAGAAGCCGTTTTTGTCCGATATGTCGAGAGAGGCGCCGGTGCCGATGCCGAGGAAAAATGTCGGATTGAACCGCATTCCGCCTATGTATGTTATGTCGATGCTGCTTCCAAACTGTTCCGTCTGCGAGTTGTAGGACATGTCTATGCTCTGCCCGTATCCGCGTTTTACCTCAGGCAGACGCTGACGTGTGACCACAAGCGAGGAACTTGAAATTATCTGGGCGCTGGCAGAGATGAGACATATGGAAAACAGCAGGGTTAGAATGTGACGTTTCATGGGCGTGTCTATTTCTCTATTTCGATTTTTGTCTGGCTCGACGGCGAAGTCAGCACGTCGGAGCTGTTGTCCGTCATTACGCTGAGACCCTGTTGTACGAGTGCTATGTCTTCGGAAGTCGCGTTGCGGAAATTGGAGTATTTGGCCGGATAGCCAGACACTGTGATTTCGAGTCTTCCCTGCGGGTTGGTAATCACGTCGACTGTCGCGCCGATAATGGCGTCGGCTTTATATGCCCGTGCTGCGCGGCTGAGGGCCACTTTCTTGAAATTGGGAATGAACTTTACGATTTCGGCCGTGACCTGGTAGTTTTCGAAAGCCTCCTTTTCAGTGTAGACGATACGTTCGCCGATGATTGACAGGTCGGCGATGAGGGGCGTAATCATCACGCTGTGCTGGGGTTCGAGATTGCGGGCCGAAGATTCTTTGTAGTCCACGGCGGGCTTGTTCTGTGCCACGGCGGCGGAACAGCAGACCGAGAGAAGCAGAAATGCGAAAAATTTTTTCATAACGTTATTTTGTTGTGTTTTGTGCTGGTGGTTGAGGTCTTTACCGTTTGATTGAATCCGGAGGATGGGAAACATCGTCCTCCGGATTCTGTTATGTGTGTTCTCCATGTTCGGTCGCCGCACGGCGCTTATCCCGCCGGCAGCATAATGGCCGGTTTTATTTCTTTTTGCCGGTAGCGAGCGGTGCCGGGTCTGCGATTACCGATTCGGACAGTGTCTGTCGGTATAGCACCACGTTCTGCATGCGGACGCTTGCATCCTGGCGCGGGTTGAGCAGACGCAGGGTTACGGTGTGCTCTCCCGGTTCGAGGTCATAGTTCCAGAACAGGTCCAGCTTGCGGTCGTGGTACGATACGGGCATTTCGGATACGGGCATCGGTTTTCCGTCGATTGTCACCTGTATGCGGGCCGTGTAGCTTTTGTCCTGGCACTGTACGTATCCTCGCATCACCATGGCCGTACCCTTGCCCTTGAATTCATAGGTGTCGGTCAGATTCTCGTTGATTTCGATGCGGCTGTCCGGAGTTATCGTGTTGAAGCTCTCCTCGTACTGCACGGGACGCGGCTTCTGCACGCGAATCGTGACGTCGTCCTGGGTGATTTTTCCGCCTTCGCGTTCAATCATCTGCAATGCGTGCGAGTAGCTCATGCGGTATGTGTCGTTGAGCGATATGTCCGTGTACGAGAACTTTATGTCCTCTGCCTTTTTCAGCGGGTCGAGCCACTCGGCCGGGATGTTGGAATATCCGACAGCGGTGCCGAGAATTCCGGCGGCGGAAGCCGGATTGCAGTCCGAATCCTGTCCGCAGCGTGTGGAGATGTCTATTGTCCGGCCGAAGTCACCCTCGCCATACAGCAGACCTATTATGACATACGCGCTGTTGATTACTGCGTCGATGTTCAGCGGGTCCATGGTTCCTTCGCTGCAACCTTTGTCGTCGTTCCATCGTTCGGAGCACATTTCCCATGCTTTTTTCCAGTCCTCGGGGTGCGCGCGGTGGAATTCGATGACCTCGTTCATGCATTTGTAGTATTTGCTTTGCTGCGGGATGCATTTGAGGGCCTCGATGACTATCGTCCCGATGTCGGATGTGAGGAATGCCATGGAGTACATCGCGGCCATGTACACTCCGCCGTACCAGCCGTCCCCGTAATTCATTATGTGTCCTATCCTGTCCGATATCTCGCATGCCGACATCGGCATCGCAGGGCACATAAGTCCTGCGTAGTCGGCCTCTATCTGATAGTCGATGTCGTCGGCGTGCGGGTTGTTTTTCCAGTGTCCGGATTCGGGAGGCATTATTCCGTTCAGGATGTTGTATCTTGCGGCCTGGTTGGCATGCCAGAGCGGATAAGGCGCTGTTGCGAACGCTATGGCCACCGAATCGGCCGGCACGTCTATGCCGAGGCGGTCTATCATCTGTACGAATGTTAGGTCCATGTATATGTCGTCGTACAGCGAACCTGCGTTCTTCATGGTGTTGGCGATGTAGTCGGCGTCGCCCCACGGGATATTCACGTTCTGGTCGATAATGGCGCTTCTGTATACGAATTCGGTCGGACCGCCGTATGTTACGCCTATTGTTTGTCCGGCCCAACCGCCCTTGATTTTATCCATCAATTCCTGCTTGGACATCCTGATGCGTTTGGGTAGATTCGGGGCCGCAGAAGCAACATTGGCCGCCGTCAGGAGCATGGCAGTGCTCAGAAGGGTCAAAAATGTTTTTTTCATTTGTAAAACGATATTTAGAAAAGTGTGTTTTCTACTCTTCTTCGCAATGGGAGCGATACGTAGGCAAATGTATGGAAAATATCCATAAAATCGGGGCTGTTGTCATAAAAAAATGGAATATTGTTTGCAAATTGGAAAATAAGCCTTATATTTGCACCCGATTAGAGCCGCCACTGCGGCGGTTTTAAGGACATATGCTCGGTTCGTCTAGCTGGTCCAGGACGTGAGATTCTCATTCTCAAAATCATGGGTTCGAATCCCATACCGAGTACAAAACCCGACGGTATCGTCTGCCATTGGCAGACGATATTTTTTTGTAATTATACCGGTGCCTGGGGGATTTCTGTTGCGTGCGTGTTTGTGTTACCGGTGGCTTTTTTTGTAATAATTGCAAAAAATAGTTATATTTGTATTCGTTTAAAGAGTATTCAAAACCAAAAACGTATTGTTATGTTGAGTGAAAAATTACAGAGCGCTCTCAACGCTCAGGTCAATGCCGAGATGTGGTCGGCCTATCTCTATCTTTCGATGTCCATGGATGCGGCGGCCAAGGGCAACAAGGGTGCTGCGAACTGGTATTCCGTTCAGTTTCAGGAGGAGCAGGCGCACGCACGCATCTTCATCAACTATATCATTTCCCGTGGCGGCAAGGTTACGCTTGCGCCTATAACGGAGGTTCAGACCGAGTGGGATTCTGTTCTGGACTCTTTCAAGGCTACGCTTGCCCACGAGCGCAAGGTGACTGCGATGATACACAATCTGTGCGATATAGCAGCTTCCGAGAAGGACTATGCCACTTCCAATATGCTCGTATGGTTTGTCAACGAACAGGTCGAGGAGGAGGAGAATGCCCAGGAGCTGATTGACACCATGGAGAAAATCGGTGACAACGCCTCCGCATTCTATCTTTTCGACAAGGAGCTTGCGGCACGCCAGTATGTCGCTCCGTCGATTCTTGCGAAGTAGAGCCGTTTGACGGTTGCCGGATATGGTCGGGTCCTTCGGGCCCGGCCTTTTTTTTGTGTCCGTAAATTGTATTATTGAGCCTTTTTAGAGTATTTTATGGCGAGGGCTTGTCTGTTTTAGACTATTTGTTTGATATATAATGCTTTGATGCTTCTCGAATCGTTGTTTGACAGCTGTCCGGTGTCGTATGGGCCTTAGGATTCGGCCTTTTTGCGTGTCTAAAAATTGTATTTTTGAGCCTTTTTGATATATTTGCGGATGTAAATATGTTTCCCATGCAAACCATCGTTTATCTCGCACCCGAGGTCGTATTGTTCGATGTGAATGTCGAATCCGGATACGCGCTCTCTGGGATTGACAATCCTGAGGACACTTCGATTAAGGACATGCAGCTGATTGTTCTGGACGAGGTCTGACCGTGTTGCGGGCGCGGCGCGTTCTGTCTTCGGGTATGAAAAGCCCGGAGATGATTTTGTTTTTCCGAATTTTATGTTTACCTTTGCTCCGTACACTCGGGGAATTAGCTCAGCTGGTTAGAGCGCTTGCATGGCATGCAAGAGGTCACGAGTTCGAATCTCGTATTCTCCACTTTCATTTAAGGCTTTCCGAAAGGGTAGCCTTTCTTTTTTTCGTTGCATTCTGATCGAACGAGTGACCTCCTAAATCCCTCCTTTTGAAAGGAGGGTTGGGGAGGATAGTCAAGCCTTGTGGCGCAAAGCGCCCGAGTTCGAATCTCGTATTCTCCACTTTTCATTTAAGGCTGTCCGAAATGGCAGCCTTTCTTTTTTTGTTGCAATCTGATGGAATGAGTGACCTCCTAATCCCTCCTTTTGAAAGGAGGGTTTGGGAGGATAGTCAAGCCTTGTGGCGCAAGCGCCCGAGTTCGAATCTCGTATTCTCCACTTTTCGTTGAAGGCTGTCCGAAATGGCAGCCTTTCTTTTTTTGTGATGTTGCTTCGGCCGGGGCATATAAGAAACGCCGCCTTGTGTATCAGGCGGCGTTGTTGTGATTTATTCCGGAGCTATTTTACCGCTTCGAACGGTTTGTCTGTCTTGCCTGTGAATCGGAAAAGGGTCAGCGTGCAGCTCTGGCCTTTCTTGCCGGAACTGTTTTTGGACAGGTAGAACAGTCCGTTTCCGAGCGAGTGCATACCTGTTGCGCCGAGCGGGAAGTTGTAGCCTCTTACGCCGCTGGGGCAGTGCTGGGCACCGTATTCGGCCAGCGGAACGACTTTGCCCTTAGGGGAATATTCTATTCCGTTGAGATTCTGTTTTTTGGGTTTTGCGTTGCCGTCGGCGATGAATACGGAGTAGTTCGGGAACCTGCATTTGCGTCCTTTGTACGCGGCCATGAACCATCCGCCGGAATGACTGTCGTATTCGAGGTTCTGTATTCCGTATGTCGTGTTTCCGGTGTATACGAAGTATCGGTTTCTGGGCTGTTTCGGGCCGTTCGAGTGCATGTTGTTCTGCGACAGCGGGGTTTCGTATTTTTTCCAGAGTTTGGTGTCGTATTGCAGCAGAATCTGGTAGTCGTTGTCGGTTCGTGTGGTGTCGCCGTATATTCCGTATGCGACGATGAGCATGTTTCTGCCGTTTTTTTTGCCGAATTCGGGGCCGAACGATATTCCGTCTATTCCGCTGCAACCGTATCTGTGCTTTACGGAGCGGCCGCCTGTTTCGACATCGGCCGTGTAGTCGTCGAGCACCGTCGGCAGAAACACTGTTGTCATCACAGAGTCGCGTTCGGCATCCATGTCCGTTCTGACGATTCGTTCGGTATCGAAAATCGCCACGTAGAATGCGTTTTCTATCGTTCCGTTCACGCCCTTGCGGTTCAGTATTCCCTTTCCGATTGCGTCGTTCTTGTATTCGAGCGAGCCGTATATTCGGCCGTCGTCTGGGTTCAGGTCGAGACATCCCAGATGCCCCAGCAAGCCCTTCACCGTGCCGATGACATTGCCCTGCAAGTCTGTTTTGACCAGCATCGTGGTGAACGAGAAGTATGCGTATCCTCTCTGCGTGTCCACGGCCACACCCTGCACATGCCCCTCTTTCCACGGGCCTGTGCTTATACTTGGCGGCAGATTGTCTGCGTTTTGCGCGCCGGCGCAGATTGAAAACAGAATCGGAAAAATAACTGCGAACATATGTTTCATATCGATAATTTTTCCAAAAGTAATATTTTTCTTTCTTATTCCGACACTTTGCCTGTGTTTTTATTTTCTTTTCGTTGCTTTTGCTCCGCTGCTGTTGAATTCGGCGGCGGGATTTTTTTCTGTCACAACACCTCCACGTCGGGGAATACCCGGTTCATAACTTCGCTGAGGCGCAGTTTTTCAAGGCTCCTTGCCGCAAGCTCGTCGACAACGTTGTGCATCGCCCCACTGAGGGCCTCCACCTTCTCAGGGTCGCTCGCAGGGCGGCGGGATTTTGTTCTGTCACAATACCTCCACGTCGGGGAACACCCGGTTCATAACTTCGCTGAGGC
>CAYXGF010000003.1:20732-81546 GCA_964464465.1 uncultured Alistipes sp. | reverse complement strand
ATTATGTGCTCCGGCGAGGCTTTCTTCCACAGCGCGAAGTCGAACGAGTTGCGCTTGTCGCTCTGCCCGTCGAGCGAGCGCGTGTTGGTGACTATGTCTTCGAGATTGCGTCCGGAAAGCCGGCCGTAACGGTATTTCTCATTGTATTTTTCCACATCGAAATATATCGAGCCGTTGGACTCGTAGGCGAATCCGGCGTCGAGAATCTTCTGCACCATCTCTATCTGCTCGATTATATGTCCCGAGGCATGCGGCTCAATGGACGGCGACAGCACGCCCAGCGCATTCATGGCACTGCGGTAGCGCTCGGTATAGTAATGAGCCACCTCCATCGGTTCGAGCTGTTCGAGACGGGCCTTCTTCGATATCTTGTCCTCGCCCTCGTCGGCGTCGTTTTCCAGATGCCCGACATCGGTGATATTGCGCACGTAGCGCACCTTGTAGCCCAGCGACTGCAAATACCTGAACAGCAAATCGAACGTTATGGCCGGACGCGCATGACCCAGATGCGCGTCGCCATAGACGGTGGGGCCGCATACATACATACCGACATGCGGAGGATTATACGGTACGAATTCCTGTTTGGTACGGCTCATCGTATTGTAGAGCATCAATTTGGATTCCATTGTCTGTCTCTCGTTTTTCTGATTGTCGGCGTAAAATTAGTGATTTTTCAGATAGAAAAAGAGGCCGTGTGTGAATTTAGTGAAGTTATTTTCTTAATTTTGCCTTTTCAAGGCTGCGGCACCGCCCGGCAGCCCGTCGCCGCAGACAAATGAAAACACGCATAAGGATGAACTATTTCAAAAAACTGAACAACATCGTCGGCTGGGCCGTATTCGCCGCAGCGACAGCGGTCTATCTGCTCACGATGGAACCGACCGGCAGTCTGTGGGACTGCATGGAATTCATCGCCACGTCATACAAGCTCGAAGTGGGACACCCTCCCGGAGCACCCCTGTTCATGATGCTGGCACGCATATTCACCCTCTTCTCATTCGGAAATCCGGAGGCTGTGGGTGTGACGGTAAACGCCATGTCTGCAATAGCCAGCGGATTCACCATACTGTTCCTGTTCTGGACCATCACGCATCTGGCCCGCAAGATTTTCGCCGGCGACAGCAGCTCACTGTCCCGCGCGCAGACATGGACCGTACTCGGCGCCGGCGTCATAGGCTCAATGGCATATACTTTCACCGACACATTCTGGTTCTCGGCCGTCGAAGGAGAGGTATACGCACTCTCGTCCATGTTCACGGCACTGGTGGTGTGGGCCATGCTCAAATGGGAGGATGTGGCCGACCAGCCGCACGCAAACCGCTGGCTGGTGCTCATCACATACCTCATGGGACTCTCCGTGGGCGTACATATCCTCAACCTGCTGACAATACCGGCTCTCGTATTCATCTATTACTTCCGCAAGACGGAAAAAATAACCTTCTGGGGCGTGGTCCGAACAACCGTTCTGGCATGCGTCATACTGCTGTGCATCAACTCCCTGGTTCCGTTCACCGTGGCCGTGGGCGCATGGTTCGACAGAATGTTCGTCAACGGATTCGGACTTCCGGTCAACAGCGGACTGCTCACGTTCACGTTCATGGTATTCGGCGCTCTGGGCTGGGCCGTATGGTACACGCACCGGAAAGGGCGCGTACTGCTAAATACCATAGTCCTCTGCTCGGCCACGATTCTGCTCGGATGCACATCCTACGCCTCGGTGATAATACGCGCATCGGTAAACCCGCCGATGAACAGCAACGACCCGGACACGCCATACGCGCTGCTTTCGCTGCTTAACCGCGACCAGTACGGCACACGGCCGCTGATTTACGGCCGCACATACACGTCCGTTCCCGTAAAGATGGAGACCAAGTCATCCTACGTATACGAAAACGGCGAATACAAGAAATACGAACGCATCTCCGGATACGACTACGAACCAAAATTCCTGTTCCCGCGAATGTATTCCGACAACTCGAACCACATCCAGGGATACAAATCGTGGGGCGACGTGACAGGCCGCAAGATGAACTACCGCGGCGAGAACATCACCGTCCCAACATTCGGAGAGAACCTGCGCTACTTCTTCCGCTATCAGCTGGGATTCATGTACTGGCGCTACTTCATGTGGAATTTCGTCGGCCGCCAGAACGACATCCAGGGCGACGGCGGTATAACCGACGGCAACTGGCTCTCTGGCATCGGCTTCATGGACAGCGCCTACCTCGGACCGCAGAAAGACCTGCCGTCGGAGATGGCTGCCAACAAGGGCCGCAACACCTACTACTTCCTGCCATTTCTGCTCGGACTGCTCGGACTGATATACCAGCTCAGCAAGGACAAGAAGAACTTCTCGGTGGTCATGTGGCTCTTCGTCATGATGGGCGTGGCACTTGTGGTATACTTCAATACCACTCCCGGCGAACCGCGCGAAAGGGACTACGTCTACGCCGGCTCGTTCTACGCATTCTGCATATGGATAGGTTTCGGCGTGCTGTGGATTCAGGAAATCGCGGCCAGGGTACTGCGCCGCGACAATATCGCCTCGGCTCTTGCAGCGACGGCCGTCTGCGCGTGCGTGCCGGCGGTTCTGGCTGCCCAGAACTGGGACGACCACGACCGCAGCCACAGATACGTGGGACACGACATGGGATACAACTACCTCGTCTCCACCCTGCCCAACTCCATAATCATAAACTACGGAGACAACGACACGTTCCCTCTGTGGTACAACCAGGAGGTGGAGGATGTGCGGCCCGACGTGCGCATCATGAACATGAGCTACCTTACATCCGAGTGGTACATAGACGAGATGAAAGCCCGGTACAACTCCTCGGCCCCCGTACCGTTCTCCCTCACCCGCAAATCGTACATCAACACCAATGACATGCTTCCGGTGGTTCCCAACAAGAACAACCGCACGCTGGACATCTCGCAGGTGATAAAATGGATTGCCAGCGACGCTCCGGTAACGAAATACGATTTGGGAGGCGGACTCAGTTACAGTTTCATCCCGACAAAGCGCATAGCACTGCCTGTCAACAAGGAGAATGCGGTGCGCAGCGGAATAGTTACGGAACAGGACGCCCACCTGATGGCAGACACTGTATTCATCGAGCTCAAAACCTCATCGCTCAACCGCGGCGAGATGATGTTCCTCGACCTGCTGGCCTCCTTCGACTGGAACCGTCCGATATACTTCACCCAGCCTTACGAACTCGAAAAGTTAGGCCTGGACAAATACGTGCAGTTCGACGGATTCGCATACCGTCTCGTACCGATACGCACCGACTACGAATCATTCCTCAGCATGGGACGCATCGACACCGAGTATCTGTACGACAACCTGATGAACAAATACAAGTACGGCAATCTGAAAGACCGACGCGTCTACGCCGACAACTTCATAAACCACACGCTCAACAGCGTCCAGGGGCGCAATGCTTTCGCAAGACTTGCACTGAGTCTGCTTGAAAAGGGCGACACTGTCCGTGCCCGCGAGGTCATAGACCGTGCGATGGAGGAGATACCCGTATCGCAAATCCGCCACTCATACATCCAGTCCGTGCCTATCGTCGAGGCTATGTACCGTGCAGGTATGACAGAACAGGGCGACGAACTGCTGCGCGACTACATCCGCGTGTGCGAGGAGTATATCACCTACTTCCTGCAATTCGACGACCGCTCCGCAAAACTGGTGGAAAACGATTTCAGAGACCGGTACTCGATTCTGGAAAATCTCTACGCTCTGGCCCGCCACTACGACAGACGGCAGATAGTGGACGAGATGCACGAATTTTTCGAAAACCTTTAAAAAGAAAACATCCGTTGAATAAACAAAACGTCATACACTTTTGGCTCGCAAACGCACGCCACATATCCCTGCCGCAGAGTCTTCTTCCGGCTCTTACGGCCGTCGTCGCCGCCTCGGGATGCGAGTCGTTCTCGCCGGGCGCGGCCGTCATCGCCCTGCTCGGCGTGGTATTTGCCCATCTGGGCATGAATCTGGCCGACGACCTGTTCGACTACAAGGTTGACTCGGGCGCCACACGCGAGCGGCTTGCCGCAGACGGAATAAGAGCCAGAATAGCCAAATATCCGTACCTTACATCCGGCCAGGCCTCCGTCCGGCAGCTCAAAGCGGCGATATGCGTATTCCTCGCCCTGGCCGCAGCAGCAGGAGCCGCCATAACGCTCATACGCGGTCCCGTTACGATATACATCGCGCTTGCCGCACTGGTCATCGGCCTCTCCTACTCCGGAGGACCGCTTCGTCTCGGATTCAGAGCCGTAGGCGAAGCCGTGATATTCATCATGTTCGGCCCGCTGCTAATGTGCGGATGCTACTTCGCAGCAACAGGCATAATAACTTCCGGCATCGTATGGCTTTCGGCGGCGGTAGGACTGCTCGTGACAAATATCGTATACACGCACTCCATAATGGATGCCGCTCCCGACAAAAGAATCGGCAAACGCACCATGGCGCACGTCATGGGCTCTCCGAAAGGCATGATTGCCCTGTCCGCGGCACTCAACACGCTGCCGTACGCGCTTATAGCCGCAGGAGTAGCTCTGCGGGCGCTTCATCCGGCAATGCTCGCCGTGACAGTCACGCTGCCGGGCTCGCTGTGGCTCGTGCATTCGCTCAGCGACTTCGTGAACGGCAGAGAGTGCGAGATAAAACCCAGAGCATGGATGGGACCTATGGGCGACTTCGACAAATACCGCCAGGCCGGCATAGACTGGTTCATGCTGCGATGGCTGACAGCCCGCAACACAGTGATGTTTTTCTGCCTTGTAGCAATACTCGTAAGTATCGTTTTCAGAACATGTTAGGACTAATGAAAATTCCGTATCTGGCATGGTGGTTCTTCCGTGCCCGTTTCACATCCCGCCGCGCTCCGCTGCAAACCGTATTGTTCATATCGGACCGCTGCAACCTGCAATGCAAACATTGCAGCGTATACAACAAGGAGAATCCGCACAACATGACATACGAACAGGTGCGCGAACACTTGCAGTATTCTTACTCGCTGGGGTCGCGCTTCGTCGACTTCGAAGGCGGTGAAACTATGATATGGCGCGACGGCGACAGAAACATAAACGACCTGATAGACCTGGCCAAACAGATAGGATTTTTCTCGGCCACAATCACCACGAACGCCCAGCTTCCGTTCTCCGGATGCAGGGCCGACTCGATATGGGTAAGCCTCGACGGAACGGGACAGTTCCACGAAGCGGTGCGAGGAAAGGGAACATTCGAAAGGCTGGAACGCAACATCGCCACGGCGGCACACCGGCATCTGAGCGTAAACATGGTAGTCAATACGCTGAACTATACGGATGTCGACAACACGATAGAGTATGCGGCATCGAATCCGCATATCGAATCGATATCCATAAACTTCCACACGCCGTTTCCCGGAACCGAGTATCTCATGGTGGACCGGCAGACCCGCAACGACATCATCGACCGTGTAATCGACTACAAGCGACGCGGCTACCCGATAATGAATTCCATATCCGGACTCAAACTCATGAAACGGGGCGACTTCAAGCGCAGATGCTGGGTCACAAACTTCATATATCCGGACGGCAGCCGCGGAGGATGTATCGGCGACGGCACTACGATTTGCCGCGACTGCGGATTCTGCATGTCGGGAGAGATGGCCTCTCTGTTCGCATTCAGACCCGACACCGTACTTGCAGGCCTTAAACTGAGAGTATAAAAAGATGTGCGCCGAAAATGCCGGCGCACATCTTTACCGTCACACAAAGGCCGCTACTCTCCGCCGAAGTTGGAACGTATGTAATCCATTATTCCGATTCTACCTTTTGCACGCGGCAGGTCCAAATCCCGGATGCTCTCCCTCACCTGCAACCGCGCGTCCTGACAGACATATTTTTCGAGAAACCATGCAATCTGCATGTGGTTATCGCGCATCGGAGAGGTGGCAATCTTATGGTCGAAACCCTCGAAATCGCACCAGTAATACGGCGCACCCGTCTCATCCATACGTCCGGCCAGATATTTCGACCCGAAAAATCCCACCTTGAACAAAACGAGTTTATCGTAGGGCACGTTGCTGTCGGCCGAACCGTGAAACAGCAGGACAGGACAGTGCGGAGCATAATCGCGCGGCGCACCCTGAGTGGAGTATACAGCTCCGGCGAAACTTATAACCGCAGCATAATCGAATCTTTCCGGCAATATCCCGGCGGCACGTCCTGAGGCAAGCCCCCACTGTCCCGTCAATACGGAAATCGCGCCCGCACTCGAACCGCAGGCGATGATTTGCCGAGAGTCGATGCCCAGTTCCTGCGAATTGTCCAAAAGATAGGCCGTAGCGTGATACAAATCCGTCACGGCCATATCCACACTCCCGGACAGCAGCGCAATCATCTCCCTGAGCGACGGTCTGTCACCCCGCTCCGCCATCTGTTTCAGTCCCAGACGGTAATCTATCGACAGCACGCTGTACCCGCGCTCGGTCAAAAAATCGAAAAAGGCCGAATAACCGTCCGCCGAACGCGAACCTGTGTAGAATCCGCCGCCGAACATGAACAGTACACACGGAGCTTTCTCCGTGCGCGCAGGATAGAAATCCGCACGCAGCGTGTCGGCACCCTGCACGGAGTAAATAAATGTCCGAGGCTCCGCAGCCGCGACATGCCCGAGGCAGACGGCGAAGAGCAGAACAAGCGATGCAAAGACTTTTTTCATTGCTATTATCATTTTGGTAGCTACATAAATTCTACATTAGGAAGCGATTTACCATATCGGACAATAACAATGCCCGGATTGCGACTGCGCAATGTCGCGCGGGCCGGAGACTCGTCCAGCGAAGGCCCGCTCATACGGACTTTCGCTGGCTCCTTCCCCGCATCATGAGTCCGTTAAATCCGCCGTACTGTAACTACCATCATTCTATTCAGCCCACAATCCGGCCAGATTGACAATCGTATTCATGGCTTTGGTCATCGTATCGAGAGAACAATACTCATACTTGCCATGAAAGTTCATGCCTCCAGTAAACAGATTCGGACACGGCAGTCCCATATACGAAAGACGGGAGCCGTCCGTTCCTCCGCGAATAGGCCGTACGACAGGCTCTACATCCGCCATCCGCATTGCGGCCATCGCCTTGTCGATAACCTCCATGTGCGGTTCCACCATCTCGCGCATGTTGTAGTACTGGTCACGCAGTTCCAGCGTCACGCAATCCGGCCCGTATTTCTCATTCAGCCGGCTGACGGCCTGACGCATCACCTCTTTTTTCCGCTCGAACTCCTCGCGGTCATGGTCGCGGATTATATAATCCGTATCGCACTGCTCCACACCGCCGCGTACCGATACCTGATGGAAAAAGCCCTCGTACCCCTCCGTATGCTGCGGGCGCTGCATTTCGGGCAGCATGGCATTCAGTTCGCAGGCGACCTGTATGGCATTTATCATCTTGTCCTTGGCATACCCCGGATGAATATTGCGGCCCTGGATATGAATCTTGGCTCCGGCCGCATTGAAGTTCTCATACTCCAATTCACCCTCGAAACCTCCGTCGACAGTGTATGCAAAATCGGCGCCGAAAGCCTTGACGTCGAAATAATCCACCCCACGGCCTATCTCCTCGTCCGGAGTGAAGGCGATACGTATCTTTCCGTGCTTTATCTGAGGATTGGCGATAAGATACTCCGCCGCAGTCATTATCTCGGCCACTCCAGCCTTGTCGTCGGCCCCCAGAAGTGTGGTGCCGTCGGTATGAATCAGCGTATGTCCCTTGAAGAAGGCCAGTTCCGGAAACTCCTCCGCCTTCATGCTCAGAGTGTCATTCAGAACGATGTCTCCGCCGTCGTAATTTTCCAACTTGCACGCCCGCACATCCTTGCCGCTGATTTCGGGCGATGTGTCCACGTGGGCGATGAAACCGATAACCGGTTTATCCTCCAAACCGCTGCTCGCCGGTATGCTGCCCATGACATATCCGTACCGGTCCATGGCAACATCGCTCAGACCGATGCGGCGCATCTCGCCGGCAAGTTCTTCAAGAAACACCAGCTGTTTGTCGGTCGACGGATAGCTCTCGCTGTTCTCGTCGCTCTGCGTATCGAAAGATACGTATTTCAGAAATCTCTGTTCAAGTGTCATATATTTACTGTTTTTTCGCTCTCATACTGTCCCACACGAAGTAAACCACAAGCGCCGCATACATGGCAAGAGCCAGCCACATGGCACCGTTGCTGCCATACCATCCGGCCATGAACCAATCGACTCCGGCGAATTTGAGAATGGCGCTCACAACACCCATCAGAGCACCGCCGGCGATGAATCCCGACGCAATGAGTGTGCCGCGGTCGGTCCTGGCCTTGTTGCACTCAGCGTCCGACGAACGCGAACCGACGAAATAATTTATAAGTCCGCCGATAAGCAGCGGAGTGTTTAGTTCGAGCGGAATGAACATACCCAGCGCGAAAGCCAGAGCCGGAACGCCTATCATATTGAGAGTAAGCGCAAGAGCGGCGCCGGCGAAATAAAGAATCCACGGCGTGGAACCGCCCTCCATCAGAGGCTTGATAACGGCGGCCATAGCATTGGCCTGAGGAGCTACCAGAGCACCCTCGCCGACAAATCCGTATGTCTTGTCAAGAACCATCATCACACCCGCCACAGTAGCTGCGGAGACGACCGTTCCCAGAAACTTCCAGCCCTCCTGTCTGGCCGGCGTTGTTCCTATCCAGTAGCCAATCTTCAAGTCCGTGATGAAAGCGCCGGCCATCGAAAGCGCCGTACATACCACACCTCCGATTATCATTGCAGCGGTCATGCCCTCCTTTCCGTTCAGGCCTACGCTTACCAGTACG
This sequence comes from uncultured Alistipes sp., assembly GCA_964464465.1. Classification (GTDB taxonomy): domain Bacteria; phylum Bacteroidota; class Bacteroidia; order Bacteroidales; family Rikenellaceae; genus UBA940. Next base: position 72,687 of record CAYXGF010000003.1, on the reverse strand, counting down.
AGCGAGCTGAGAATGAGCGTCATCAGTGTCATGCCGGAAACAGGATTCGAACCCACGATAGCTATTGCGTTGGCTGCCACGGTGGTAAAGAGGAACGATATGACGAAAACGATTACAAGCGCCACGACAGACTGCATCCAGTTGTGCAGCACACCGAACTGGAAGAAAACGAAAACAGTCACCAGAACAGCTATAAGCACCGACAGAATGGTGCGCATGGCTATATCGCGCTGCGTACGTCGTGTGGCGGTCTCGGTCTTCTTTCCTCCGGAAAGTTCCGAGACTGCAAGTCCAAGAGCCTGACGAATGACGCCCGACGAACGCACTATGCCGATTATTCCGGCCATCGCAATGCCGCCTATTCCTATCGGCCGCGCAAATTCACGGAATATGCTCTCGGCACTCATCGCAGCCGCATCCGCTGACACATATCCTATGAGCGGAACTATCAGATACCATACGAGAAACGAACCCGCACAGATGAAGGCCGCATATTTCAGTCCTATGATATACCCCAGACCGAGAACCGCCGCGCCCGTATTCACCTTGAACACGACCTTGAACTTGTCGGCAATCACTTCACCCCAGAGCGCCACTCTGGTAGACACCTCTTCGGTCCACAGTCCGAATGTCGAGACCACGAAATCGTATAGTCCGCCGACAAGTCCGCTTACGGCAAGCAGACCGGCCTGTTTGCCGCCCTTCTCGCCCGATACAATCACCTCGGTGGTTGCCGTAGCCTCGGGGAAAGGATACTGTCCGTGCATGTCCTTGACGAAATATTTCCGGAACGGTATCAGTAGCACTATACCAAGCATGCCGCCGAGCAGCGAGCTAAGAAATATCTGATAGAACTGCGCCTGCAATCCGAGAATATAGAGTGCCGGCAAGGTGAATATGGCTCCGGCCACAATCGAACCGGAGGATGCTCCGATAGACTGGATGATGACATTCTGCCCCAGCATATTCTTCCGGCCCGTCATCGAGCCGACACCGACGGCAATGATTGCAATAGGTATGGCAGCCTCGAAAACCTGGCCTATTTTAAGCCCCAGATAGGCAGCGGCCGCAGAGAATATCACAGCCATTATCACTCCCATCGATACCGAATATGGAGTCACCTCCCGCACGGGAGCGTTGTCCGGAATCAAAGGTTCGTACTGCTCGCCCTCTTTAAGCGGCCTGTACGCGTTCTCCGGCAAAGAGTCTTTGGGTTTGTTCTGTTCCATAGATTAGAGAAAAAAGTTTAATAATGCTTCAAAGATACGAATAAGCCGAGAGCAAAAGCAAATTTTATTTGCGGTTTTGCCGAGGCGAAGTATCTTCGACCGCAGGTCAAAGATACGAATAAGTGAGAGCAATGCCAAATCACATTTGAGCGTTGCCGAGCGGGAGTATCTTGGGCGACGGTACTAAAAGTCGAGCGAGCGAACCATTGGCATGGAGTTTTAATGCGGAGGTAGTGCCATTATGCGGGGCAGGAGACTGCGAAGGTTCAAAGCGAATGAAATGAGCGGGCCTTCGCGGGGCAAGGCTCCGGCCCGCGCGCTTACGCCGGAGCGCATAACTGTAAAATTGTATATAATTCCCATTTATTTAATTTTGCAGCATGAATACAAAAGCAAAAGGATACATACTGGGAATAATCGCCGCAGCCACCTACGGCATGAATCCGCTGTTCGCCCTGCCGTTATACAAAGACGGGATGAATGCCGACTCAGTTCTGTTTTTCAGATACCTGCTGGCTATTCCGATTCTGGCTGCAATGCTCAAAATACGCGGACACGACCTGCGGCTAAACCGGCGCGACATCGCACCTATGTCAGCTATGGGAATATTGGTCGCGCTCTCGTCCCTGGCTCTGTTTCAGAGCTACAACTACATGGCTGCCGGCATAGCCTCCACCCTGCTGTTCGTGTATCCGATTATGGTCGCCATAATAATGGCCGCCGTATACAGGGAGCGGATAACTCTGCAAACCGCGCTGTGCATATCGCTGGCTGCCGCCGGTATAGGACTTCTATACAAAAACGAAGACGGCGGAACGCTCGACGCCACAGGAACCGCACTCGTATTCATTTCGGCACTGTCATATGCCGTATACCTCGTCAGCGTGAACCGCCCGCGGCTGAAAAATACAGCCACACTCAAAATCACGCTGTATGTGCTTCTTTTCGGACTGACGCTGTTCGCTGCAAGACTGTGCTCGGGCACGGAACTTCAACTTCCAACCCACTGGTACATGTGGGGCAATCTGCTGGCTCTGGCCATCTTCCCCACAGCCATATCTTTCTTCTGCACCAACAAAGCCATACAATACATCGGCTCCACGCCCACCGCGATTCTCGGCTCTCTGGAACCCGTCACGGCCATTTTTTTCGGCATAACCGTCTTCGGCGAAACAGTCACCATACGCGAAACCATCGGGCTGATTCTTATAATTATGTCTGTTACAGCCGTCGTAGCCGGAAACGACATGGCAACCATCATTGTCCGAATACGAAAATTATTAAAAAAAAGGTAATTATAATCGTTTGAAAGTAATGCCGATGATTCTGCGTTGTTCAGCCTTGACAACTATCCCTCACGGTGAGGATAGATGTAGCGTGCGAGACCGTAGATATAGCGTCGGAATCCGGGACGATAGTCTAACAGGCGATCGAACCATTTCAAATGTGGATTTATCAATTTTACGACGTATCCAACGTAAACCATGGCAAAGAGAGTACCAGGACCGACAACTGTCCATGGCCATGAGCCGAAGAAACAGTAGCCGGAAATGACGGCCAATACTACGAGAGTGGTGTCCACAATCATTTTTACCATTGGGAAAGGCTTGCCGGTTACACGAGCAATGGCAACTTGAATACCCTCGCCAGGCATCGTAATTGAACCGCATCGAATCTCGGTGGAGACGGCGAAACCAAGAATTGTGGCACCCGCAAATTGTGCGATGATTTGAGAATAAAGAGTTTGATAATACGAGAAGTAGGAAGTAATCCACATATTGATGTCAAGAAGCGCACTGAAAACAAAGCCAACCAAGAGTTGAAAAAGCTGTATTTTCTCGAACCGCTTCCTGAGAATGAGGATTTGGGCAGCTACGAGAATAATATTCATGATATTGGTGTAACCTCCAATAGTCCATCCCGGGACAAGCCCGGCTTCCCCTGCCAATGAGAAAGACATTGGAATTGAAGAAATTACACCGCTCCCAAGATTTGACCGCACGCACAAAGCTACGCCAAAAGTCATAAAAAACATGGAAACTAACAATAGAACATGCTGCCAAACGAAACCTATTATCTTTTCTTTCAAACTTTCACCTTTCATACTCAAAATGTACTCTATGCGAATACAAAATTACTAAAAAGACCTGGGACTCTAAAATTTCACGGTGGACGACAAGAATATTTACACGATAGACAACTATCTGCATGCAATTTTCATATTCGGTGCTGTCATATGCCGTATACCTCGTCAGCGTGAACCGCCCGCGGCTGAAACATACGGACACACTCAAAATCACTCTGTATGTACTTCTTTTCGGTCTGACGCTGTTCGCTGTAAGACTGTGCTCGGGCACGGAACTTCAACTTCCAACCCACTGGTACATGTGGGGCAATCTGCTGGCTCTGGCCATCTTCCCCACAGCCATATCTTTCTTCTGCACCAACAAAGCCATACAATACATCGGCTCCACGCCCACCGCGATTCTCGGCTCTCTGGAACCCGTCACGGCCATTTTTTTCGGCATAACCGTCTTCGGCGAAACAGTCACCATACGCGAAACCATCGGGCTGACTCTCATTATTATGGCAGTTACAGCCGTCGTAGCTGGAAACGACATGGCAACCATCATTGTCCGAATACGAAAATTATTAAAAAAAATAATTACAAAACCATATTTACGCAAAACAGCATTTGTTTTTCATATGAAAATACATTAATATTGCAAATAGATTCTTTAACCAATTTGTATTAGTATATGAAAAACTTAGTTATTAGATTAACAATTGCAATTGTAATTATTCTAAGCATCGGTTATGGCGGCATAAATTTATTTCACACAAACCGAGTGACAGAATGCAATATCCTCAAAGCGAACTTGGCAGCATTATCTGGTTCCAATGGAGAATACGACTATTCGGACGGATATCCGTATTCAACAATTTGCAATGTAGCAATTAGCAAAAACAAAAGATGCAAAGTTGAAATAATTATTTGTCAAGGAGGAGGCAAAGGCTGCAATGAGAAAAAATGTCCTGTTCATTAAAACCGTATCACGGGCGCTGTCGCTCTGCCTGCTGCTTGCCGTATCATGCGGCAGGGACGGCAACGCATACGAAAAAAGCATCGTTTTCGACGATACCGAAACTTCCGTCACAGCCGCGCAGTATGTCGGGCAAATCTCTTTTCTGCCGCTCGAAGACACGATGAGCGTCTCGGCATTCCGTTCCGCCGACAAAACGATTATCCACAACGGATATATCTATATAGGCGATTTCGGTAGAAGCCGCATCGTCGCTTTCGATACGACCGGCCGTTTCGCATTCTCAATCGACGAAAGAGGACGCGGACCGCAACAATACATGGAACTCAAAAATTTCACGGCGGACGACAAGAATATTTACACGATAGACAACTATCTGCATGCAATTTTCATATTCGACGCCCGGAGCGGCCGGTTCGTCGGACGCAAACCTCTGAAATTCACGGCATGGGATATTGAAAAACTGGGCGGCAGCAACTTCATATTCGCATTTTCGCCTCTGCGGGGAGGAATAACAGACAGAAAACAGCCGCGACAGCGGGTACTTATCACCGATACGGACTTCGACATCTGCAAAACGTTTTTCACATACGGTGTCGACGAACACGATGCTATCGGCAAAAACTCATTCTTCACCCGCACGGACGGAGGCATAGTGTACAACTATTGCTGCAACGACGATTTTTCGGTATTCAGCACGGACAATATCGGAGAATACTCCACCGTCCACATTGATTTTGCCACCAAATCAGTACCTGAAAAATATCGAGACGATTTCGACGCGATGAATAATGAAGGATACAGATATTTATACTCCACTCCCATCGTCTGCAGCTGCTACACCTCGCTCGAAATATGCATCGGAGAGTATTCGGAATGCTATTTGTCAGCAGACGGGAAAACCGTCACAAATCCGCTCTCCGGCTCGTTCAACTATTTCAATTGGCCTTTGTGCCAATACGACGGCCGGTTCGTGAGTCTGCTCTCCGGCGACATTCTCTACGACGAACTTGTCGAAGACGGCTTCAACAGAGCCGATTCCGCAATAGAGAGTCATCTCCGCAAAGGCGGTTCCGCCCTGCTGTTTTACAGCATGAAATAACGGAAAGAAGCAATTCCAACAGCGATAATACACAACCGGCATCAAAAAAAGATAAAACGAAAAGCCGCAATCTCCGTACATAGGAGATTGCGGCTTTAAACTGTCGATACGTTCGCTTGTTAATATGCCCAGCGGTAGTAAAGCGAACCCCATGTGAATCCGGCGCCGAAAGCCGAGAATATAAGGGCGTCGCCTTTCTTGAACTTATCCTTGAAATCCCACATAGCCAGAGGAATCGATGTTCCGGAAGTATTACCGAACTTCTCGATATTGATAAGAATCTTGTCATTGGACAGTCCCATACGGCGTCCGGTCGCATCTATGATGCGCAGATTGGCCTGATGAGGTATCAGATAGGCTATATCGTCGGCCGTAAGATTGTTGCGCTCCATGATTTTCACGGAGACGTCAGCCATATTGGTAACGGCATGCTTGAAGACTACCTGACCGTTCTGATATACGAAATGCTTGTGGGCGTCCACAGTCTCGTGAGATGCCGGATGCGCCGAACCGCCTGCATACTGATACAGATAATGACGTCCCATACCGTCCACATGCAGCACACTGTCCTGCAATCCGAGATTCGGGTCGTCGGTCGGCTCGACGAGCATAGCCACGGCAGCATCGCCGAAAAGCGGACAAGTCGTGCGGTCCGTATAATCCGTGATACTCGACATCTTCTCGGCACACACCAGCACTATTTTCTTGGCTCTGCCGGACTCGATGAACGAAGCTGCGGTAGTGAACGAGAATATGAATCCGCTGCACCCTGCGCTTATATCGTAACCCCAGGCATTGCGTATGCCGCACTTGTCGCTTATGATGTTCGCGGTAGCCGGGAACGGCATATCCGGAGACACGGTAGCGCAGATAACCATATCCACCTGTTCGGGAGCCGTTCCGGTGGCGGCAAGCAGTTTGTTGACAGCCTCCGCTCCCATATAGGACGTACCCTCACCTTCGATTTTCAATATACGGCGCTCCTTGATTCCCGTGTGGGACATAATCCATTCGTCGGATGTCTCCACCATCGTGGACAACTCGTCGTTGGTCAGCACGTACTCCGGAATCGAAGCCTCTATACCGGTAATAATCGCTCTTTTCATCACAGTAAAAGCCTTTATATTGTTTTTTAAAGTTACAAAGGTATGAATAAATATAAAATGTCCAAAATTTTTACGACATTTCACATCCGGACCATAACGAAGGTGCGGCATTCAAATGATTGTTGCATATAATTACCTTTATTTATTATATACAACTTTCACGGTACGTCACATTTAACGGGACCGGAGGGCTGCGAAGTTGCCGGGCGAATAAAATGAACTGGTCTTCGCTGGGCAAGGCTCCGGCCTGCGCGCTCCGCCGGAGCGCACAACTGTAAAATCGTATATAATTCCCCTACCTTGATTATATGTAAAATCTTCCGCCACGCGATTCCGCCTCAGAGCAGTCCGGAAGGCACATTTATCGACGAAATCCCATTTTTCATCGACAAAATGACAAATTTTCTTGGCAGTTGCAGACAAATGCCATATATTTGCAATGTTAATTATTGTCTTACGACACAAAAAAACTTTTAATACGACTATGAAAAACATCCGGTTTACGCACATCGCCGCGGCGGCATTACTGCTGACAGCATGCGCAAAAGCCCCCGAAACCGGGATTTCCGACAGCGGCCAGATGTCAATCCGGTTCGGCACGAACACACAAACGCTGCCGGCCGGCAATCTTTCGGCACCCGACGCTTCGCAATTCTCGCTCAGCATCCTCAAAAACGACAACTCCGTTCACGAATACTGGGACAACATACTGCTATATCCTGCGGACACGAAGTTTCCCATAGGCACCTACCGCGCGACAGCCAACTACGGCAACGTGAACGTGGAGGACTACGACTCGCCGTGTTTCATGGCAAGCAGGCAGTTCGAAATCAAGACCGACAAAACCACCGAGGTGGAGCTGACCGCGAAGCTGGTCAATACTGCGGTACACATCTCCTACACCGAGGCATTCAAAAGCTATTTCACCGACTGCACGACAACCCTCACAAAGACTTCCGGCGTAATCCCGGGACAGAAGTTCACAATTGCGCCCGAAGAGACCCGCACACTTTACATCGCTCCTGCCGATTTCACCGTCGAGACCGTTTACACCAAACCAAACGGCAAACAGGGCCGCTCCGCAGTTCCATGCACCGGCGTGACAGGATGCCAGTGGTACGACATAACATTCGACGTGAATGAAGGACAGGTAGGCGACGCGAACATAAGCGTCATCCTCAATGACGAAGTGATAACGCAGGAGGTGCCAATCGACATATTCGAGACGGAGAACGAATAACCCGACCTAAAAAAGAAAAATCATGACAACGAGAATATCAAAAACCCTGACCGCATGCACTCTGGCCGCTCTGGTGTCGGTCGCGTGCATAAGAGACGACCGGTCGTTCGAACAGGTCTGCAACCAGGGCATGCTCGAACTGTCGAGCATGACGATGGATTTCGAGCAGGCGGTGGAAATAGACGCCACGCGCGCAGGACAAATAAATACCGAAAACTTTACAATCGCCGTCTACGATGCAGAGAACACACTGCGCGGCAGCTGGATTCTTGCACAACTGCCGGACATAATCACGCTGCCGGTAGGCTCCTATACGCTGAAAATATCTTCGGGCGAGGCCGCCGCTGCCGCATGGGACGCACCATGCTACGGAGCGGAGAGAGCCTTCTCGATAGAAAAAGACGAGACCACCTCGCTGGGAACCGTAACATGTTCGATGACAAACATAATGGTATCGGTTGTATATTCCGACTACATGCTCTCCAAAATGGACGATGACTGCAAGGTCACCGTGACACTCGGCACCGGTTCCCTGGTATTCGCAAAGGGAGAGAAGCGCATCGGATATTTCAGAGCCGACCGGGAGGACAACACCATGACGGCCGAATTCTCCGGCACTATCGACGGACAGTTCTACGCCGAAACAGCAGTGTTCGATGCCGTCAAGGCCGCACAGCACCGCAAACTCAAATATTCCATCAAGGAAAATCCCGACCCGGACACACCGCAGGGAGGCGCCGACTTCAAATTCACGGTCGACGTCACGCAGCAGATAATAACCATAGGCAAGAACATAGACGTCACCGAGGATGTGATTCCCGACCCGGACGACGACAAAAAACCGGCGGAGGACAAAGGAAAACCTATAATCTCGTGGATAGGCGGCAACATCGACGAGCAGTTCACGCTGACCACCACCGACACCACCGAGGTAAAGATTCCAATCGACATCGACGTTCCCAACGGCATAGCAGGATTCACCGTAGACATAGAATCTACCGCTTCCGCATTCTCCAAGGAGTCGATGCAGGACCTCGGACTGGACACGCATATAGACTTCATCAATCCTGGCTCAATGAAATCCGCGCTGGAAAACGATTTGAATTTCAAGACCGGAGAGGACGTGGCGGGACAGACGCACATGTTGTTCAACATCACCACATTCGTCCCGCTGTTCGTGGTGGCGAACAACGAGACCGTGGACTTCACCCTCACGATAACCGACGCTGCGGGCAACGTAGCCGTCAAAACGTTGAAGCTGAAAATAGAACTTTAAAACGAAACGCACGACCATGAAAAAGATATTGTCATACGCCCTGGCAGCCACCGCACTGATGTTCGCGGCGGCAGGCTGCACCACATCTCCGCAGGACGGGATTTCAGACCCCGGATACGGAACGGCGACACTGAAAATAGAGACCGACAACACCGTAGCCGTAATCGGCGGTACGCGTGCTTCGGCCGCACCAGAGAGTTACGTTGTCAAGGTTTACAGCTCGGAAGGCCTCATATACCTTTTCGAAGGGCTGGACCAGGTTCCTGAGAAACTCCGCCTCAAAAGCGGAGACTACACAGTCAAGGTCAAGGCAGGCGACGACGCGCTGCTGGCCGAGGGACCATGCTACGAAGGCAGTCAGGAATTCTCCATATCGAAAGGCTCTGTCTCTGTCCCCGTGACATGCCGCATAGCCAATACATTGATTTCCGTGGCTTTCGACGAGAGCATACGCAACAACTTCACCTCCTACGGCGCTAAAATCACGGTGAACGACACCACGGAAATCGCTTTCGGGCCTGACAGCGAGAGTGTCGTGCGCTATCTCACACTGCCGAAAGAACAGACATCCATCGGCTGGACATTCGAAGGCACATCGGCAGCCGGTACATCATACACCAAAAGCGGAAAGATATCGCCCGTCAAGACGGCGACAAAATACCAGCTCAACTACCGGTATGTCGAAAGCGACAAGGGCGGCATCATGCTGAACATCGAGGTGGACGACACAACCGTCGACATCGACGATGAGATAGACATCTTCCAGCGTCCGGAGATAACCCCTCTCGGATTCGACATCGACGCCACGCATGCGTTCACCGGCAGCGATTTCATATTCTCCATAACGTCGTCCTCCGAGATACGCAGCATTCTCCTGGAACATTCATCCCTGGAAAACGGTCTGGAAGCCATCGACAATCAGTTGGCCGCAGAGAGAGGCGTGACGGCGGAACGCCAGAGCGCAGGCAAGGTCAAGCTGACCGTATCTCCGGTATTCGTCGCCTCGCTGCCCGGCGGCACGAACAGAATATCCATCACAGCCACCGACTCGCAGAACAAAAGCCGAACCGTCGTTCTTAAAATCTCCATCTCCGGCATAAACGAGATAGAGGAGTGCGACATATGGGCCACAAGCCTCCGTGTGTCGGCAATGATAGCTGACAAATCAGCATCCGACGTCATGTTCGGTTACAGAGAGGCCGGCAGTTCCGACGACTGGACAAAAGTCGAGGCCGAGGGGCCCGACAGCGAGAACGTTTACAGCGCCACGATAACAGGACTGGCAAGCGGCACAAGCTACGAATGCGTCGCCTTCATCGGCGGCTCACAGTACGGCTCCCCGACATGCGCGACAACGGAACAGGCCGTGCAGCTGCCCAACGGCGGATTCGAGGAGTGGTACCAGAACAAGGCGTGGTATCCATATGCTGAAAACACCGAAGGATTCTGGGGAACAGGAAATCCAATGTCAACGATGATGGGCGCCTCCTATAATATAACCACCCCGGAAAACGACCCGCGTCCCGGTTCTCAGGGAACACGCAGCGCGAAGCTCGATTCCAAATTCGTAGGCTTCGGCTCGCTCGGCAAAATAGCGGCCGGCAACATGTTCACCGGCGAGAGCAAGGGCATGAGCTCGGGCACGAACGGTGTCGTGGCCTTCGGACGTCCGTGGAGCACACGCCCCAAAGCTCTGACCGGATGGTACAAGGCGACAGTCGGAACAATCGACTATGCCGGAAGCAACTCACCCGCAGCAAAGGGAGAGACGGACGTCTACCAGATTTTCGTATGTCTGACGGACTGGGACGAGCCGCACAATGTCGACACGGCTGACCAGAGCACGTTCTTCAACCCATCGACCGACAGCGGAGTGATTGCCTACGGAGAGATACGCTCCTCGCAGCAGGTTGCTGACTGGACCGAATTCACAATCGAGCTGCAATACCGCTCCCTGTCACGCAAGCCGAAGTACATCGTGGTGGTAGCCACCGCCAGCGCATACGGAGATTACTTTACCGGAAGCACCGGCAGCGTGATGTGCATAGATGATTTCGAACTCGTATACTAAACCGATAACACAAACAAAATAATGTACAGAACACTCCTTACCATAATGTTTTCAGCACTGACGCTAACCCTCTCCGCCGGAAATCCTCCCGCGACGAACTCCGACATCACAGAATGGAGTTCCAGAAAGGAGAAACGCGACAGAGGACTCAATGTCACATCGTACAGATTCCTGCCCAAAGGCATATGGAGTTTCGGCGCCAACATATCCTACACCCAGCACTCGAACGACAATTACGAGTTTCTGGTGGTCAACGGCATTCAGAGCAAGGGATACACGCTGAATGTCTCCCCTATGGTCAACTACGCATTCCGCGACAACATGACCATAGGTGTGCGAATGGCATACGAACGCTCGCTGCTCGACATCGGCGCAGCTGAACTTAGCATAGGCGACGACCTTGGCCTGTCGCTCAAAGACTACAACAAATTGCAGCACTCATACACCGGTATGATTACCTACCGATACTATATGGGCCTTGCCAACAGTTCGCGTTTCGCATTTTTCAGCGAGATACGCGCAGGACTCGGCGGAGGACAGGCCCGGATGGTAAATGCCAACGGCGAACAGATGGACGGCATGTTCGAAAGAACGTTCAACCTCTCGGTAGGCCTGAGCCCTGGCGTGGTGGCTTTCATAACCAACACAGCAGCACTCGAAGTGTCGGTCGGCGTCATAGGCTTCAACTACAAGAACATAAGCCAGACGAAAAACCAGATTTACGAAGGTTCCAGAACCACCAGCTCCATGAACTGCAAAATAAATCTGCTGTCGATAAGTTTCGGCATGGCTTTTTATCTGTAACGCAATGGGAAAAATCTCTGCATATCTGAAATCCGCAGCGGCGATTCTGCCGCTTCTGCTGTGCTCCTGCATAAAGGACACCACACCATATCCTACGATACAGGGCCGCATCACAGGGATGACGGTAGACGGACTTCTGAACATCGACATCGACCAGAACCGACGGACGGTAAATCTCACACTGGACGAGAGTACGGATTTGTCGCAGGTGATTCTGCGCTCCATCACTCTCTCCGACGGCGCCGAGGCTCCTTTGCAGGCAGGCGCAGTAATGAATCTCAGAGAGCCGTATCATGTCACCGTCTCCACCTACCAGAAATACGAGTGGACAATCACCGCTCAACAACAGATAGAACGCGTATTTGTCATCGAAAACCAGATGGGACAGACGCGTTTCGAGGAGTTCAGCCGCCGCGCGTTCGCATACGTACCGAAAGGAACCGACCTGTCCTGTATAAACGTACTTTCGCTCAAACTCGGTCCCAAGGACAGAAGCACCTGCTCTCCGGCGGTAAGCGGCCTAACGGATTTCCGCAACGGCGTAAGGGTTACGGTCAGCTACGACGGGAAGAACGAGATGTGGACGCTTTTCGTAACACAGACATCCACCACAGTAACCGGCATAGACGCATGGGCCAAATCGGTATGGCTCAGAGGCGTGGGCAATGCCGGAGCGGACAACGGATTCGAATACCGCAGAGCAGACAGTGAGACATGGCTCACCGTATCCGGCACGCAGGAGATCCAGGGCGAGATTTCGGCAAAAATAACCGGTCTGGAACCGGCCACGGCATACGTATGCCGCTCATACTCCGACGGTGAATACAGCCAGGATTTCGAATTCACCACCGAGTCGGCGCCGGAACTCCCCGGCGGAAGTTTCGACTTCTGGCACAAGGCCGGAAAGACATGGAATCCCTGGGAGGAAGGCGGCTCCAAGTATTGGGATACCGGAAACCCGGGAGCCGTGACCATAGGCGAGAGCAACTCCGTTCCGTCCGACGACGCATGCGAGGCAAACCCTGAGGGACGTTCCGCATATCTGGAAACCCGCTTCGCAGGCATAGGTTCGCTTGGCAAACTCGCAGGAGGAAACATCTATGTCGGCAGCTACGCAGGAACCGACGGCACAAACGGTCTGGTAGACATGGGGCGCGAATTCTCAGGCCGGCCTACCCGCCTGGTCGGATACTTCAAATACAGTCCGCGGCCTATCGACAACGTGAGCAAGGAGTTCGATGCCTCGCAATGGAAAGGCAAACCCGACACATGCCACATATGTATCGCACTGGGCGACTGGGACGCTCCGTATCAGGTCCGGACCAAACCGACGGACAGAGCCGTATTCAACAGCAAGGTGCCGGGAATCGTCGCCTTCGGAGAGATAGTTCACAGCGGAACGGTCTCCGAATGGACCCGGTTCGAAATCGAACTCGACTACCGCTCAACAAGCATAAAACCACGTTACCTGCTGCTCTTCTGCACGGCCAGCAAATGGGCCGACTACTTCACCGGAGGTACAGGCTCGCTGTTGCAGGTGGATGAATTCCGGTTAGAATACAATTGATTATCAGATTGACATGAAAAAATTTTCCACTATAACATCTCTGCTCGGCTGTGCGGCACTGTTGCTTCACGGCTGTGGCGACGCATCCGAAATCCCGACCGCGCAGGCCGGACTTACCGAGGTATCATTTACCGCCGACATGGGCCTGTCCCGAACTGCTGTCGGCGACGACATGCTGTCGGCTGTGTGGACCCCCGGAGATAAAATTTCGCTGTGGGCTGACCGGACGGACGGAGGACGCACTCTGTCGGCCGAGAGCTTCACATTCTCAGGCAATGAGAGCGCCGCGTCAGCCTCTTTCAGCGCTCTGATGCCTGCAATGGCCGCAGGAACATACACCTATTACGCCACATACCCCGAGGCGCTGTCCTGCGACGGAAATACGGCCGTACTTGAAATCGCCACGACACAGGACGGCACATACGGAAAATCGGACATTCTTCTCGCAGCGCCGGCGACAGACAAATCGCTGTCGCAGCGCAGCAGCAACCTCTCGCTCGGATTCAGCCACGCGCTGCACGCATTCCGCATATCGATACCCGAAGGGTGCAACGGCCTGAACGAAAGAATCAAACAGATAGACTTCACATTCCCTGCGCCCGTAAGCGGAAATGCAGGGTTCGACATCACCCGCCCCGACGAGCCGGCCGTACTCGACAACGGAAACACGACCGTATCGCTCATACCAGATGCAGGAACCGACGCCGGAGAAGCCCCGCTGTGGATATTCTTCGCCCCCTGCGACGCCTCGCAAGGCACCGTACAGGTCAAAGTGCGCACGCGATTCGACATCTGCACGCTGACGCTTCCGGGACGCGACTTCAAACCCGGACACGTAACTCCTGTCAGCCTCGATATTCCGCAGTCAGCAACCGAACGCACAATCATACAGCTCGACCTTGCGGAAAACAGACTCGGACAGATACCCCAGAGCATCACCATCACAGCCGATGACCCAACCGTAAATCTTGGCAACGGCTCGTCATCCCTGACCTTAGAGACTCCCGGATTCGCCACTGACGGCTGCCAACAATTCGCACTGGCAGCGGATGCGGATGATATATCCTCTATGGAGCTGAACATAACCTACACTTCGGAGGACGCCGTAGTACACGACAGAATCACAATGCCCGTAATACGCGCAGGAGAGACGAACCGTGTCGAGTGCCGCGTGCCGTATCTCATGTCGCAGTACTTCGACGACCTGGCAGAATATACCGACGAAGCGACCACCGGCAGCAAGGACCTCGGCAGTGTGGGGCTTCCGGGATGGAGCGCATCGAGAAGCAACGGCAAGGCAGCAGGACATATATCGCTCAGACCGTTCTATGCATGGATTGCAGGCCGGTATCAGGGACGTTTGGACAGCGCCCCGATAGGCGATGCGATAAAAGCCGGACACTCGGTCGACATAGTTGTTGAGTTCACTGCCGGAGCCGGGTCGGTGGCTACCCCGCTGCAAGTCGGTACGACAGAGACGACAGGAACAATAAGTTCGGAAACGGCAATAACCAACGTCTGTGCGACTTTTACTCTCCCCAAAGGCAGTTCTTCATCACCGTCCGCCTACAAATTCGAAGTACGTGGAGCCGGTCCGGCCACGCGTCTCAGTTGGCGTACCAACATCACCAGCGGCACATGGACCACTTATTCCGATACTCCAATCGACAATATAAGGGTTTATATAAAGTAATAAAAAACACATGAAACGATACATATCGCACATCATCATATCGGCAGCTGCTCTGCTGGCCGGCTGCACGGCACAAGAAGGCGGACAGCCGCAGTCGGAATACGGATTCATAAGAATGTCCGGAATAACCGCCGACATAACCCGCGCCGCAGCCACCGACGACTTCATCATAACGGTCCTCGATGAAAATCAGGCAGAAGCCGGAAGCTGGCGCATGACCGAGGTTCCGGAAAAGATATCGCTTCCGGCCGGTAATTACACCGTCACCGCAGCGTCATCCTCCGCACAGCAGCCGGCTGCGTGGGAAGCACCCTATTATTACGGTTCACAGGCTGCCCAGGTAGTATCACACCGCACTACGGAAGTCTCCGTCATATGCACCTTGCAAAACATCAGGGTAACGGTAGATTACAGCGAAGACCTGAAAGCAGCGCTCGGCGAGGAGTTCTCGACGCGCGTACAGATAGGCGACGGAACGCTCGATTTCGAGAAAGGAGACACCCGCGCCGGATATTTCATGGCCCCGCAGGCAACAAACACCATGCACATCGAGTTCGACGGAATGGTGGACGGAGTACGCGAGACATTTTCCATGACCGCCGGCGACCTGACGGCCGGACAATGGAGACGCGTGACGCTGACAATCAGCCCGCAAGCCGGAGAAGGCTCACTTGGCGCCGTAATAGAACGGTGGACCGAGGATGAGGAGTTGCACAACGAAAAATAACAATACCAGACATGACAAACAGAGTAAATGGAGAGACTGAATACGTCTCTCCGCAGATTTCATTTATCGAATTTCACGTCGAACACGGCTTTGCCGGTTCAATCAGTCTCAATGATTCCAATGTAGAACTCGACGGATTCGACATCAACAATCCCGACGGACAATTTTCCCTGGACGAATAACGAAACCGCAAAACAGATTATGAAAAGATTTTTTATTTCGCTTGCGATTGCGGTCTTTGCCGCAGCATGCTCCGAAACCGATACAGAATACTCTCCCCGCGAACACAACACGCAACAAGTCTCGATAGGAGCGACAATCGACAGCCGTTACGACGGCACTAACGACACTCGCGCCACTATCGACAAGACCGACGGCAAGGCCTCCTGGCAAAATGGCGACCGCATAGGAGTCTCTGTCGCATCCGACCCCTCGATGCAGACATACGAGCTCTCCACCTCGGACTGCAAAATGTTCTGCGGCGAAATAGCTGCTCCGTCATACGCCACAGGCGACAGACTCTACGCCGCATATCCGGCAGACGCCCTCGGTTCCGGCAATCACACAGCATCATTCCGTATAGAATCATCGCAGGACGGCACGCTTCCCGAGCCTATGATGACAGCCTCGTCGGCAGTCGCAGCAGGCAGCGGCCCCTCCAATCTGAGCCTGCATTTCCGACAGGCCGGCGCCGTGCTCATCCTTAATACCGACTCGCAGGTCGACCTCATCACTATCAATGCCATAGGCGGAGAGGACATAGCAGGAACATACACATATGATTTCAATTCGGACGCATTCTCCTGCTCCGGAGCGAAAAGCATAGAGGTAACCCCCGCCTCACAAACCGTATTCATACACATGCCCGCCATTGAGCTGTCCAAGGGAATATGCCTTACACTGACACGCGGCACCGAAAAGATGATTCAGAGCGTCGGCTCGATGACTCTTTTGGAGGCAGGCAAAGCATACTCGCTGGGCTCGCTTGTTTTCTGTCCGGCAAGCGTTCAACTCGGCGAGGTGAAGACATCATATACCACCGACGGCACAGTAGCCAAAACCAACGACATCGACGGCTCGGAGATGCGCTTCGGCACATGCACATTCTCCGGCATATCCAATACCATGGTCGCCGAAACGGGCATCGAGTACGACGGCACACACATCGCAGCCGACCGCTCCGGCAAGAACTTCACACCTGCGACACTCACCGGCCTCGAATGGAAACAGTACACCATCCGCGCCTACGTCAAAACCTTGGACGGCAACATCTTCTACTCCGCCTCAAAAGACGCAACGGTTACCGGAATACCCTATTCCGCGGCACCGCCCAAATCCGACAGATGGACTGCCTCGAACACCGCCAACGTACATTTCCGGGACTCGTATGTTCAGTTGGGCATGGACGGCACCTCTACAAACGACCCTCAGATAACGCTGACGTTCAACATTCCGGAAACAATAAATACTGTTGTCGACGTATCGGTAAATGTAAATTCCAACAAAGCCGTAATATGGTATAACCCTACATTCACATTGACAGTCGGCGGCAATACTCTTTTCACGCAACAAAGCAACAAGGACAGCAAGACCTACAACATATCTAAAAACGCAGTCTTGTCATCCGGAAACAGTTCGATAGAATGCAAGACAGGCGTACGGACAAGACTCGGAGGCCAGGCACAAGTACATAGTGTATCGGTACGATACCAATAAGAACCCAGGGTAGCACACTCGCTAAAAAAGCATCCTGTAAAAGGATGCTTTTTCTTTATCGCCCCACTACCGATTTCGATTCTCTAAGCATCAAACCGCTCCGCCGCCCGACGTCATCTTCTTACGAACCATATCCTTGTATTGGGATGGCGTCATTCCCATCTTCCGAATAAACGCTCTTCGGAATGTGGCGACACTACCGAAACCTGATTTCTCAGCGATGTATGCAAATGACAGGTGAGGAAACTTATTTATAAGCGGAATACTTTCATTGACTATTCGGTAGTCGTTTACAAAATCATTGAAACTCATATTCAACCTGCGGTTCAAATACTCCGACAGATATGTTCTGTTTGTTCCGCATTCCGCAGCCAACGAATTCAAAGTCAGCTCCGGATTCAGATGAAGGCGCTTCACTTCGAACGCTTCGCGAATACTGTGCGCCAAAGCCTCATCCGGGTCGCATGCTTCGGCCATCATTCCGTTACAGTCGAAAAATTCCACTACATCCATTTTCTCTCCGGTAATTCTGCCACAATACTCATTCATACTAATTCTATAAAACAAGCAACTCATAATAACTAATGTTATCATGCAACCCAATGCGAAATATATTATTATTGCGCCCAAAAGAAATGGATTTTCACGCAAAATACAATATTACATCATCATTTATTACAAGGCATTTTGACTGAGATACAGATATTTACGATTTGATTCATCTTTTTGTAAATATGAAACATACCAATCGGATTTACTACAACTAATTTGTAATTATCAGTAAAAAAAACAGCAATTCATCCAATGAATTTTTATGATACGGTATCATATAAATTCCAATACAAGCAATAAAAAAACACACGAACAGAGATATATGCTTATCCCAATCCGCATGTACTACAACCCAACGGCATCCGTCAGCATCAATACTGCATGTAACTGACCTATATTAAATAATTACAGACAAAACCATATATAAACTTTACACATCGTCGAGGTCCTCCCCGCAGTTCACTCTCATCGCGCTTGCAACTTGAACAGAAACACAGGTAGCAGGCCTTTGCCGCAATAATTGCGGTCCGCGCACACCCAACGCTGTTTGCAAAAAAAATAATACCAAACTCATAGTGTAAGATTGCATATAGTTTCCATAATTATATTATGGATAAACTTCTCTATTGCGGAACAATTACAAACGGCATGACACAAGAAAACATCATATCACGACAGTAAAACATCCAAGAGAACTTTTCCATACAAAAGTCGAAAGCCATTCAATCGGCTTCATAAGCATATAAAACACTTTCACTATATGACTAACGAAACGCCTAAACGTCAAACATTCGATGTTTCATATTCTTACAAATAAAAATAATTATTATAAAAGTTAACGTTAATATCTGTTTTAGTCTTGCAGGAACGCATGTTGTAACTTGTAAGCTCTCCAAATCAATATATATAACTCTACATCTCGCTGTTATTCCGGCCGTATTGTCTCCACGGTCGGATACCCACAGTAGACAACCGCCAGCACGACACATGCTACGCAACACTTCTGCTATACTCTAACTGCCGGACTACACTTTACTCATTCAACACACATCACTACACCAATCCCAGTACATCGTGGCAATCATTCCACACTTCATATTCCATCCATGCTACACGGCCCAATACCACTCATGCACTACGCCGCAGTCACGATTCAGAAGCACATAATCAGCTGAAACAGATGATAAACGAAAAATGAACCGGGCTTTTAATAATAAACGCCCGATTCATTGAAATTAATTACTGTTATATCCTATCTGTAACCTAAACCTTTGGATGCGGCATAGTTTACTTTCAGAGCACTCGCACGACGCAATTCCTGCTTGACATCGGTAATATTACCCATGGTAGTGGTTGCATCCGCCTTGATACATATGGTCATGGCCGCACGGTCCGCTTCACTGAGCTTATCGCGTTCAGAAGCCACGAACTCACCTATATCCTTGGCAGTACGATAGCTGTCATTGAGCTGAATACGGGGAGAAGTACCCCATTTCTGCTGCATAGCTCTGGTAGGAGGACCGATGTAGATATAACTTACCAACTGCTTCTTTTCCAATTTCTGCACCTCAGTGGCTTCGGGAAGTTTGGTCGAGACCAGAATCTCCTGTTCACGCATGGTGGTCGAAACCATAAAGAAGAATATAAGCATGAATATCACGTCAGGCAGAGATGAGGTGGAAATCGCCGGAATCTCCTTATTGCCTTTTTTCTTCATTACAGCCATACTACTTTCCTCCCTCTACGTTACGCGGTTCTGCCTCCGAAATTTTCAAAGGTACAGCTTTCTGTATTACACTGCGCTGTTCCTCGGACAGGTCGGAGAATTTTACGCCGAACTTCTGCATGGATACTTCGTCACGCACCTCATTAAATGCACGGGTAAGCTCGTTCTGCACCATAATGTACATGTTGTAGCTCGTACCGCGGTCATTTTGAAGCGATATGACACCCTTGCTCACAGGATATACCCATTTGCTTCCGTCAGGCATCTCAATTTCTGTATTCTCCTTCTCCGGCAGGTTTTCCTCGTTGAATCTGTTGACGACGAAGTCTTTCACCACGTCTTTAAGCTGCAAAATATCAATCTGTCCCTTGCCGACAATCATGATTTGGTCGAACTTGTTCACGAACACGTTCATCAGGTTTCGCTCCTTGACATCCTGGTCCTTCAACTTCTGGTCGTTTTCAGGCATAGGAGGCAATATACGCGCGATACCGGTATCCACATTCATGGTAGTGGCCACAAGGAAGAATATCAGCAGCAGAAACGAGATGTCCGCCATGGAGCCTGCATTGATTTCCTGTATTTTCCTTTTATTGGTTGGCATACCTAATTATTAACTATTTTATGCTGTTTCTTATTTCGCCGCCGATAAGCAATACGACTACCGCTGTAAAGGCTGCATAAGTCACATAAAGCAAAGTATCGGTAAGTTTCAGTGTCGTCGCACTGTCCTCGACCTTGCCGCTGGCAAGGGTTATAGGCTCCGGACTCGATAACAAGTACGCAACCACGACAGCCACAATCAACAGACCGAATACTATTATTCCGATTTTGGAGTTGTTGTTGCTCTTGCCGAAATTGATGGCAGTCATGACGATTGCGGCAACGACAGCAATAGCGAACAATACATAAGTATAGTCGAGCATCATATCCACGCTGTTGGTATCTATCGCCAACATGGGAATGAGCGTAGCTACACCCAAAAGCAGAAGTACGAATTTCAATATGTTTAACGCTTTTTTCATTGTCCGAAAAATTATTCTTTCCTTATTCTAAATTATTTCGTGCTGTATTTGGTCAGCATGTCCATAAGAGTAATCGAACTGTCCTCCATGGTGTTCACGAGGCTGTCGATTTTCGATACGAGATAGGAATAGAACAATTGAAGAACAACGGCAACGATAAGACCGAGCAGTGTTGTAAGAAGTGCCACTTTGATACCGCCTGCAACCAGGGTCGGGCTGATGTCACCGGCAGCCTGAATAGAGTCGAACGCTGCGACCATACCGACAACGGTACCCATGAATCCCAACATCGGCGCAAGAGCGATGAACAGACCAATCCATGTCAGACCGCTTTCCATAAGACCTGTCTGAACCGAACCGTAGGAAACGACAGATTTCTCTACCGCATCCAGACCCTGAGTGTAACGGTCAAGACCCTGATAGAATATGGAAGCGACAGGACCGCGGGTGTTGCGGCAAACGTCTTTCGCAGCATCTATACCGCCATTCTGCAACGCAGCCTCTACCTTGGCAATGAGCTTCTTGGTATTTACAGTGCAGAGATTCAGATAAATTATACGTTCGATTGCGATTGCCAGACCCAAAATAAGACACAGCAGCGGCGCAGCCATCCAGCCGGCGCCTCCTTCGAGGAACTTCTGTTTGAGAACCTGATGCAAAGGCTCGCCTTCTACGTCCACCTCGGTATTGACGACAGCCACTTCGGCCGCCTCGACCTGCTCGGTTGCAACACCCTCGTCAGAAGCAGCCTCTGCTTCCTGAGCGTGAGCAGTAACAGCCGCAAAACTGAATAATCCTGCAACCGCAAGAGTCATAAAAAGTTTTTTCATAGTTGAATTAAATTAATTAGACTTGTTTTTGTTCGAAATTCTTACTTTTTCTTGCGGAGAAAGCGGGATTCGAACCCACGATGCCCTTTTGAGGCATACACACTTTCCAGGCGTGCACCTTCAGCCACTCGGTCATTTCTCCATTACATATAAATCTCTGTCGTTCTTTCGGTTCCGGCTGCCGGGCGATGGCCTTCGCATCGGTTTCCGGGGCATCGAAAGCGAGATTTCGATTTGCGAATATAGGAATAATTATTTATCCGAACAAAGTTTTATCTAATAAATTCACCTTTGATAGGATTATTTAGCAGTTTTTCCACTCCTGCCGCATCGAGATTCTGGCCCAGAACATACATCAGTTTGGTCACGGCAGCCTCGGTGGTCATGTCGTAACCGCTTATTACACCGGCATCACGCAAACTGAGACCCGTCTCGTAGATAGCCGACACGGACCCGCTCTGGCACTGGGTGACATTGAGCACGACGACTCCGCGGCCCACTGTCTCGCGCACCGCCTCGACGAACCAGTCCGAAGTCGGAGCGTTTCCCGAGCCGTAGGTTTCCAGGACCACACCGCGGAGTCCCTCCGTAAAAAGCATGGACCGGAAAACGGAAGGAGAGAGTCCCGGGAAAATCTTCACTATCATCACATCGCGGCACAGCTCCTTTGCAATATGCAGTTTCGGACTCGTAAAATCGGCCTTGCGGATATACGGCGTATTATAAGAAATGGTAACGCCGACCTCCGCGAGCGGAGGATAGTTCTCCGAACAGAAAGCATTCAGATGCTCGGCGCTGCGCTTGGTGGTGCGGTTTGCGCGGAACAGCCGGTTCTGAAAATATATGCAGACCTCCGGCACGACTGGCAAATCGCCGCTGCGCGCCGCCGCAATCTCGATGGCCGTAATCAGATTCTCGCGGCCGTCGGTCCTTAGCACGCCTATCGGAATCTGACTGCCCGTAAAAATGACAGGCTTGCTCAAATCCTCCAACATGAAACTCAGCGCCGAAGCGGTATACGACATGGTGTCCGTGCCGTGAAGAATAACGAATCCGTCGAAACGGGAGTAGTTGTCACGTATGATTTCGGCAAGACGAATCCAGTCGTCGGGCGTCACGTTCGACGAATCAATCGGCTTAATCGAATCGCACACCTCAATATCCACGTTGAGCGTGCGGAGCGTCGGGAACTCGGTATAAATATCGTTGAAATCGAACGGACGCAAAGCCCCTGTCCCGGGGTCGGTCTTCATGCCGATGGTTCCGCCCGTATAAATAAGAAGAATGGAACTGCCTGCCATAACTCTTTTAATCTATTGAATTCACATCACTCAGTCTGCTCCACAAGGCATCTTTGAGCTCCTGAATACCCATGCCGCTGACGGAGGATATGAACACCGTCTGAATGCCTTCCGGCAGATTCCGGCGCACATGCTCCATAAGCTCGTCATCGAGCATGTCGCACTTCGTGACAGCCAGCAGCCGTCCCTTGTCAAGCAGTTCGGGATTATACATCGTCAGTTCGCCGAGCAGTATCCCGTAGTCACGCACGATATCCTCCGAATCGGCCGGTATCATGAACAGCAGCATAGAGTTGCGCTCTATATGACGCAGGAAGCGCGTTCCCAGTCCCCGCCCTTCGTGCGCGCCCTCGATGATTCCGGGTATATCGGCCATGACAAAGGAGTGCGAGTCGCGGCACTCCACGATTCCGAGATTGGGTTCCAGAGTGGTAAATGCGTAGTCCGCAATCTTGGGCCTTGCAGCCGACACCACGGAAAGAAGCGTCGATTTGCCGGCATTCGGGAAGCCCACCAGCCCGACATCCGCAAGAATTTTAAGTTCCAGAATAAACGTCCCCTCGCGGCCGTCCTCTCCCGGCTGCGCGTAGCGAGGCGCCTGGTTTGTCGACGTCTTGAAATGCCAGTTGCCGAGACCTCCGCGTCCGCCTGCCAGCAGAACCGCCTTCTGGCCGTCTTCGGTAACCTCGCACACCATCTCGCCGGTCAGGGCATCGCGGGCAACGGTTCCGAGCGGAACGTCTATAATTATATCGCGCCCGTCGCGGCCGCTGCTCCTGGCACCGGAGCCTGCCTGACCGTCCTCTGCAAACACATGTCTTTTATATTTAAGGTGTATCAGCGTCCAATACTGACTGTTGCCACGCAATATTATGCTCGCGCCGCGTCCGCCGTCACCGCCGTCGGGACCGCCGAATGCGACGAACTTCTCCCTGCGGAAATGCGCGGAACCGGCTCCACCGTGACCGGAACGACAGAAAATCTTTACGTAATCTACGAAATTGGATGATGGCATATCTTCTTTTTGTCTTTACCCGGACAAAGGTAACGATTTATTACCTATTTTATAATTGCAGATGCAATTATATGCGATTTTACACCGGAAACGTCGCCACGGGCACCGCAGCAGCCGTATCGGAAATAAATCGTCATCCGGATTTTTTTATTCGAAACTTTTTACTTATCTTTGCTCTATCGATAAAGGATTCCGGTCTTGCGCAGGTCGGGGTTCTTAGTTTTTTACCGTATAATAAACAAATACATACATTATGGCAAAGATTACCTACCTCACGGAAGAGGGTTTCAAAAAGATGAAAGACGAGCTCGAACACATGCGCTCGGTCGAGCGTCCCGCCATTTCCGCTGCGATAGCAGAGGCAAGGGACAAAGGCGACCTGTCCGAAAACGCCGAATACGATGCCGCCAAGGAAGCGCAGGGAATGCTCGAAATGCGTATCGCGCAGATGGAGGCGCTCATCGCGAACGCCCGTATTCTGGACAAGAGCAAAATCAACACCGACACCGTACAGATACTCAACAAGGTTACGCTCAAAAACCACAACACCGGCAAGGATGTGATTTACACACTCGTATCGGAGAACGAGGCCAACCTCAAAGAGGGCAAGCTATCCGTGAACACACCGATTGCCAAGGCCCTGCTGGGCAAGAAACGCGGCGACAAGGTCGACGTTACGGTACCTGCCGGAGTAATCACGTTCGAGATTCTCGACATATCGATATAAAACAGGCACCATATACGACTTTACAATCCGGCACATCTAACGGATTCATGATAACGGCCGCATCGTGTGAGTCACCAACATGGAACTTCTAATGCGAAAGTCCTGAGCGAATGAAATGAGCTGACTTTCGCGGGGCGCGACTAAGGCCCGAGTTCCTTACGCAGGAGCGCATAACTGTAAATCGTATATGATTCCCAAAATCATTTTCCTTCACTAAACCAGACCGGGGGCTGCATATTTGAGTCATGCAGTCCCCGGTTCGGTTTATAGCACATGGGGCAGTTCATATATTGAACCGCCCCATTAACTTATATCGCCTCTACCGTATCGTCAGAAAACTATCTTTACTCCGGCAAGAGCATTGACGCCAAGCTCACGATAGTGGTTGAACGTATAGAGCCTGGCTGCGGCAAGATTGCGGCCGCTGACGAATCCCCACAGTTTTTTCGAGATTCTGAAATCGGCATCGACACGCAAATCCACTGTCGCAGGAACACGCGAGGTGTATATGTCGGCAGTAAACTGAGAACCGGTCCATACCGTACGTTCCTCGCCGCGAGCATCTATCTCAGGGAAGTATCTCGCTCCGAGGAGCAATGCCGAGATTCCTACCGAGAACTTGTCCCGGTACGAATAACGCAGCGTCAGTTCCGAATCGAACTTGGGCATTCCGCCTCCGTGCGGAAGGACATCGGTACCGTAGCCGTAATAGTCGAATTTCAATCCGGCGTCGAAACTGTCCGCCACCTTGAATTGCAGTTCGGCTCCTGCCACGAAAGCATCCGCATCATCTGAAATGACACCGAACTGTCCCGTATCGTCAGCCCCGCCGGGCATGTACAGGCTTACGAAGAAAGGCATGCGTCTGAACGAACCGTACCCTGCAAAAGCCCTGTACAGAAAACAGCCCTTCACGCTGCCCTCAATACCTGCACGCAAGTCTATCCTACTGCCCGACGCAGCCACGCTTCCGGCAGCCAGATACGGATTGCGGCGGCACAGAGATGCGAAAGAACCGGAGAGCACCTGTCCGGAAGCGGTAATATACGGAATGAAATACCCTTTCACCACATCGAGTCTCAAATCGAGGGCCGGAAACAGATTGTGTCTGTTCGGATAGAGTCTGTCATACGTATAAGCGTAATCGGCCCCCACGCAAAGGCTTACTTTCTGCGAGCGAAAAACATAACGTGGACTCAGCATCACGGTTCCTGCCGCAGCATCGCTCAGAGCCACGGCACCGACATATCCGCCGTAAGAGAGCGTGAAATCGAATCCGTGCGCTCCGTACATCCTGCCCATACGCACCGACGCGTCTATATCCACCTGCCTGTCCCGGGCCGCATCGTGAGTGAATCCGGCGCCGAATCCTGCCGCGAAATTGAAATGCGACATGTCGGTGAAAGCGTCTCCGAACCTTATTTCCCCTTCGAGCGCCCCTATATCCACCATTCTGTCGCGCACATTCTCCGGAATAAGGTTCTCACCCTGCCCCACCGGAACAGAATCGAGCGCGAACATACCGTAACGGTACGCAAGCAGATTGTCATACGAGAGCGAACCGTCCAGCATGTAGCGACCCAACTTCTTCGAACCGAATATTCCCGCCTCGTTGTCCATATATGTAGCCCGGTGACGCGAGGCTCCGTAATCGCTTTTTCTTTTCGAGTAGGAGCCGTAGTGCTTCACATACACGCCCGCCGTGGAGCGCCCGTCATCGTTCCTGGTCACATGCGCGTCCAGCAGACTCTGCAACGGATAACCCACAGCCGCCTTTATATAGAACGGAGCGGAAACATGATACGGATTCGCACTCACCGTCGCCGGGCTTATCCTGCGTGTCCCGAACTCGGTGTTCCACGTCTGCGGGACGACGGAATACTCTATATCCGGCCGCAGAGCGACCGTGTCCGACATACGGGGCGCTACGGGAAGTTTTCCGGCCTGACCGACATGCGGCACATAGGCCTTGGTGACCTCCACCTGCTGCGACACCTGCCCCATCAGAGCATGCGCAGCACAACAAAGAACCAAAACCGCAAATATCCTTTTCATAATTCTCTTATTTCAGTTTACCGATTTTCTCACGTGCGGACTCCACGATTCCGTCACCCGCAGGTGAATATCCGTCCACTATGCTCTGATAGGTGGCCCTTGCCTGGAAAGTGTCGCCCGAAGCGACATAGATGTCTCCGAGCGTCAGAAACGCCTTGCCTAACCAATATGTATGAGGCGTATCTTTCTCCGAGAACTCGAACACTTTTTTCTCGGCACCGCTCAAATCCCCCGCGGCATACAGAGCCTCTATCACACGGTATGCGCTCTGAGCACCGGCGGCATCGCTCACATCCGCACTCAAACGCTCGTAAATACGCAGAGCCTGACTGCGTTCCGAACGGGCTGCCAGGATACCGGCCTTGGCGAGCAACAGGGAGCGCTCCCTTGCGGCATCGCTCATCTCATGCCTCTCGAAAACGCCGCACGCTTCAAGAACTCTCGCCGTATCGCCCTCCGCAAGAACGGCGTCCGCATAACCGGCTGCCGCCTTGGCAACGAGCGACGGCTCGGTAGTGCTGCGGCTCAGACGCAAGTAAGCATCGGCCGCCTGTCCGAACTGTTTCTGTTCGAATGCCAGAGAAGAGAGTCTGTCCAGTCCGCGCACGGTATAGTCGTTGTCCTGCATCCGGCACAATCTGGCGAATTCCGCGACAGCACCGGCCTTGTCTCCCTGCGAGCGGCGGCTCTCGCCCAGATAATAGAGCGCCTGCGGCACATACATGCCGTCTGGATTGGAGGCAAGATATGCTTCCAGAGCGGCGATTGCCTTTGGGCCGTCCCCCGAGACGTATACTTTCCGCACCGCCGCAAACGAGAGCGAATCCTTCTGACGAACCCCGAGGTCGGTCTCTATGCCTGCACCGCGGGCGAAGTCGAAATATCCGTCCACATCGTTCTCATCCACATATATCTCACGTATGGCCGCCGCCGCACCCGACGCCTCGGCCGACTTGGGCGCGCGGGCCACAATCTTCTTGTAATATGTCATCGCACGGGCATTGTCACCCATATTCTGATAGGCCAGTCCTATATTGGAAAGCGCATCCGCATAACGTTCCGAAGCGGGATACGAAGCGATGAACTTCTCGAATGTCCCGGCACTGGCGGCATAGTCGTTCTGCACCATGTACGAACGTCCGAGCTCGAACATCGCCGATTCGACCCACGGGCCGCGGCCATCCTTGACGATTGCATTAAGACTCTCTATCTTACGCTGCGGACGCTCCACCAGCCCCAGCATCATGGCCCGCTGATAGGCCGAATAGTATTTCAGGTCCGAACCCGTCGCGGCGGCCTTGTCATAACATTCGATGGCTTTCCAATAGGAGCGCTGCGAATGATACGTATCGCCCAGACGGTTGTACGAGTCGGCCGCATAGTCGTCCGAGGGTTTGTAGTGCGAAAGGAAATTCTCGAACCAGCGCTGCGCCTCGTCCCAGCGCTGCATATTGAAATAGGCATATGCGGTGTTGTAGCGCGCCATGGCGTTCTCAGGTTCCGACAGCGGCGACAGCCTGAGATACTCCGCATACCGCGCCACAGACGGCTCGTACTGTCCCTGCGAGTAGAGAATCTCGCCCTGCCAGAATGCCGTAAGCGCCTTGTACTTCGCGTTGTAGCCGTAGCGCGAGGCATCCGCGAGCAACCGCATGGCAGTGTCCGGGTCGCCCTGCGCATAGTACTCCAACGCACGGAAATAGGTGATTTTCTGCAAAGCCGTCTTGATGTCGTTGTCCGGATTCGGATACTGTATTATGGCATCGTATGCGGCCTTGTAGTTATGCGAGTTGTAATATGCCGAGATAAGATACTCCTTCACCTGTCTGGCCTGCGGCGAATCCGGATACTCGGCCAGATAACGGTTCAGCACGTTTATCGTCTCGTTGAAACGCTCGCCGCCCAGCTCGAACTGCAACTTGCCGTAATTGAGCAACGCGTCGCGGCTTATTTCGGCGTTTGTGCCCTCGCCTCGGCTCGACGCTATGGAGAACGACTGCATGGCCTTGCGCTTGTCACCGGTTTTCAGATAACAGTCGGCAAGGTGATAGCTGGCATTCTGCGACAGAGGGTCGTCGGCACTGCATACACGCGCCAGATAGGGTATTGCCTGCTCGAAATGCCCCTCCCGGTAGAGCGAGAATCCCATTATATAGTTCTCGCCGCGCGCCACCTCGCCGCCCTCGGCCATATACTGCTCCATGTAACGGGCTGCGCGGTAATAGTCGGACAGATGGAACCACGACTCGGACAGCACCCTGAGCAGCTCCACGCGACGTTCGTCCGACGCACCGGCAAGCAACTTGTCGGCATTCCTGGCGACGTACTCGTAGTTGCCGTCCAGAAATTCGAGCTGCAACAGATAATACGGCACCACATCGGCATACGAACGGCTGTCGGCAATCGAAGTGAAAAGCTCCCTCGCGCGGGCATTGTTTCCGCGCGCATAATCCATGTAGCCCATATAGTAGCGCGCATGAGGATAATAGGAACTGTTCTCAGATACATCCGCAAGTCTCTGATATGCGGCATCCCAGTTTTCCGTCACGAAATACGAGTGTCCCGTCTTGAAATTGTACTCGTCGGCCTCGGAGTCCCCCATCCGGTACGGATTCACGGCAAGAAGACTCTCCAAAGCCTTTTCATACTCTCCGGCATTATATAAAAGCACGCCCTGATAAAACCGTATATCGTTATCGTACAGCGAATTCGGGTACTTTTCCATAAATGCTCCCAGAGTCTCGGCCGCATCCGCCCGCCCCAGCTTCACATCGCACAGCGCACTCAGATACTCGGCCTCGGAACGCTGGCCGTAATCATCCGGTCCCAGACGTTTAATGACACGCTTCAATTCATAGGACGCAGCCTCGAACCGTCCGTGACGCACCAGCTCCCGCACTCGGGACAAATCCGTGTCGCGTCCGGACACCGGCACGCACAACAGCATCAGACACAATATATAAAATACCTTTCGCATAACCGCACTTCTTTACATGTTAGGGCAAAAATACTAACTTTTCCACAGAAACACGACCGTCCGCACTGTATTTTTGCCGTCCGGAGCCATTTTTATTGTAAAAGTGATTTTCGAGCCCTGTCACTCCTTCAAGGCCAGGCGGTGCCGCACACCGTCGTACTCGCGCAGCACGGCCCGCACACTGCCCACCCTGACCGGAGATTCTATAAGCAGCGGAATACGGTTGTCGTCATCCGAAATCCAGAGCGTGAACTCGGAGCCGTCCTCGAAACTTTCGGCAGAGGAGGTGGCAATCTGACACCTGAATTTCAGTGCGCCGAAGCGGCCCAGACCGCGTATCTTCACCTCGTCGCGGCCCAGGAAACTGTACCCTATCGTCCGCACCGTATCTTCCAGCACCAGATGCAGCACATGCCTCTGGCCCGGCCCGAAACCGTCGAAATCCTTCTGCCGCAGATTGTAGAACAGCGCCACGGCATCGAAGCTGTCCGCGGACAGGTTCTGCTCTTTTCTGCGCTCCTCCGCCCAGCGTTTATTCTTGTAGACGCTGCGCATAACTCCGGCATTCCAGTCGTACATATAACGCGCTCGGAAGCCGTAACCGTTCTCCGACAGACTCACGTCGAGAGACACGGGCCTGAGCGTTGCGGAGTCCATACGGCTGACATACGTATCGTCCAAATCGAAAAACCAGCGGAAGAACGGCAGCGTCCGCCCGTTGGCGGTTATTTTATAGACCGTTCCCTGCCCGTCCGTCTCGACGGCGCATTCGAGCGTGGCACGCCCGACGACAGTATTGGGAACCATCTTCGCCCGGTAGCTGACAGCATATACGAGCTTCTCCCCGTCGGCGAAGGCGACCGGCCTTCCGGCATAGACCGCGACAAAAGACAGAACCGCGGCGAACGTTGAAAATATATTCTTCATAAACCTCACGAAATCATACTGAAATCACGGCCGGCGGAATTTTCGTATCGGCTCTTCAACAGCCTGAGCAATCCGTATGCGGGCGTCTCCAACCTCGGGTCGGCATCCAGCACCCGCCCGGCCAGACTGCGCGTAATCTCTATTATGGCCGCATCCTTGCTCAGATTGGCTATTTTCAGAACAAACGCCATACCGCTTTGCTGCGTACCGCTCAAATCGCCCGAGCCGCGCAGCTTCATATCGAGCTCCGAGAGTCTGAATCCGTCGGATGTCTCGACCATAGCATCGAGCCTCTTGCGGGCATCCGACGACAGCTTGCTGCCGCTCATAAGCACGCAATAGGACTGCCCCGTGCCGCGGCCTACACGTCCGCGAAGCTGATGCAGCTGCGAAAGGCCGAACCGCTCGGCGCTCTCTATGACCATCACCGTGGCGTTCGGAACATCGACCCCGACCTCGATAACCGAGGTAGCGACCATTATGTCGGCCTCTCCGCGCTTGAACTCCTCCATCACCCTCTGCTTCTCGTCCGGCTTCATCTTGCCATGCACCATGACGGTCCTGTACTGCGGCTCCGGAAACTGCGCCACGATACTCTCGTAACCCGCCTCCAAATCCTTGTAGTCCATTTTCTCGGACTCCTTGATGAGAGGATATACAACATATACCTGCCTTCCGGAGGCAATCTCCCGACGCATGAAGGAGTAGAGCGAAGGACGCGCCGCATCACTCTGATGAAGCGTTTTGACCGGCTGACGTCCCGGCGGCAACTCATCTATCACCGACACATCCAGATCGCCGTAAAGCGTCATGGCCAGCGTCCGCGGAATAGGCGTAGCCGTCATGACGAGTATGTGCGGCGGACGCTCATTCTTGGTCCACAGCCTCGCCCGCTGCTCTACCCCGAACCTGTGCTGCTCGTCTATCACCACAAGCCCGAGGTCGGCAAAGCGCACCCTGTCCTCTATAAGAGCATGCGTGCCTATCAGTATATCCGTCTGTCCGGCCGCCGCACGTTCCAGTATCTGCCGCCGCTCCGCCGTTCGGGTGGCACCGGTAAGCACGTCGACGGTAACGTCGCTCTCGCCCAGCATCCGTTTTATCGAGGCGTAATGCTGCCGGGCAAGAATCTCCGTCGGCGCCATCATGCACGACTGAAAACCGTTGTCGGCGGCAAGCAGCATGCTCAGAAGCGCCACCAGTGTCTTGCCGCTTCCGACATCCCCCTGCAACAGGCGGTTCATCTGGTGCCCCGAAACCGTATCGCTCCGAATCTCCCGCACCACGCGTTTCTGGGCTCCGGTCAGCGGAAAGGGAAGCCGCTCGTTGTAGAACGTGCCGAACTTGTCTCCCACACGGTTGAACATGAAACCCACGGCAGATGTCTTGCGCGTGCAACGGCGGGACATTATGCCGAGCTGAATGCCGAGCAGCTCGTCGAATTTTAGCCTGTATTCGGCCCGGCGGAGCAAATCGTGGTTCTGCGGAAAATGTATGTTGTACAGAGCCTGGCGCAGAGTTATAAGGCCGAACTCCTCACGTATGGCGTCCGGCAGCGTCTCGACGATATGCGGCTGCGCAATCTTCCACAGCGAGGCCTGCAAACCGTAAATGCCCTTGGTGCCGAGCTGCATGGATGTCAGTTTCTCGGTGGTGCCGTACACACCCTGCAACATGGCGGCAGGGCGCTCCGACGCGGAAAGCGTAGACTCAACCTCCGGATGCACCATGCTGAGCATCCCGCGATAGAAGTTAGGCCGTCCGAAAACGACATACTCACGACCCGTTTCAAGACGCTTCTCAATCCACTGCGCACCCTGGAACCACACCAGTTCGGCTGTCGAGGCCCCGTCGGAGACCGTCACGCAGAGACGCTGCCGGCGGCCTTCTCCGGCAAAATTCTTAGACAGCACGCGCACGCGCAGCTGGACATAGGAGCCGCTCATCTGCTCGGTGAGTTCGGATATGCGGTAGATACGCGAACGGTCGATGTACCGGAACGGGAAGTAGTAAAGCAAATCCGAGAACGTAGAGATTCCCAGCTCGCGGGCAAGCATAGCCGCCCGCGCAGCTCCGACTCCGTGCAGATACTTGATGTCGGAATCGAGAAATCTTATGTCGGAATCCATACTCATGATTTATCGCCTCAAAGTTATGAAAAAAACGTATATTTGCGTGATAATACGCACTACAAGATTATGCCCGGATTTTGCGAATCACTCACGCGGTACCGCCGCCGCCACACTTCGGCGGTAAGAATCGGCCGCATCGAAATAGGCGCCGGCAACCCCGTCGCCGTACAGTCCATGACCTCTACCTCGACGCTCGACACCTCCGCGTCGGTCGACCAGATACTCCGCATACACCGCGCCGGAGGCCGCATCGTAAGACTCACGGCACAGGGGCGCAGGCAGGCCGAAAACCTGAAAGAGATACACCGGCAGCTGTACCGGACAACCGACGACGTGGCTCTTGTGGCCGACATACATTTTCTGCCTTCCGTGGCGTCGATTGCCGCAGAGGCTGTCGAGAAGGTCCGGATAAACCCCGGCAACTACAACGATGCGGGCGGGGAGTTCGACCTTCTGATTGAAAAATGCAGGGCTCACGGCACTGCGCTCCGCATAGGGGTCAACCACGGTTCGCTGTCCGAGCGCATGACAGCCCTCTACGGCGATACGCCGCAGGGAATGGTCGCCTCGGCAATGGAGTTTCTGGAACAGTGCCGCAGACGCGACTTCGACCAGGTGGTGGTTTCGATGAAATCGAGCAACACCCGCGTGATGGTACACGCCTACCGGCTGCTGGTCAAGGAGATGAACAAGCGGGGGATGGACTACCCGCTGCATCTCGGAGTCACCGAGGCCGGAAACGGTCTGGACGGACGCATCAAGTCAGCCGTGGGCATAGGTGCGCTGCTGGCCGACGGAATAGGCGACACGATACGCGTCTCGCTCACCGAGGCTCCCGAAAACGAGATTCCGGTAGCGCTCATGCTTACCGAATACTTCGCCGCACGAGCGGGCCATGAGGAGATTTCGCAGGTGAAAGACCCGGCGCTGTTCTCGGCCTACGAATACAGGCCGCGCGCAAGCCGCGCGACAGAAGGCATCGGCGGTGGCGGCACACCGGCGATATATTCCGAGCTGACAGCCGCGCAACGCGCCGTGCTGGGCGACAGGATAGTGGTTGCGGGCGCAGTCACAGAGAATCCGATAGCCGAATGGCGCTCGGCCATACTCAACATGAGTGCGGCAGGCGACATGAGGCCGGTCATCATACACCGCCGGTACAGCTGCTCCGATCCTCAGCGTCTGGCTGTCATGGCAGCGGCGGATTTCGGCGTCATGTTTCTGGACGGGCTCGCCGACGGAATGTATCTGGAATGCGACAGCGTAGAGCAGAGCGTCATCGACGAGATATCGCTGTCCATACTTCAAGCCGCCCGCGTACGCATGTCCCGCACGGAGTACATAGCCTGCCCGGGATGCGGCCGCACGCTGTACGATTTGGAAAACACGCTGGAACGTATCAAACGCCGCACAGGACATATTCCCGGTCTGAAAATAGGCGTCATGGGCTGCATAGTCAACGGCCCCGGCGAAATGGCTGACGCGGATTACGGATACGTCGGTGCCGGACCGGGACGCATAACGCTGTACCGCGGCACGGAGGTCATCCTCAAAGGAATCGAACAGGAACGGGCACTCGACTGTCTGGTCGCGCTGCTCAAAAAAGACGGCCGCTGGGTCGAACCAGCCCTATGACGATACTGCCGATAACATATGCCGGAGACATCGGCTACTACGCCCGTCTCCTGAGAGAGCACTGCATAATCGACGTGCACGAGAACTGGGTGAAACAGAGCATGCGCAACAGGCAGAGCATAGTCTGCGCCGCAGGTGTGCTCACACTCAGCGTCAACGTCTGCGGCCGCGGCAGCCGCATGCTCACGCGCGACGTAAGAATCGACTACTCCAAACGCTGGCAGCACAGACACTGGAACTCGATAGTGTCGGCCTACCGCAACTCGCCGTATTTCGACTTCTACGAATCCGCATTCGAACCCTTCTACACCCGCAGATTCGATTTCCTCATAGACTTGAACCTGGAATACACGCACACGGTCTTAAAGATACTGGGCAGTGACAAAGAGGCCGGACTCTCGGACGGATACATCTCCCCCGCCCCCGGCCTTGTCGACCTCCGGGACAAGAAAGCGCAGACTCTCTGCTACCCTGACATGCTGCCGCCCTACACGCAGGTGTTCAGCGACAGAATGCCGTTCGCCGCAAACATGTCTATTCTGGATTTGATTTTTTCGGAAGGGCCGCTCAGCAGACAATACATCGAACAGATTCCGCCATCCGCATTGGCAGCCAGCATCTGAACCGTCATCCGGACTCAACCGGCGGAGGCAGAACCCCGGACCCCGGTCGGCACAGACCTATCTGCCCTGAACGACATTCAAGACGGTCTTGTCGGAAGCCCATCCGGAACGCGCTTCCAGACGGTTTATTCCGCCGCGAAGCTCCACGTCCTCCCATATGAACACTCCGTGCTCGCCGGTTCTCGTTCCTGCGCTCTTGTTATTGACAAGCAGTTCCACCTCCGCCTGATTGGAATATACCTTCACCGTCTGCACGGTCGATGAACGCGTATCGCGGCGTTTTTCCGCAATATATATGAACGGTTCGGATTCATTCCAGTTGGCCTTGTACAGATAATAGGCATCCTTGCGGTCCTTGCGGTCGAACGTCACCAGTCCGTAATCGTTCGTACCCTTGCCGTCGCCCCACTGCCGGCCGACAGCGCCGAAATCGAACATGTTGCCCACCCAGACTCCCCATATCGTGGAGTCGCACGCCGCATTCAGGAAATACCGCTCGTGAAAATATGTGTGCCACCCCTCCGGATGACGGTTGCTGAGCATCACCGGACGGGCAAGCGTCTCGTCCTGCTGGAAAACGGAACCGCCGGCGGCATAGCTCAGGCCGTATTTCAGTGTGCTCCATTTACGCCTCATCATCTCCTTCCAGACAAGAATGTCGTCCGGCAATCCCTCCGACCAGCCGAACGAATGGTCGAAAACAATCAAATCAGTGATATTGTTTATTCCGCCGTCCTGATTGCTCGCCGCAATGGTCCTGCGCGAAGGGTCCATTCCGTGCGCGACGGAGTCCAGCTCCGTGATATATGGCACCGGATCGTCGCCGCGGTAGGAGACATCCGAGAACAGTCCCCAGAAGAATATGGACGGATGATTGTAGAGCTGATTAATCATCTCGCGCAGCTGCTGCCGCCCGTTCTCCTTGAAACTGCGAGAGTTTATGAATGCCTTGTCGGTATAGTACGTGGCTCCGGTAAACGGCAAGTCGGTCCATACTATCACGCCGGCCTGGTCGCACAGGTCATAGAAATAATCGGCATGACGTCCTCCGGCCACCCTCACGGCATTGGCCCCCATCTCCGTCACTATGTTGAAATCCTCCTCTATCTGCATCGGTGTGACCGCAGGGCCGACCATGACCCTGTCCTTGTGCATCACCACTCCTCGCACCGGATACTTTCGGCCGTTGAGCACGAATCCGCTGTCGGTCACCTCGTAGCTGCGGAATCCGGTATCGAAGGTCACGGAATCCAGAACCGTGGATCCCGAAACGAGCGAGAACTCGGCCCTGTACAGATACGGATTCCTCACCCCGTCCCACAACTGCGGATTCTCCAATACGAAAGGAAGCTCGACATGCCAGCTGCCGCGCGTACCGGCCGCTATGTCGGCCACGCTCTGCAACGATATGGAGCCGTTGCCGTCCACAAGACGCATTCTCAGATAGCTGTCCTGCGGAATGCCTTTCCGCGAGGTGACATTCACCACCGCCCGGCCTTCGACCCTTCGGCGCGTGACGTCCGAAGTCTGTATGTAAACGCCCTGCGAGGCATCTTCCAGAGGGCTGAACGCAACGTCGTCCGTAACGATGAGTTTTATACCCCGATATATTCCGCCGTAGACATTGGCCTCGCCTGCCGTCGGGAGTATATCCATGCGCGGCGAGTTGTTGACCATTATCCAGAACACATTCCCGGCGCCGTAACGCAGCGCATCGGTTATCTCGCACGAGAAAGCCGTGCTCGCCCCGCGGTGCTCGCAGATATGCCTGCCGTTGAGCATGATGTCGGTGACGGTGGACGAGCCTTCGACAAGCAGGAACACCCGCCGGCCCTCCCACGAGGAGGGGATGTCGACGCTTTTCAGATAGTTGCCTATGCCGCGGAAATAATCGCGCCGGCCGCTCAGGGCATCGTTGTTCCACGTATGCGGCAAATCGACAAGCATGGATTTGTCGCTGCTCGTCTCGCTGTTGGTAAAGAATTTCCAGTCGCGGTTGATGGTTACCACCTCGCGGGCCGACAGGCTGACTACACTGACAACAAAAAGAATTATAGCGATATGACGTTTCATCGTAAAATCATCTAAAAACAACGAATCTTAAACCTATTTCGTCCGATTTGCCACAAAGTTAAAAATAAATGAAAAATTATCCTTATTTTCGTAGGATTAAATAGACGAATGAACTGGCTCGACATCATAATAGCCGTACCGCTGCTCATCGGAGTGTGGGACGGATTCAGACAAGGAATCATAGTGCAGATTATCGGCATAGCCGCGCTGCTGACTGGCGTACATGCAGCTTTCGCACTCGGTCCCCGGGCCGGCGGCATGCTCGGACTGGAAGGACTCACGGCCTCTGCCGTGGGCTTTTTCGCAGTATTCGCGCTCACCGTGCTCGTCATGATGGCAATAGGACGCCTTACCCGCGGGCTCTTCAAAATAGCCGGGCTGGGTATATTCGACACGCTGCTGGGCGTGGTGTTCTCCGCTCTCAAAGCCGCTCTTGTCACAGGCGTCATACTGATATGGCTGTCAGGCATCGACTCCTCAAACAACATCATCAAAGAGAGTGCCGCACAGCAATCCAGGCTCTACGGACCGGTAGTGCGAATATCCGGTACGGTCTTTCCATACCTCGAATCGGCCGGCAAAATAATACTGAACGACAACAATACGCATAACCACCAGTCATGAAACAAGGCAATGCGACAGTAATCGAGAGCACGGGCAGCTGGTACTCCCTTCTCGCCGAAGACGGAGCGCAGATAAGATGCCGGATAAGGGGGCGGCTGAGGCTGCGCGGCGCCCGAAGCACAAACCCCGTGGCCGTAGGCGACCGCGTACGATGGGAGGCGCAGCAGGACGGACAATACGCGATAACGGATATTTTTCCGCGCGACAACTACATCCTGCGCCGCGCGTCCAATCTGTCGAAAGAGTCGCACATCATCGCGGCCAACCTCGACACCGCAGCGATAGTGGCCACACTGCACTCGCCCGTCACGAGCCGCGAGTTCATCGACCGGTTTCTTGTCACGTGCGAGGCATACGGAGTGCCACCGGTGATAGTGCTCGGCAAAATAGACCTGGCGCGCGAGACGCCGGCCGAACTGGATGAATTTCTCGACACATACACCGGCGCCGGATACCGGGTGATTCAGCTCTCGGCCCTGACCGGGGAGGGAGTCGGCGAGTTCGCCGCCATGCTGCGCGGACGCACGACGCTGCTTGCCGGAAACTCCGGAGTGGGCAAATCCTCGCTCGTGAAGGCCATTGCCCCCGGGCTGGACATCAGAACAGGCAGCATATCCCGCTCGCATCACAAGGGGATGCACACCACGACATTCGCCCGCATGTACTGCACCGGCGACGGACGCATAATAGACACGCCGGGCATCAAGGGATTCGGTCTGATGGATATAGACGCCTGCGAACTGGCCCGCTACTTTCCCGACTTCATGCGTCACGCCGGCAGATGCGCCTACAACAACTGCACCCACACGCACGAACCGGACTGCGCCGTGACAAGCGCCGTGCAGGAGGGACTGGTATCGGTGTCGCGTTATGAAAGTTATCTCAAAATGCTTGACAACGATGACAAATACAGATAAAGAATCGCTCGATGCGCTGTGCAGCGGCAGAACGACCGAATGGCTGTACGGAAGTATAGACTACCTCCGGAACTTCATCACCGGGCAGCGTTTCGACACGATTTGCAGCACTCTCGACATGCGCACCCGATACATGACGGTCTGCCTGGAAAACACCTTCCACCCGCAGAACGCAAGCGCTCTCGTACGCACCTGCGAGGCATTCGGCATTCAGGACATATACACAATCGAGACGCTGTGCGCCTTCACGCCCAACCTGCACATAGTCAAGGGAACGGACAAATGGGTCGACATACGGCGATGCGGCTCCACGGCCCGGGCGCTCGACACGCTTCATGACAAAGGCTACCGGATAGTGGCGACCACGCCGCACCGCGGGGACTGCACTCCTGAGCAGTTCGACGTCTCGGCCGGACCGTTCGCACTGGTTTTCGGTACGGAACATGCCGGAATATCGGACGAAGTAATCAGGCGTGCGGACAGTTTCATACGCATCCCGATGTGCGGGTTCGTCGAGTCGCTCAATGTCTCGGCCAGCGCATCGGTCCTGCTGTACAATCTATCGTCGGCACTGCGAAGCTCCGGGGCCGAATGGAGGCTAAGCGACAGGGAGCGTGCCGAACTGCTGTTCCGTTGGCTGATGCTCAGCATCAAGGACTCGCAGCGTATACTGGAAAGAAATCCTTCGCCGGAACAATAACGTACCGGTGCTCGGCGGTCGGCCGCACCGACATTCAGACTAATAAGACATTAATGCATATGGATACCATACTGAGAAAACAGTTCCTGCAAAACGTGGGACAGACATCGCCCTCGCCGCTAATGATAGAGGTCGAACGGGCCGAGGACGTATTCTTCTACACTCCGGAGGGCAAGCGCTACTTCGATTTGATTGCCGGAGTGTCGGTAAACAACGTGGGACACGGCAACCGCAGGGTTATCGACGCCATAAAAAGGCAGGCGGAGGATTACATGCACATAATGGTTTACGGCGAGATGATAGAGCGTCCGCAGGTGCGTTACGCAGCCCGTCTGGCGGAGTTGCTGCCCGAGGAGCTGAGTTCCGTCTATTTCCTCAACTCCGGCAGCGAGGCGGTGGAGGGTGCGCTCAAACTCGCCAAACGCTACACCGGCCGCACGCAGCTCATATCGTTCAGAAAGGCCTACCACGGCTCCACCATCGGCCCCCTGAGCATAATGGGAGCACCCGAGGGGGAGATGTACAAGAATGCCTTCCGGCCCCTGCTGCCCGATGTCGACTCGCTGCCGTTCGGGGATTTCGACAGCCTCGGGCGCATAACCGCACGCACGGCCGCCGTTCTGGTGGAGCCTGTGCAGGGTGAGGCCGGCGTGAGAATTCCGCCCGCAGGATTCCTCGAAGCGTTGCGCAGACGCTGCACCGAGACGGGCGCTCTGCTGATATTCGACGAGATACAGACAGGTTTCGGACGAACCGGCTCGCTGTTCGCTTTCCAGAAATACGGTGTAGTGCCGGACATAATGTGCGTTGCCAAGGCATTCGGCGGCGGCATGCCGCTGGGCGGCTTCATATCCTCCCCGCAGATAATGAATACGCTGACACACAATCCTGTACTGGGACACATCACCACGTTCGGCGGGCATCCCGTATGCTGCGCTGCGGGACTCGCCGCACTGGAATTCATCATAGATGAGAAACTGACAGAACAGGCCGAGGCAAAGGGCGCGATGTATCAGAGTCTGATAGAGAATCACCCGCAGGTGGTGGAAATACGCCGCAGCGGACTTCTGATGGCCGTAGAGCTGGGCAGCAGCGAGAAGATGTTCCGCATAATGGAGCTGTTCAAGGACGCCGGCATACTGAGCGACTGGTTCCTGTTCTGCGACACGGCGTTCAGAATATCCCCGCCGCTGACAATCACTCAGGCCCAGATACACGAGAGCGCCGGAATAATACTTTCGTGCCTCGACAGCCTGCAATAACCGCCCGATGCCTCTCTGCCAATACTGCGGCTTTTGCAGGAAACTGCGAGGGCCGCAGCTTACCGTTGCCGTCGCATTTTATGATTCTCTTTTCTTTGCGCGCATTGCTGTTCCGCAGAACTGCACGGGCCGCAACATTACCATAGGCTGGGGTCCGCAACGCTACGACCGCAGACTCTCCGCCGGCCGCAGCCCGAATTAAATCAGCGGACAATAATGTTCCGAACAAGCCGGCGCACTCTTTTCCGCGCCGCGTATTGCGGCTCTGCACCCGCAGGAGCGCATGAAAGGGATTAGGCCTACCGGATGAAGTTGCGTTCAAGCGAGGTTTTGTTACCGGCCCCGTCGACAGCCGTAAAACGCAGCGTGTGACTTTTTCCGTCATACATGCGTTCGGAATCGAACACCAGCGTCACGGTTCCGCGGATGACATTCTGTTCGAGTATGGCCCATTTACCGTCCACAATACATTCGAACGAAGCCACACCGGAGAAATTGTCCGACATCGAGAAGGTCACGCTGCCCTTCGACTGTAAGTCCTCCCCCTCGGCAAACGACGGGCGAACTACGGGCGGCACCGTATCGGCAACCACGCAGTAGACCCCGAACGATGAGAGCGAGCCTTCGACCTTGCCGCCGGACCACCTGCCTCCCGCACATGACAACTTCCCATTGTCCGACACGGAGGCGAGGCGCACGCGGTCTCTCAACGGCTCCGGTACATCGACCGTCAATGCGACACCGAACGGTTTGTGCAGCGGAACATTACGGTCACCCAGAGCATAGATTTTCGACAGCGGAGCCACTCCGTCGTTTCTCTGAACAAGAGCCGGAGTCACCACCCGCTGCGTATAGAATACAGGTTCGTACAAAGCGTCCGCCGCAATGGATACATACGCACCGTCGGAGGCCTCGGTGAATCTGGCGCCGCAGCCGGCCCTGCGTCCCGCCGGAGCGACCGGCGCAGGTTCCGGGGCCGAGCCAGTCACCGTAAAATCCAGCGTCGAGCTGTTGCCGCAGTCATCCTCGACAAGTATCTCCACCTGCCGGCTGCGGCCTTCCGGCACACTCACCACGCCTCTGTTCACCACATGCTTGTACATCGCATTGTGATTGTTCTGCTTCAAGGCAAGCATTATATGCTCGTTACGCGAACCGCGCTGGGATTTGTAATCCACACTGGCATTGCAATAGCGGGTGTTGGAGAACAGAAACTCATCCTTCTCGAACACGACGGTCGTCTCTCCGTCCACGGACTGAACGATACGATAGACGCCGAATGTGTTTGCCACATCGTTTTTCCGGTCGGTGGTCTCGACGATGAAATATCCGGAACAGCCGCCCGGCACGACCACCGGCGCCGAGGCCGTATAGACATTCCCCTCGCAGTTCAGCTCTATCCTGCGCGGCCGGCCGTGCACAGGAACTCCCGACACGGTGTCCACGCGCACGTAATATAGAGCCGCGATACGCGGCGGGATGTCGTCACGGACGCTCACAAGCCCTCCGGCCAACGGATTCACCGTTCTTGCATCGGCCGTGCGGCGAATC
This sequence comes from uncultured Alistipes sp., assembly GCA_964464465.1. Taxonomy (GTDB): domain Bacteria; phylum Bacteroidota; class Bacteroidia; order Bacteroidales; family Rikenellaceae; genus UBA940. The sequence continues at coordinate 30,460 of CAYXGF010000003.1, read as the reverse complement.
TCGAAATGAAGGTGTGGTCCCATCGAATATCCCGAATTGCCGGATACCGCCACTTTGTCGCCACGCTTCACCGGAAACTGGTCGGGAGTGAAGAACAGATTTATATTGCTCTTCTGCTGACTGTAACGCTGCTCTTTGAGATACCGCTCCAACTCCGGCGAGAAACTTTGCAGATGCCCGTACACGGAGGTCGTTCCGAACGGGTGCGTTATGTACAGCGCCCGGCCGTAACCGCCCGGAGCTACCGATATGCGCGAGACATAGCCGTCCGCCACGGCATACACGTCATGGCCTACCGTTCCGCCTGTCTTTATGTCTATTCCGGAATGGAAATGGTTGATGCGCATCTCGGCGAAGTTGGCCGAAAGCAGCGCCGGCATGTCGAGCGGAAAGCGATACGGACTCTCCGCCCGCACGCCGGCCGCAATAACGGCTGCCGCAAAGAGAGCCGCGACTTTAATCTTCATCATCATACTGTTCTTCTCCACAAATTGTGTCCGCCGCCTCGATTACATCTCCGTAATCGTATCCGAGCGACAAACCGTAACGTATTATCTTTGCTCTGTTCTCATACGACGCCACGCGGCCCAGACTTCTGAACTTGCGCTCCATGCGCAGCCGCAACCTTCCGGCATCCTGCTCCCTGTCGATGGCCGACAGCGCCTGCTCCACAGCCTGCCGCCCGACGCCCTTGGCTGCGAGCGCGGCCCTAATCTTATGTATTCCCCAGCCGCTCATGCTGACCTTGTCACGCACAAGCGCCGACGCATAACGGTACTCGTCGATAAAACGCTCCTCCACAAGCCTGCGCACAATAGCCTCGGCATCGCTGTCCGCAACACCCCAGCCGCGCAGAAGTCTGCGGGCGTCGGAGATGCACTTCTCGCTGCGCGAACAGAGTCTCATCAGTGCCGAGAGAGCCTGCTGCGGCGTTTTCTCGCGTTTTACCTTCTGCATCGCACCATCCGGGGTTTGGAATTCAAATCATCGCGCAGACATACCTGCGAAAAACCTTTTCCGGACAGCATCTCCGCCGTCTGCCGGGCCGCATTCTCATACACCTCGAAAAACAGGCTTCCGCGCGGCGCAAGGGAACGGAGCGCCAAATCCGCTACGGCACGATAGAAAAGCAGCACATCGTCATCCGGCACGAAAAGCGCCAGATGCGGCTCGTAATCCAGCACGTTGCGGCACATCGACGACGCATCCGAGGCCGGGACATACGGAGGGTTGGACACTATGATGTCGAACTGCCCGACATCCAGAGAGGGGTCGAGGACATCGGCATGAACAAAATCCACCTCCGCACCGTTGCGGCGCGCATTGCGGCGCGCATAACCGAGCGCCTGCTCCGAGATGTCGAGTGCCGTGACACGGCAATGCGGCATCTGCGCGGCAAGACTCACTGCGATGCAGCCGCTGCCGGTTCCGACATCGAGAATACGACACGCCGCGCCACCCGACGACTTCGCTATCCAGTCCACGAGCTCCTCTGTTTCGGGTCTCGGAATAAGCACCCCCTCGCCGACCTCGAATGTCATTCCGCAGAAATCGGCCTGTCCGACCACATACTGCACCGGTCTGTAATCGAGAAGCTGCCGCAGGACAAGCTCCGCATCGCCAGAAAAAACCGCCGGAGCATCCGGCTCGACGATATAGTCACGCCGGGTAAAGCCGCAGAAACGCTCTGCGACGACAGCGGCCGCACTGTGTGCCTCACGGCTCCCGTAGAGCGGGGTCATCTGTCCTGCGAACAGGTCGAGAACTTCTCGGCGCGTCATATCTTCCGCCGCTTACTTATGACGTTTGGCAAGCTCGTCCTCCAAATCGGAGACCGAACACCCCATCTGTTCGAGCAGCACAAGAAGATGGTAAATCAAATCCGAAGCCTCGTAGATGAAGCGCTCTTTATTTCCGTCGATAGCCTCTATAACGGTCTCGACAGCCTCCTCGCCGACTTTCTGTGCGATTTTATTTACACCCTTGTTGAAGAGCCTGGTGGTGTAGGAACCCTCCGGCATCTGTGCGTGGCGGCCCTGAATAACCGTTTGCAGATAACGGATGAACCCCTCGTTGTCCGGAGTATCGAAACAGCTCGTCGTACCGCGGTGGCAAATCGGACCGTGAGGCACAGCCTTGATAAGCAGCGTATCGTTGTCGCAGTCCACATGCACCGACACTATATCGAGGTAGTGACCGCTGGTCTCGCCTTTGGTCCACAGCTTGCCGCGCGTGCGGCTGTAAAACGTCACTCGGCCCTCGGCCATGCTCTTTTCATAGGCCTCCTCGTTCATGTAACCGAGCATCAGCACTTTGAGTGTGGCTGCATCCTGAATGACAGCGGGAACCAGTCCGTCGCTGCTCTTACTTAGATTCAAATCAACAAATTTCATAATCTGACATTTATATTCATTTTCGACAATTCTTTTTTAAGTACGGGAATCGGAATCTCCCCGTAATGGAATATGCTCGCTGCAAGAGCGGCATCGGCGCCACCTTCCGTCAGCACCGCAGCAATATCACCTACGGAGCCGGCACCGCCCGAGGCTATCACCGGAATGGACAGCAGCTCCGTAAGACGGGCAAACGTCCAGCACGGATAACCGCTTTTCGTTCCGTCATGGTCCATAGAGGTGAAGAGTATCTCGCCAGCACCCCTCTCCTGAGCTTCCAGCGCCCATGAGAAAAGCTCCCTGTCGGAAGCCTTGCGGCCGCCGTGCGTAGTGGCCATCCAGCGTCCGTCCACCTGACGGGCATCTATGGCGACCACGACGAACTGATTGCCGTATTTGGAGGCTATGCGGTCTATAAGCTGCGGCTCCCTTATGGCCGCGCTGTTTATCGACACCTTGTCCGCACCCGCACCCAGAAGCCTCGCGGCATCCTCCAACGACGATATGCCGCCGCCGACCGTGAACGGAATATTTATATGCCTTGCGATGCGCTCCACCAGCCCGGTGAACGTGCGCCGCCCCTCGTGCGTGGCGCTGATATCAAGATACACCAGCTCGTCGGCTCCCTCGCGCGCATATTTCTCGCCCAGAGCCACGGCGTCGCCGACATCCTGCAACCCGACGAAGTTCACACCCTTGACAGTCCTTCCGTCCTTTATGTCAAGACACGGGATTATCCTCTTTGCGACCATTGTTCCAGCATTTTCAACGTTATGCGACCCTCATATATGGCTTTTCCGGCTATCACGGCACGGAGTCCCGCCTGCGAGAGGCGTTCGATATCCTCCATGCAGGAGACGCCTCCGCTGACTATTATGTCGACATCCGGATAGCGGGCCTGCAAATCGGTATAGAGTTCGAACGACGGCCCCTGCAACATTCCGTCACGCGAGATGTCGGTACATATCACCTGCGAGAGTCCAGCCCCGGCGAACATCTCTATCAGTCCGTCCACACCCTGCTCCGACTCTCTGAGCCAGCCGTGCGTGGCCACCTTCCCATCCTTTATATCGGCGCCGAGAATCATGCGCTCCGGGCCGAACTCACTCAGCCATAGGGTGAACATCTCGGGCTGGCACACAGCCACGCTTCCGCATATGGCTCGTCCGGCTCCGGCGGCGAACACATCGCGCAGAGCCTGCCCGCTCTTTATACCGCCGCCGTACTCTATGTCCAGCGAGGTGCAGGAGGCGACCTGTTCCAGCACGTGCAGGTTCACCGGACGGCTGGCCTTGGCCCCGTCCAAATCGACCATGTGAAGGCGCCTTATGCCGGCTGCCTCGTAGCTTCTGGCCATCTCCACCACACTCACGTCATACACCTTCTTCTGGCCGTAGTCGCCCTGCGTGAGCCGGACGCACCGGCCCTCTATCATATCTATGGCAGGTATTATCTCTATCATAATTTCAGGAAATTTTCAAGCAGCCTCTGTCCCGCCTCGCCGCTCTTCTCGGGATGAAACTGCGTACCGTAAAAATTGCCGCGGCACAGTGCGGCACTGAACTCCGCGCCGTTGACAGTCCGGGCCGCCGTATCGGCGCAAAGCTGCGGATAGTAAGAATGCACGAAATAGAAGAACGTATCTTCCCCGATGCCCTCGAACAGAGGTCCCGAAAGCTCCCGCACAGTATTCCATCCCATATGCGGCACCTTCACTCCGGCCGCCTTGTCCGCCGTAAACCGAACCACGTCGGTATCGAAAATGCCCATGCACCGCGCATCGCCCTCCTGGCTCCGGCGGCACATCAGCTGCATACCTATACATATTCCCAGCACAGGCTGCGTAAGCGTAGGCAACAGTCCGTCCAGTCCTCTTTCACTCAGTTTCGCCATCGCCGAAGAGGCCTCGCCCACACCGGGCAGCAACACCTTCGCGGCCGAACGTATCACGGCATGGTCATCCGTGAACACTGCCTCGGCACCGACTCTGTGCAGCGCATCCGCCACCGAACGGAGATTCCCCGTATCGTAATCCACAACCGCTATCATAAGACCCCCTTGCTGCTCGGCAGCTCATAACTGAAAACATCTCTTTTGACAGCTGCCCTCAGTGCGCGGGCAAAAGCCTTGAAAATGGCTTCGGCCTTGTGATGGTTGTTCTCGCCGCGCGCCGAGACGTACATGTTGCAGCGCATGGCCGCACACAGGCTGGCAAAAAAATGGCGGAACATCTCGGTAGGCACATCGCCCACATACTCGCGTGAGAAATCGGCATCCCACGCGAAATCTATCCTGCCGCCGAAGTCGAGCAGCACCATGGCCCTGCAATCGTCCATGGGCAGGGCGAAACCGTAGCGTCCGATGCCAAGTTTGTCACCCAGCGCCGCATAGACAGCCTCGCCGAGCGCAAGCGCCACATCCTCTATCGTATGATGCTCGTCCACTTGCAGGTCGCCGTGCGCCTCTATATTCAGGCTCACGCCCGCATGATGCACTATCTGGTCGAGCATGTGGTCGAAAAACTTCAACCCTGTATTTATCGACGAGCCTGCGCCGCCGTCGAGATTTATCTCCACCGCAATCTGCGTCTCCTTCGTATTGCGCACCACGCGCGCCGCACGCCTGGTCCTCCGCAGCAGGGCGGCAATCTCCCACCAGTCGCGGCTGACAAGCACGCAGACATCCGAAAGCGACGCCTCGGCAAGAGCCTTCTCTCCCGACTCCCTGTCTTGCAGCAGGATTCCCTTCGCACCGAGATTGCGCGCCAGCTGCATGTCCGTCAGACGGTCGCCGATGACGAAACTCCCGGCCAAATCATACTGTCCGGTCATGTATTTGCCCAGCATTCCCGTAGCGGGCTTGCGCGTCGGCGCATTGTCCGCCGGAAACGACCGGTCGATAAGAATGTCGTCGAACCGCACCCCTTCGCCTTCAAGCGTGGAGAGCATCTTGTTGTGGGCCGGCCAGAAAGTCTCCTCCGGGAAGCTCTCCGTGCCCAGTCCGTCCTGATTTGTCACCATCACCAGTTCGTAGTCCAGCTCCGAGATACTTCTCAGGGCGGATATGGCACCCGGAACAAACGACAGTTTTTCGAGCGAATCGACCTGATAGTCCACCGGAGGCTCGACGATTACGGTTCCGTCACGGTCTATGAAAAGTGCACGTGCTGCCATACTCAACGATAGTTTTTAACTATTTCCAACATTTTTTCATTCTGCTGCGGAGTGCCGACCGTTATTCGCAGACAACCCTCGCACCCTTTCACACGGTTGCGGTTGCGCACGATTATGCCGCCTTCGATAAGTCTGTCGTACAGGCCGTCGGCATCGCATGTCTTAACCAGCACAAAGTTAGCCGATGATGGATAAACTTTCTCTATCGCAGCGTATTTTTTCAACTCCGCGGATATTTTTTCACGCTCGGAACATATCTCGGCAACCTGTCCGGAGATATCCCCCGCCAGACGCCCGGCCACCATCTCCTGCACGACCGAATTTATGTTGTAAGGATATTTGACCCTCGAAAACAGCTCCACGATACGGCTGTCGGCAAATGCGAGTCCGAGTCTGAGTCCGGCCATACCCCACGCCTTGGAAAGCGTCTGCAAGATTATCAGATTCGGATAACGGTCCAGCACCGGCAGCATGCTCTGCGAGGCGGCGAAATCGGCATATGCCTCGTCGAGCACAACGATGCCGTCGAAACGCTCCACTATCCGCTCTATCTGGGCTCTGGGGAAACAGTTGCCGCTCGGATTGTTGGGCGAGCAGAGCCACAGCAGTCTGGTGGAGGCATCCACCGATGCGAAGAGCTTCTCCTCGTCGAGCGAGAAGTCGGGCTCCAACATGACCTCGCGCAGACACACATCGTTTATTGCCGCCGCCACCTTGTACATTCCGTAACTCGGGGCGATAGCCACGGCATTGTCCACCCCCGGATTGCAGAACACGCGGTAACACAGGTCGATGGCCTCGTCGCTGCCGTTACCCACGAATATATTCTCCGCGGCGCAGCCCTTGACCCCTGCCAAAATGCCTTTCAGCTCTTTCTGAGCCGGGTCCGGATAGCGGTTCACCCCGTTGTCATAGGGACTTTCGTTGGCATCCAGAAACACCCCGATAGGACCCTGGTATTCGTCTCTGGCCGTGGAATATGGAGTAAGGGATATGATATTCTTCCTGACGTATTTTAAAGGATTCTTCATGGTTCGGTTTTTTTATTGCAATCTTATCTTCACCGCCGCCGCGTGAGCATCCAGCCCCTCGGCCCCGGCCATAGTCGTAATGGTATCGGCCAGAGACGCGAGGCCCTCGCGCGTAAGCTCCTGATAGGTTATCCTGCGCACGAAACTGTCCGTGTTCACGCCGCTGTACGCCGACGCCCAGCCGCAAGTGGGCAGCGTGTGATTGGTTCCGGAAGCGTAATCGCCGGCACTCTCGGGCGAGTAGTTGCCTATGAACACGCTGCCGGCCGAGGTAATCCTGTCGGCCACCTTCCACGCCTGGCGCATGGATATTATAAGGTGCTCGGCTCCGTACATGTTCGCAAAATCAATCATGTCGTCCTCGGACGAGAAAACCACCGCACGACTGTTCTGCAATGCCCGCGCCGTCACCTCCGCACGCGGCAGAGACTTCAACTGCGACTCCACCTCCGCGGCCACGGCATCCGCCATAGCGCAGCTGCCGCACACAAGCAGCGCCTGCGAGTCGGGACCGTGCTCCGCCTGCGAGAGCAGGTCCGAGGCCACGAACCGGGCATCGGCCGTATCGTCCGCCAGCACCATCACCTCCGAAGGACCGGCTGGCATGTCGATGGCCACATCCGCGACGCTGAGCATCTGCTTCGCCTTGGTGACGTAACGGTTTCCGGGACCGAAAATCTTGTCGACCTTGGGCACCGACTCCGTACCGTATCCCATCGCGGCTATCGCCTGCGCGCCGCCAATCCTGAATATTCGGCTCACGCCGCACACTCCTGCGGCATAAAGCACCTCCGGAGCCACCTTGCCCTCGCGCGAGCACGGCGTGCAGAGCGTTATGTCGGTACAACCTGCCACACGGGCCGGAACAGCGAGCATCAAAACGGTCGAGAACAGCGGAGCGCTGCCCCCCGGAACATACAGTCCCACACGGCCAATCGGCACGGCACGCTGCACGCACCGCACTCCCGGCATGGTGCATATGTCCACATCGCCGCGCAACTGGGCGCTATGAAAAGCGGTTATGTTCTTAACGGCCATGTCGACGGCATTTTTCAGCTCCGGCGACACCTCCCCGGCGGCCGCTGCAATCTCCCCGTCGGAGACCTGCAACGAATCCAGCAGCACGCCGTCTATCCTCAGGGCTATGTCGCGCACGGCGCTGTCTCCGCCTAGGCGCACCTCCGAGAGAATGCCGCGCACGCTGCTTTCAATCTGCTCGTCCGAAAATGTGGCCCGCACCACAAGCGACGGCCACGCATCCCTGCAAGGGTCGATATATCTGGCGAGCATCATTTCACAAGTTTTTCGAGCGACAGCACCAGAATACCCTCGGCTCCTATTTTTTTCAACTGTTCAATCTTGTTCCACAGCTCGCCCTCGCGGACGACCGTATGCAGCGAGCACCATCCGCTCTGCGCAAGGGGCAGCACGGTCGGGCTGCGCATGGCCGGAACGATTTGTATGGCCTGGTCGACCTTGTCGGCCGGAAGGTTCATCAGAAGATACTTCATGTCGCGGCTGTCTATGACCGACTCGAAACGGAACATGAGCTGCGAGAGCAGCGCACGCTTCTCATCCGAAATGGAGGGCGAGGCTATAAGCACGGCCTCGGAGAACAGCACCTTCTCCACCTCCACCAGACCGTTCGAGACAAGCGTTCCGCCGGACGACACGATATCGAAAATGGCATCCGCCATGCCGACCGTAGGCGCAATCTCCACCGAACCGGCAATCTCGTGTATCTCGGCCTCGATACCATTCTGCGCGAAGAAACGCGAGAGAATATTCGGATACGAAGTCGCCACGCGGCGGCCGTTGAAGTATTCCAGAGATTCGTATTTCTCACTCTTGGGCACGGCAAGCGAAATGCGGCATGCTCCGAAACCGAGCCTCTGCGCAATCTCGACCTCGAATCCGCGCTCCTCGACCTCGTTGAGCCCCACTATTCCCAAATCGGCCACGCCCATCGACACGGCCTGCGGAATATCGTCGTCGCGCAGATAGAGCACCTCTATCGGGAATCCGGACCCGCGCGTCAGAAATTTGCGTTTGTTCTCGTCCACTCCCACGCCGGACTCGTTGAGCAGCTCCACGCTCTGTTCGTTGAGCCGTCCTTTCGCCTGAATCGCAATTCTCAGTATGTTTTCCATTTTACCTTAATATATATAATTAATAATCATTTCCGACAGTAAAAAGGGCTTACCCTGCGTGGGTAAGCCCTTCCATATTTCAATTCAAATCAACACAGCACGAACCTACCCTATCTTCCGAAAGGATGGTGATGATGATGCGTATTGACAAGAAATCTCATTCTCCAAATGTTTTGCGTTTGCAAAGTTAACAATTAACTTTCAAAAAAACAAAAAAAACAGAATCCGTTTTTTCAGACAGTTTCCGATTCTTTCCTTGTCTCCATGAAACACTGCCGGCATACCGGTTCGTAAGTATCCTTCTCACCCAGCATCACCAACTTGTCGTCAGGAGTGAGACGATGCGAATACTGGGCCAGACGACCGCAGCGCACGCAAATGGCATGGACCTTGGTCACGAACTCGGCCGTAGCCATAAGCGCGGGCATGGGGCCGAACGGCTTGCCGGCAAAATCCATATCCAGACCCGCAACGATGACACGCACTCCGCCGTCCGCCAGCCGGCGGCATACATCGACGATACTCTCGTCGAAAAACTGCGCCTCGTCGATACCGACCACATCCACGTCCGAGGCCAGCAGAAGAATATTGCCCGGAGAATCGACCGGCGTGGAGCGTATGGCGTTCGAATCGTGTGACACGACCTCCGTCTCCGAATAACGGACATCTATCTGCGGCTTGAAAATCTCCACTCTCAGATTGGCGAATTTCGCTCTTTTGAGACGTCGTATCAGTTCTTCGGTCTTTCCCGAAAACATGGAGCCGCATATGACCTCGACCCAGCCAGCATAACCGCCCGTATTGCCAGTCCGTCCCCTATGTTCCATATATACAGTATCTTCCGTAAACATATCGTTTCCTCAATAAGTTTGAATCATATGCGCAAATCTACGAAACACGCCGCAGATTCACAAAGACATCAGAGGCATAAAAACAAGAAAATCGAAGTATCGGCATCGGCCGACCTCGATTTCCTTCACT
>CAYXGF010000003.1:0-20632 GCA_964464465.1 uncultured Alistipes sp. | reverse complement strand
ACTAACCTAAAACTACTAACCTTTATGAAACTTAGAATTTCGACTGCAAAGATAAGCCGGAAATCCGACATGCGCAAGTATTTCTTAAATTTTTTTAAGAAAATTTTTAAGAAATTTTAACAACTCATGAATTTTCAATTCGTTACCGCCGGTGCAAATTAACCTCACAAATGCTCCGGAACGCCTCAGGAACGCAATCCGGGGCCGGTTCCATGCTAAAAACCGAGGCGACGCGAAAACAGGTATCAAACCACTCCGCAGCACACCTTCGCAAAACAACGGTCCGGCATGGACATAAAAACAAGAAAATCGAAGTATCGGCATCGGCCGACCTCGATTTCCTTCACTAACCTAAAACTACTAACCTTTATGAAACTTAGAATTTCGACTGCAAAGATAAACCGGAAATCCGACACGTGCAAGTATTTCTTAAATTTTTTTAAGAATATTTGCAAAACGGTCCGATTTGCCGGTTCGATAAAAAATTCATAGCTTTGTCTGTAATTAAAGTGTTCCGATGGATAATTTCGTAGTTTCTGCACGCAAATACAGGCCGGCGACATTCCGCTCGGTCGTAGGACAACAGCACATAACCTCAACACTGAAAAATGCGATAGAACGCGGCCAGCTGGCTCACGCATATCTGTTCTGCGGCCCCCGCGGCGTGGGCAAGACCACATGCGCCCGCATTTTCGCAAGGGCCATAAACTGCACCTCGCCCGTGGACCACGAGGCATGCGGCACATGCGAGTCATGCCGTTCGTTCGCACAGGGGCGCAGTTTCAACATCCACGAACTCGACGCGGCATCCAACAACTCGGTGGACGACATCCGCAACCTGACCGAACAGGTGCGGGTCCCGCCGCAGATAGGACGGTACAGCGTATATATCATAGACGAGGTGCACATGCTCTCCGCCGCAGCATTCAACGCATTTCTGAAAACACTCGAAGAGCCGCCCGCTCACGCGATATTCATCCTGGCGACGACCGAAAAACACAAGATAATACCGACGATTCTCTCCCGCTGCCAGATATTCGACTTCAACAGAATAAAGGTCGAGGACGGCGTGGAATACATGAAATACATAGCCGGACAGCAGGGCGTATCCTTCGACGACCAGTCCCTAAACCTCATCGCTCGCAAGGCCGACGGAGGAATGCGCGATGCGCTGTCGATGTTCGACAAGGCCGTGTCATTCTGCGGCAGCACGCTGACTTACAAAGAGGTGGCCCGTTCGCTGAACATTCTCGACTACGACACCTACTTCGAGGCGGTCGACAAGTTTCTGAGCGGAGACTACCCCGCGGCTCTGACTCTGTTCGACAGCGTTCTGGGGCAGGGATTTTCCGGACAAATATTCATGTCCGGCCTCAACAGCCACATGCGCGACCTTCTGGTATGCAAGAATCCCGGAACAGAACAGCTGCTCGACGTGACAGGCTCTCTGGCCGACCAATACCGGAAGCAGGCCGCCGCATGTCCGGCAGAGTTTCTGTTCGAAGCCATGAATCTGCTCACAGAGCTGGACTCTCAGATAAAAACGTCATCCAATCAGCGCCTGCTCGTGGAGCTCGGCCTGATGAAATTGTGCGGCCTGGGTCAAAAAAAAAACTCCGATAGCGAGGTAACTGAAAAGCCCGCGCTGCCGCCGCTCATAAAACAGGGCCAGCCCGCCGGGCAGCAGAGTGCGCAGACATCAGCCAGGGAAAGCGCCCCGGCATCGTCTCCCGCACCCGAACGGCCGACGCCGCCGGTACAGACCGCCACTGCCGCGAACGAGGCGGTGCGGCCTGCTCCCTCCGTTCCGCCCCCCGCACCCGCGCCGCAGCCCAAAAGCCCGACAGCCCAAAAGCCTCAGTCGCGCATCTCGCTAAGCGGCAAATCATTGTCGCAAATCATGGAAGACGCCCTGCGGCCGGCAGAGTCGGAAAAAGAAAATCCGGAGGAGAGCAAGACCGCCGACAGCGACGCCATGTCCAAGATAGAGGCACATCGTCAGGAATTCATAGATGAACTCAAAAACGACAGACCGAGGCTGGCCGTGGCATTCGAGACCATGGAGTTGTCGGAGGGAGCCATCACGCTCAAAGTCAGTTCGGCGGACCTTAAAGACGAGATACTGCGGCTGAGCACAGACATAGGCGACATACTCAGAAGGACGGCAGGTATCCAGGGCAACATACGCCTGAACGTTATGGTGGACGAGACTCAGAAAACGGCCCGCATACTCAAACCCGAAGAGAAACTCATGTACTTCACACGGCGCAACCCGCAGTTCACAGAATTCAGGCAGAAACTCGATTTGGACGCCGAATAAAGAGTCCCCGCACCGTACTTGCAGCATGCTGAGCGAGCACAGCGGGCACCGGGACCGCAAGTCACCGGCCGCGCCACAAACAAGTTCGCTTAAAATATAGAGTGTTCCGAGATAAAAAGGACTCGGGCAGATTGTTTTTCAGAACTAACTTTCTTAACTTTGCGCTCTATATAAATTAAGACACAGCACAATGAACTTTGTTGACGAGCTACAATGGAGGGGCATGATTCACGACATCATGCCCGGAGCCAAGGAACAACTCGAAAAAGAGATGACCACGGCTTACGTGGGAATAGACCCGACTGCCGATTCGCTTCACATAGGACATCTGGTGAGCGTAATGATAATGAAACATTTCCAGAACTGCGGACACCGTCCGATTATACTCGTCGGAGGCGCCACAGGCATGATAGGCGACCCGTCGGGCAAATCGCAGGAGCGCAACCTGCTGGACGAGCAGACACTCCGGCACAACCAGCAGGCCATCAAGGAACAGCTCGGCCGGCTGCTCGACTTCAACTCCGACGCGCCGAACGCCGCCGTGCTGGTCAACAACTACGACTGGATGAAGGAGTTCTCCTTTCTGGATTTCATCCGCGACATAGGCAAGCTCATCACCGTCAACTACATGATGGCCAAAGATTCGGTCAAGAAACGTTTCAACGGCGACGGCGACGGAATGTCGTTCACCGAATTCTCGTACCAGCTCGTGCAGGGATACGACTTCCTGCATCTGTACGAGACGCTGGGATGCCGTCTGCAACTCGGAGGCTCCGACCAGTGGGGCAACATCACCACCGGCACAGAACTCATACGCCGCAAACTCGGCGGCGAGGCCTACGGTCTGACATGCCCTCTGATAAAAAAGGCCGACGGAACCAAATTCGGCAAAACCGAGAGCGGCAACATATGGCTCGACGCCCGCTACACATCGCCGTACAAGTTCTATCAGTTCTGGCTCAATGTCAGCGACACGGACGCCGAAAGCTACATCAAGATATTCACGCTGCTCGACCGGCAGACGATAGACTCGCTGATTGAGAGTCACCGTCAGGCGCCCCATCTGCGCGAATTGCAGAAGACGCTCGCCCGGGAAATCACCTGCATGGTGCACTCCGAGCAGGAGTTCGAGAAGGCTGCGGCGGCCTCGCAGATACTTTTCGGCTCGGCCGACGCCGAAAAACTGCGCATGCTGGACGAACAGACGCTGTTGCAGGTATTCGAAGGCGTTCCGCAGTTCGAGATACCGAAAAGCGACATCGAGCAGGGCATCGACATCATCTCCCTAACAGCCGAAAAATGCCAGGTCTTCCCCTCCAAGGGCGAGGCCCGCAAACTGATTCAGGGCGGAGGAGTGTCGCTGAACAAGGTCAAGGTCTCCGACACGGCGCAGAAAATAACCGGCGCCGACCTGATCAACGGCAAATACATCGTAGTGCAGAAAGGCAAGAAAAACTATTATCTCATCGTCGCCCGCGGATAGAGAGCTGCGGTTTTTGGGAATAAAATTTCATTTTTATATCCGAAAAACTTATCTTTGTGGCTGGCAACACTTTTTAGCGTCAAATAATTAAAATAACGAAACGATATGTCTGACAAGAACAACATGAATCTCGCCTCGGAGGACCCTGAGGCCGCCATCGAGAACGCACTCTCCCAAACCGAAGCGTTTTTCGAGAAAAACTGGAAAAGCATAGTCTATGCCGTGGTAGCTCTGGTGGTAATCGTAGGCGGATATTTCGCATACGAGGGACTCTACTCCGCTCCCCGTCAAAAGAAAGCCGCAGCAATGATGTTCGCGGCCGAACAACTCTTCGGACAGCAGGAGTACGAAACCGCACTCAGCGGCGACGGCAACACGGCCGGATTCCTCGAAGTAATCGAAAAGTACGGCTCCACTCCGCAGGGAAACATCGCCAAGCACTACGCCGGCATATGCTTCCTTAAAACCGGCGATTTGGACAAAGCGCTGGAATACCTGACAGGATACAAGACCACCGGCGGTATTCCCAACGAAATCATCAATGCCCAGAACATCGGACTGCAAGGCGACGTATATGTACAGAAGGGCGATGTAGCGAAAGCAATCGAACTGTACAGGAAAGCCGTCAAGAGTTCCGACAACAATTTCACAGCACCGTATTACCTCAAAAAACTCGGCACCGCACAGCTTGCCGCAGGAGATGCCGCAGCGGCCGTCGAGTCCTACAAGACCATCGCCGACAAATACCCTTCGAGCATGGAGGCACGCGACATTGAGAAATACATCGGCGCCGCCGAACAAAAATAACAGGAAGCGCATATGTCGACTCAACATCACAATCTGTCCGTAATAGACTCTCCGCTGCCGTCGGCAGAAGATATGAAATTCGGAATCGTGGTATCCGAATGGAACAGGGAGATTACCGAGGCTCTGCTCTCGGGAGCTGTAAGGACACTGCGCAGTGCGGGATGCCTGGACCAGAATATCCAGATAAAATACGTCCCCGGAACATTCGAACTGCCGCTCGGAGCGCAATTCTTCGCCGAATATACGGATGTAGATGCCGTAATCGCACTCGGATGCGTCGTTCAGGGCGAAACCAAACATTTCGATTTCGTATGTTCTGGCGCCACTCAGGGCATCACCCAGCTCATGCTGAACTGGAACATGCCCGTCGCTTTCGGGGTACTGACCACCGACAACATGCAGCAGGCCAAGGACCGCGCAGGAGGCAAATACGGAAACAAGGGCGACGAAGCTGCCGCTGCCGCAATCCAGATGGTTCAGCTACAAAACGACATGGAAGACGCCGCCACGGAAAACGAACGTGTTCAACCGACCAAGGTAAACTAAAACGGACCTATACTTTAAGTTTTCAATCACGTGTTGCAGCCTGCGGAAAGAGCGACCGCAAGCCACCGCAGGACAAGTCTGAGGATAGCGCGGCTCTCCGGAACCGCAAAGCATCAGGATTGAACACAACAAGACCAAAATAAGCAATGCCGGAATATTCTGTCCGGCGTTGTTTTTTCACAAAGCCTGAACCAAGCAAATGGATTCAGGCTTCTTTTTCAGAGGAAAAGAGAGACGATGAATACGCGGCACATTAGATTTATACCGGAGGACACCACACATGGCCATTACATGAGTCCGGTATGCCAGTCATTCGGCCAATATCAAGAAACGACATGAAACGACACCTTACAATACTGCTCTTATGTCTGACCGCATGGCACCGTAGCGAGGCGCAGACCGGAAAGGTGATTCCGGCCGGCAGACTGAGAGATGCCACGGCTATCGAACTGCCGCTGCCGCGCGTACCGGCGACATTGCGCGAACCGGGCAAACGGGCGGAATATATTCTCACGCACTTCTGGGATGCAATGGACTTCCGCGACACGACACGAAGCCTCGACAAAGAGTTCATGGAACAGAATTTCGTCAACTTCGCAAATCTTTTCCAATATACGGACACAGCCGTCATACCGTCCGTCGTCCATATTCTGATGAAAAAGGCAGAAGCTATGCCGCAAAGCTACACTCTGATAGGGCAACTCGCAGAGAAATATCTATACGACATGGATTCGCCCATGTACAACGAGGAGCAGTTCATACCTTTTCTCAAAGAGTATGTCTCTACCGCAGTCCTGACCGAGTATGAAAAAATCCGCCCGGCATACATGCTGAACGATGTCCTGAAAAACCGAACAGGCTCCACGGCAACAGACTTCACATATGTCGCAAGACACGGAGCCCGACGCACGCTGCACTCCACCGAAAGCGAAAAAATCCTGCTGCTGTTCTACGACCCAGCCTGCGAGAACTGCAAACGGACAATCGAGGAACTGAGTACATGCGCCACATTGCAGGACATGGTATCCGAAAAGCGGCTTACAGTATTGGCTGTCAGTCCGTATACCGACGAAAAAAGCCGCCGCACAAAGAACGGTTTTCCGAAAGAATGGACAGTCGGAACCCGCACGGGCGACATTCTCGAAAAAGAGCTGTATGCGATACGCCGGATTCCGACGCTGTATCTGCTCGACAAGGACAAGAAAATCATAGCCAAAGACATATCGACACAAACCCTATTCAGTATTCTATCACAGACAGCGGCCCAAAACAATGAATAACCCCGACAGAAACAACTCCACAAACATTATCAGCACGCACTTATACCACAGTCCCGCAGCCGAAATACTTTTAGGCTCTTTCGGCGACAAACTGTGCCTGTGCGACTGGCTGCACAGCGCTCGCAGGGAGTATACCGACCGAAAACTGCAAAAGGCGCTCGGCGCCCGCTTCGAGTCTGGAATCACTCCCGTCATAGCCCGAACGGCAGAGCAGCTGGACGAATATTTCGCCGCAAAACGCAGGACATTCGACATACCGCTGCTGACGACCGGCACTCCGTTCCAGCAATGCGTATGGAACGCCCTGAGAAACATTCCATACGGCAGCACGGTATCATACGCCCGAATCGCAGAACAGATAGGCATGCCCCGGCACGTAAGGGCAGTTGCAAACGCCAACGGAGCCAACCCGATTTCCATACTCATACCGTGCCACAGAGTAATAGGAAGCGACAGCAGACTGACCGGTTACGGCGGCGGTCTGCTTGTCAAGCAGTATCTGCTGACGCTCGAATCAAACAGCCTGTTCGGATAGTCCCTGCCGCCGCTTGCACGGCATACGGTCCCCAGAACTTGCAGCGCCTCGGCATTTAACGTTCCTCAAAAAAACCGAATCCGGTCCGCCGTACTGAAAAATACGTCGAAACCGGACCCGGCATGTTTATTCAGGCATCAAGCCTCCCACCCGGAGCTACTACTCCGTCTTGACGCAACGCACCGAACGTGCGGCCGCCTGCTGCTCGTAATCGACATTGTACGTGAATGTCTGATGACCCTGATAGTCTATAAGCGTACCGTGCGACTGCACACGTTCTCCCGCTATGCCGGAGACGCTTCTCACCGAAGAACTGTGATACTGAGCGCCGAAACCGGTCCTGATGTTGTATCCGAGATACGAACGCTGGCCTGCGGCAGGCAGGAACATGGTGGGTCCGTCGGCATACGACTCATACTCCTGGAACAGCCAGTTGTACTCCTTGGACTCGTTTCCGGTATTATGCGACGTGTAGTAAATGTGGAATCCGCCCTTCATGGTAGTCATTCTCACGTAGCAATTCGCTTTACGGGCCGCCACAGAACCACCTCCTTCGGTAATCTTGTCGGTATTGCATGTGATTTTGCCGGCCTCGTATGCTTCGAGAGCCTCCTTGTGATTGTATTTCCAGGGACATGTTGCGGCGAACCACCAGTATATATCGGAACCGTGACTGGATATGAAAGCCCACTGACCGGCAGCCGGAACCTGCCATCCGGCCGGACACGGGTCGTAAATAGACTTCTCTCCAACATGATTCACATTATCGGTAGGATTGCCCCACAGATGTCCCCATGGATCCTCTGAATCAACCGGACTGGGCACATCGGCAAGCGCGGCGGATGTCACCCACATGTACGGAGACTTTCCGCTGGTGATATACGTCTGCGGATGTTCGACAGCATAGGCAATGTTGTCGCGTCTTTTCTCACTGGACACAGCCTTTACCGGAAGAGATACGGCGCTGGAACTGCGAATGCTTCCGTCCTCATTGTAATAATATACCACAGAGTTCTTATTGGTCGATGTTGCCATATTCGTCGTACCCTGCACGTTACCCATCACCTCGATTGTCGGGTCGAACTTCATCTCTCCGGCGGGCGGGAACGGGTCTTTGCGGCCCCACTGGTACTGCATTCCGAAGCTGCCCAGAATATCTTCGTAATTGCCTGATTCTCCGGAAGTCATAGCACCCAGATTGCGTCCCATGAACGTGGCATGTATACCGTAGGCTGTTCCGCCCACTTCATACTGATTTATCGGAGCCTCGATATCGAAATCAGTCATCCATATATGCCAGCTCCACAGAATGGTCCTGAAAGGAGCTTCATCCGGATTGGTCGTACTGTACTCGTCGAGCGTAGCCGCGACAAGGGCATTGCCGTTATCGCCATTGGTCTCGAAATAGATATAATCTCCCGAAATCGACACATTGCCGATGCAGCCCGTCGTATCCGTAGCCCACACAAGCATGGCGCCGTTCGGAGCTATGGTCTTCTTCTCGCTTTCCAGCATATCCGTATTGGCGCCGTTACCCTTCACCGTAGCCTTTATCTTGTAGGTACCGGCACGGTTGACAACATAACAGTTGGCCGTCTCGACACCGGACAAATCCACAGCGAAAGCCAGCTGGCTCACCTGCACCTGCACCGTTTCCTTCACACCTTCCGAAGAGGATGTTACCGTAACCACTGCCTCACGCTTCACGCCCGTATTCGGCTGCACGGTTATCTTCACTTCATCCTGCACAATCTCGGCAGAAACCCAGCTCTCGGAAGTCTCGACCGAAAGCGTTCCGTTGGTCTTCACGCTTCTTACAAACTCGCACTGTCCGTCATCGGCCTTCAAGGGGGCATCATCCATTTCCAGATAGATTCCCGCACCGCGCTGCTCGACAGCAACCTTGCACTCGGCCGTGCCGCACGTAAACACCACATCCGAACGTCTCGACTGCGGAACTTCATTGACCGCCACACTGAGCACCACCTGAGCACCCGCCTCATCGGTCGTCTCGCCCACGGCAGGCTCAATCTTTATCCATTCAGCCTCACACGATGCGCTCCAATCGCTGTTGGCCACAACCGACAATACAATTTCATTCTCCTGTGCATCCAGCAGAACCGTTCCGTTCTCGATACCGTCGCCGGCAACAGAAACGGCATATTGGAGGGCCTGCTGCCTTACAACTATTTTCGTCAGAAGACGCTCAAACTCGCTCATCGTCGGCACAAGATATATCGTATCCTGCCGCTCCTCGAACAGCGTCGTAGGCTCTGCGGAGACAATCAGTCTGTCCTCCTCCAAAGAAACATTCAACCAGTCGCCGTCACAGCACTCAGCATTGAATTCCACATTCGAGGTTACCGTCAGCGCGACCGCCGTGCCGTCCACATCAATCTCGACACTCTGCCTGTCCACTTCCAGAACCGGCGTTATACCGGCCTGGCTTACCGCTATATCCTGCGAAAGACCCGAAAGGTTAGTCACCGAAATCGTGGCGTATCTCACCTCCTCATAGGGATTAGCCACCCCGTCGACATAGAATCCCGTACCACTTCCGTTCACGGTGATTTCGACCCAGTCCGCCGGACACGAAGCCGTCCAGTCGGAAGACGATTTCACTGTTACCGTCTTGCGGCCGCCCTCAGACGGAATGCTAAGGCTCGGAACCGATACGGTCAGCGTATCCTTCTCGACCTCGCCGTCGCTCTTTTTACAACCTGTCAAAACCGTCAGAGCCGCACACAAGGCCCCGACAGAAATCCTAAAAATGCTCCTCGCACAGTTGTTTACCATAATATCAATAGTTTTAGTTTGTATGATAGTTTACACTTTGAGGGCAAATATATAAATAATCCCAAATAAACACAACAAAACAAAAGTAAAAAAGAAACAAAACAAAATAATACGACCGCCGCATGCTTTTGAAATCTTTTCATGATACATGCAGATTCGAAAGCACCCGTGCGTGTACGGCACATAAAACAAATCCCGCAGACACCGTACAACGGCATCCGGAGCACACTTCACAGATATTTTCCTATATTATCCGGAGTTCACGCCCGAGGCGCGCTGCCTGCGACACACCGCGAACAAAACGAAATAAAAAGTACAGAAAACAAAAACAAAAAAAATGAGCGATGCCGCAGCATCACTCATTTTATACAACAGGCTCCGCACACCTCTATTCAGAGGCATTCCGCGAAACCGGAACAATAATCATTTACCAGTTCAGAATCTTGCGGAAATCGTAAGCCTCCGGGTCCGCCACATATTTCTTGGCCGCCTCATAATCCTCGGGAGTGATATAGCAAAGAATGTGGTCGATAACCGATTTGAACTTGTCCGAAGAGATGTCCACCAGACGTGGAGGAATCTTGCCCGTAGTGGGGTCCTGCAAGTCTTTGAGGTACAGCGGCGACACATTGCCGGTGCCGTCTACGTAAACCATACAGCCGGTCTTGCCCTCGCTGAACAGTTTGTAAACGCCCATACCCAGCTGCGAGCAGTAAACCAGGTCATAAGCGACCGGAGTCTGGCAACGAACCTCGTAACCGATTTCCACCGGACGGCTCTTGACCTTGATTCCGAGCTGTTTGAGTTTGTTTTCAAGCATCTCGTTGAAGATATGCGCCTTGGATACCTTGCCGAGTTCCGGATGTCCGTGCTCGTCATAGGTGAAGTGAACGCCGCTCTTCTTAATCTCCTCTGCGCTCAGGGCATGGAATACGCCTTCCGAAATTATGGCTGCACCGTAGTCCATATCCATGATTTTGCGCTTCACGATGGACGAAACGACAAGGTTCACAATCTTGTCGACCGTAATCTCGGTCTTGTCGAACATCTCGGGAATGACTATCATAGGATAGTGGCATGCGGTTCCGATACCGAATGCAAGGTGACCGGCGCTGCGGCCCATTGCAGCAAGAACGAACCAGTTGCCGCTCGTGCGTGCGTCCACATATACCGTGCGGCCGATAACGGCGCCTTTGTCCTTAGCCGACTGATAACCGAAAGTCGGAGTGCCGTCGGGCAGGGGCAGGTCGTTGTCGATAGTCTTCGGAACATGTATGTTGGCTATCGGATATTTCTTCTCTTCGAGGAACTTGGCGATACGGTTGGCTGTGGAGGCCGTATCGTCACCGCCGACAGTAACAAGCAGCTTGATGTTGTTGTCGGTGAAGAATTTAAGGTTGAAATTCTTGTCGAAATCCTCCTGTGTCGGCTTGAAACGGCTCATTTGAAGGAACGAACCGCCGCGATTGAAGATGTCGTCAGCCATAGGATAGCTGATGTCGACCATGCGGGGCGACGGATTAAAAAGGCCGGTGTAACCTTCGTGCAGACCGATTACACGGTAACCCTTATGCAAAAATGTCTTGGCAACCGAACCTACGACCGTATTCATTCCCGGTGCAGGACCGCCACCCGTAAGTATCGCAATAGCGTCTTTCATGATATAATTTGGTTTTATTGTTTGAAAATCCCGGTGTTTAACCGCGTGCCAAAGATACGACTTTTTGAAATATTTGAAAAAACCGCAGCGTTTTATTTCAGACGCGCCATGAATTTTTCACCGTCGACAACATAGCGCGTATGCGTGCCGCTGCCTATAAGTTCCGGCCCGCAGAAAGCCTCCACGCCGAATTCCAGCCTGCGTCCGTCGACATGTTTCAGAACGGCCCGTACGACAACCTGCGCCCCGACGGACGTGGGACGGACATGGGACACATCGACATGCGTTCCGACAGTGGTCTGCCCCGCATCGAGCGACTGTCCGACACAACGCATGGCCGCATTCTCCATCATGGCAATCATTGCCGGCGTAGCGAGCACCGGCAGTGTACCGGAGCCGAGACTCAGGGCCGTGAGGCCGTCGCACACATCCCCGGTGATTTCATATTCCATTCCTGCGCTTAGCATACTTGAATATTATATTTTTTCGTTTTACCTTTACTTGGCGCAAAGATAATGAAAATGAAACGTATTCTCCATATTCTCATCGCCATGCTCGCATATACCGGTGTCCATGCCCAGATGACCTCGCGGTATGGCGTGAGCCGTGTGGACTACACTCTGACAGGCAAAGATACGGTGCAGCTGATAACGGCCAAGCCCATCTACTGTTTCAGACGGAAGGCCGACATGCGCAAATACGCCAAGATGATTAGGGACCTTAAAAAAGTCTACCCGATAGCACTCACGGCCGAGCGCAGGATGCACGAGATGGAGCAGGAGCTGCTGAACATTACGGACAAGAAGCAGCAGCGCGCCTATATACGCAGCGTGGAGAAGAGCATCATGCAGGAATACACTCCCGTACTGCGCCATATGACCACATCCCAGGGACGCATGCTCGTCCGTCTTATCGACCGTCAGACCGAATACACGTCATATGAGATAGTGCGCGACTTCCGCGGAGGGTTCGTCGCCGGATTCTGGCAGGGCATAGCGAAGATTTTCGGGCAGAATCTAAAAGACGAATACGACGGCGAGAACCGCGACAGAGTTCTCGAACAGCTCATACTTCTTTACGAAGCGGACCTGTTATAATACGGAAAGTATCCATACGACTCTACAATATGGCATATTCAACAGGCTTGAAATGTAGGCCTCCGCGCCCGGGAGGCTGCGGCCCGCTGCGGTTCAAAGAACCGCATAACTGTAAAATTGCATATGGTTCAAAAAAATAATAAGACAGCTATGCGGGCTGTCAATTAAAGGGACAGGGAGACTCCGCCCGACACTACGACGCCCCGTCCTCCGACAGGTACTGCCGCACCGACCTTGACCTGAGTGGTCGCCTGCGACGGCAGCCTAAACGGGCAGACATCGAAAATAAACTCGCCGCCCCATGAACAGAAATCACGCGACCGTCCGTACATCCTCGCACCGGCCCAGTCGCCCCACACATCGAGCCTGATACGTTTTATGAACACCACAGAGGGTATTCCCCAGTCCGGATAGCACAGCGGAAGCTGATAGTCAAGGCTCGCCGCCACGAATCTCTCGGCCGAGAAATCGTATATAAATCCGCGCGGGAAAAGCTCCTTGCGCCGGAAACCGTACCTGCCGCCGCCGAAATCGCGCTGGTAATTCGCGCGCACCAGTACCGAATGATGGGCAAAAGCCCCGGGAAGATAACCTGCGGCATAGATTCCTGCCAGCGTGCGGAAATCGCGCACGAACGGCGAGGCAGTAACCGTCGCCCGGACGACATAACCCCAGCGCGGCAGAAAATCGCGCACCGCCTGACGCACATAGTCCGAAAACTGCAAGGAGGCAGTCAGACGATGAACCCCTCTCGCATACTTTCCGTCCCGCACGGTATATCCGTTGTTGTACGTATAATCCACCGCAGGAGTGAGACGGCGTATGTGATACCCGCCGCTCAACAGCATCGGGACCGACACATAGGCAGACACATCCAGATAGTGCCCCGCCGCGGGCCTTGCAAGAAGCGTATCCGCATCATACATCACAGCCTTTCCCCCGCCCCACTGTGCGGAAATTCCGATATGAGGTCCGAGGCCCGAATACTCCATGCGCAGACGCATACGCGAACCTCCACGGGCCGAATAGCCGTAACTCAGGTATCCGGAACACGAGGAGAGCAAATCCTGAGACATCACGGTCACACCCGCGCCGTAAAAACCTCCCGCCTCGGACATCACCTCATAAGGGTCGAATTCCACCGGCGCCCAACTGTGAATATTGAACAGATGCGGCACCTTGCCAAACCGGCGGCCCGGATACGACAATCCGGCGGGTGCGACAATACTGTCCATACGCACCGCCTTCCACTGCGGGAGCGGCGCATTGACCGCATTCGCAGGCAGCACGGCATCCGGCACGGCAAACAGCGAATCCAGCCGCTGCACGGCGAGCATATACCCGTCCTCCGTGTACGCAGCGACCGCCACACTGTCTCCGCCATGGAAGGGCGACGCATAAAAAGAACCGAACCGCGAGTCCGTCACCCGCCACTGAGTCATCGAGGCAAGGTCCAACATATGCGCCTCGTCCAGACCCGACGCTATCGAGCCGAAATAGAGACGTCCGCCGCCGGCCCTGAGCGACGACAGAGTGATATGACGCGCAGGCGTAACCGCACGCCACGCACCCGATTCTGTATCCGCCGAGCCGAGCCACATGCCGCCGTCGGAAAGTCCTATGAAATACAGCCCTCCGGTGACATCGTCCCACGCAAGGCCGTGCACCGAAACCGTATCCGGAAGAACGACAGCCCGCTCCATCTCCACAATACGCCGTATGCCGTAGGTGCCGTCCTGCCGGTAGTCCACGCAGAACACTCCGTCATCGGTCGGTGTCGGATAAAGCACATTGTCCGTCGAACGTACCACGCCTCTCTTGCGGGTGCTCATGTCAAGCGTACACAGACTCGAATACACCATCTGGTCATACAGAGTGCTGCGGCGGTACTCGGTCCAGTAGAGCCTGCCGCCGCAAAGCGCAGGACGGGTACTGACGGCTCCCGTGTGCGCCAGACGTCTTTTCGCACCCGTATCCGCACTGACGAGCACGATGCTGCCGTAATCGTCCATATCCTTGTGCAGAGCGACGATACGTCCGTCATCCGTAACCTGGGGATATGAATATTCGGTATAGCATCTTACGCCGGGACTTATTATCCTCGCAGAAGAAGCGCGCTGCGGAAGCGAGTCCCATCGGGCATAAAGCTGCGCAAAGGCGTCACGCATGAGCCGCCCGACATTTGTCCCGTAGCGTCTGCGCAGACGCACAGCCTTCGGGTTTATCATGTAAGGATTTCTGGCGGAGTAGCGAATCACGTCGTTCCACATCCCCACACCGTAACGGCACTGACTGTAACGCACTATCTGGTATCCGAGCTGATAATGGTCCGGCACCTCATGCCTGTACGAGCCGCAGAACCAGCGGTCAATCTGCCAGCGCCGGCGGGGTATGCCGCCCAGTGCGCGGTATCTCAGCGTGAATGATGGTTGCAGAGCGCGTCCGAAAGCGCTCATCTGCGTCTCGGCCATCACCGCATCGCCCTCTATGTACCATATCGGAATCTGCACCAGCCCTACAAGCGGGGCCTGCTGCCCAAGAAGATAACCGAGTATGCGAATCATTCCCCGGTTTATATTGTTGTACTGCACCGCATGCCGATACTCGTGACACGCTATCTGTTTGAGCCACGGTTCGGAATATGTGTCGATACTCGGCGCAGCGATTATATCCATGCGTTTGGGCGCCCACATGACAATACCGTTGGACACCATATTGCCCGTGTGCATAACCACCGGAATGCGCATGGGACCGCGGTCGAACCCGTAGCCGACACTGCGCCGGACAGTATCCATATAGAACAGCATGCGCGAGGCCAGACGCCCGCCGCCGGACGGATATATCATCCTTACGTCCGGCGTCCGCATGCTGCGCCAGCGGACCGAAGCGGGAGAACCTCCCCAGCTGTAATACTGTCCCGAAGCGGAAAATACCGAGCAGAGCAACAGCACCAGAATTATGGCTCCCGTCCTTCGCATCCCGTCCTACTTATCTACACTTTCTTGGCCCTGTACCCGGCCTGCAACAGAAGCTGCACCACCTTGTCACGGTGGTCTCCCTGTATGATTATCTCACCGTCCTTCACCGAGCCTCCGACACCGCACTTGCTTTTGAGCATCTTGCCCAGAAGCTGCAAATCCTGCTCGCTGCCCACAAAGCCGCACACCAGAGTCACAAGTTTGCCGCCGCGCCCCTTGCTCTGGCGCCAGACTCTCAAATCCTGTCTGTCGGCCGGCAGTGTCTGCTCCTCAGACTCCTGAGCCGTAGTATATTCGAAATCGGGATTGGTGGAATAGACCATTCCCAGACGTGCCTTCCAGTCGTTATCCTTTGCACCCATAAACAAAATCGCCTTATACACCTGCAAATTTATGTACAACGTTCATCTTTTCAAAATCCGTGCACCCGGACCTGCCATTGTTTCTGGCACCCTGTTTGCGTACGGAGGTTTTGTAAAATACCAAAAAACAAAACGATTATGAGAAAAAAACTATTGTTTTTCATCGTCTGCGCCGCGGCTCTGGGCGCTTGTACGGGCAAAAGGGAGTGGAACACCTCGCAGCGCCAGCAAATGCGCGACCGCCTGAAAGCATATCGCCAATGGGTATATCTCAACGACATGACCGACACCGAGTACATGGTCTTCACGGACGGAGTGGTCGGCACGCTGGAAGAGTATTACCCCAACTACGGCGTTCTGGTGACATATCCGGCAGTCGACGACACCATATCTCAGGTAGTGGTAACCACCATCGTGACAGACATAAACACCGACGCGCACAACATGCGCCACCTTTTCCCCTACGGGCATCTGGTCAACAGAGGAATACTGCCGCGCGGCATGAACCGCGACCAGCAGAAAGCATACTACCAGTGTCTGGCCGGCAAAATCAACAACGGTTACATCTCCATGCGCAACTTCCTGTGGCAGGCCATGCAGCAGAATGTGGATTCCACACGCGTGGGAGAACTGCTCAGAGGGTGCGCCGAGCAGATGTCGCTGGATATGGTCAAAGACGTAAGGAACGACAATTAGACTCAGGCGGCCGGCAGATATTCTCTATCGCAAGTCCGCTGCCGCGCGCTTTGTTCAGGGTGTACAGTGTACCGCTCGGCGACCCGTCGCAGTAGCATATAAGGGCCGAAGCGTGCTCCACCATAAAATCGTCCCTGCGATAGTAGCATCCTAAGTAATAACGTCGGGAGAGTGTTATGATGACGTCGGTTGAAGCCGTCACGGAGTCGTACCGCCCGACGTTCTTTATTACCCGCCTGTGGGTGTCGAACGGAACGACCCCCACGAGCATCACATCCCGGTGCATCATTTTCAGCCGCGACACCGCCTCGGCCGCACACAGGTCGAACCCGTCGGCCATTCCGCACAGAAACGTACGGTAGCCGCGCAGGTAGAAACGCTGCACGGCCAGGTCCAGAGCACGGCGGTCCTGCGGCATGTCGGCGTAGGTCCTGTGTCCGGAAAAGGCGAGAGTGGTTGTTTTATCGAACATCTGTCTTTTTTCGATTCGACTACAAATATAGTGAATATTTGGAATCAAAGTTGCTTGTACACGCAATACGGTAATTTCTTATTTTAATCACCTAAAATGAAAAACAAAATGAAAAAAATGGGTTACAACGCATGCGCATTGTTCTGCGGCGCCGCAATCGGAGCTGCAATCGCGCTTCTGCTCGCCCCGCAAAGCGGTGAGCGCACTCGCAAAATGATTGGCGACATGGTCGACGACGGAATCGAGAAGGCAAAGAAAGGCTATCGCAAAATCGAGGAAATGACCGAATAGGCCGAACATTTACGCAGCCGGACTGTTGATTTTGCCCGAAAACAACTATCTTTGAGAACTGTTAAGAACACACCCGCGGTGCACGCCGCCGCATAACAGAACCACAAACATGAGCGAAGACAAAAGAAAAACAACAATGACAGAGGAGCTGATTTCGTACGTCAACATGCGTATCGACTCGATGAAACTGTCTCTGGTGGAGAACCTTTCGGTTCTTCTGAGCGGAGGATTCGGCATCCTCATCTTCCTGATATTCCTGTCCATAGCCATGCTATGTTTCATTGCGGCGCTCACGGTATGGCTCTCCGAACTGATAGGCTCCACGCTATTTGCCCTTCTGATTGTAGGCGGCGCATTCCTGATAATCTCAATTATCGCCTTCCTGCTCCGCAAAAAGCTTATCGTGAACCGGATGGTCGGTATGTTCAGCAGAATGTTCTTCGAAAAAAGCGACGACGATGAGAATGTTTCACTCTAATTACGAATATGCGTCGATAGACTCAATCGACGAGCTGCGGCGCGAAAGACGCAGACTGCGCATGCGCATAGCACGGGCCGAACAGAACATGGAACTGCGGACCCGCCAGCTTCTGACGCTGGATTCGATAGTCTCCTCTCTGGCTCCGCGCATAATGCTCGTGAAGCAGTCTGTCAGCAGCTTTATCGAAAGTTACGTGTCGCTTCGCGAATTTATCCGCAGCATCCGCAGCAAAACCGCCGAAAACAAGAGCGAAACCGCGCCCGACTGCGCGAAGAGCGAGGAGATACAGACAGTCCGGTGACAGACTCGCATCCCGTCGCCGAGCGATAATCCGACGATGCTGAAAAACCCTGCAAGGCCTTATGTCTTGCAGGGTTTTTATTATTTCGACCGTATACGGCGACACCGCGGCTGCCGTGAAAAGGGCGTCACAT
Source organism: uncultured Alistipes sp. (assembly GCA_964464465.1). Classification (GTDB taxonomy): domain Bacteria; phylum Bacteroidota; class Bacteroidia; order Bacteroidales; family Rikenellaceae; genus UBA940. Next base: position 2,394 of record CAYXGF010000003.1, on the reverse strand, counting down.
CATCTCCTCATGCGCATACTGCACAGCACGATTAAGAATCGATACGAACCCGGACGCAGCAGCGAAATCCCGGAGCGTGCGGGCAAGCAAATCGTCCGACAGCAGAAGCTCCTCGCCGACCGGTTTCTCTATATACACATCGCGCAGTCTGAGCAAATCATCGTACTCTCCTCCGGCAGGAAAATCCTTCGGGTTGCGTTTTAACGAGTTCTGCTTCGAAAGCGAAAATCCCTCCGCCGCATCTATCGCAGCAACGATATTTCGGCCGTTGTCGACAATCTCCTCCCTGATACTGCGCAGCACGACCGGCTCGGGCATATAAAGCCCAGCACTCATAAAACTGCCGCCGAGATATGCGCCGCCTGACGGTTCGACATGGAAATAATAGCCGGCATATCCGGATTTCTTGCCGTGCGGCGCCACATAAACGCCCATCCAGGTCTTGTAAGGAGACTTGTCGGCCGAAAATCTCGTGTCACGGTATATACGGTACGTGCAGTCCCGAAGCGAGAGTCCGCGCACGGAGGCGTCGAACGAAGCTATCCCGTCGATAAGCGAGACAGCGAAGTCATTGAACTCAGCCTCGGCCTGCCTGTACAGCGCCTTGTTGGCCGCGAACCATCCGCGGTCGTTATTGACGGAGAGCTGTCGCAGAAAATCGGTAACGCATCTCATACCGCTACCATGCGAACAACGGATAACCGGCCATAAGCTCATTCACCTCACCGCGGACGGCAGCTATCGTCTGTTCGTTCTCGTGGTCCGAAAGCACACGGTCGATGAGCGAGACGATATAGTCCATCTTGTCCTCTTTGAGTCCGCGCGTGGTGATTGCGGGGGTGCCGAACCGCAGACCGGAAGTCTGGAACGGAGAGCGGCTGTCGAACGGCACCATATTCTTATTGGTGGTAATATCCGCAGCGACAAGCACGCGCTCGGCCACCTTGCCTGTCAGGTCGGGGAATTTGGTTCTCAGGTCGACGAGTATCAGATGGTTGTCGGTTCCTCCCGACACGATTTTATAACCGCGCGAAGAGAACGCCTCGGCCATTGCTGCAGCATTTTTCCTGACCTGAGTCTGGTATTCCCTGTACGACGGTTCGAGAGCCTCGCCGAAGGCCACGGCTTTGGCAGCTATCACATGTTCGAGCGGTCCGCCCTGAATGCCCGGGAAAACAGCCGAGTTAAGAATCGCGGACATCTTCTTGATTTCGCCCTTCGGAGTGGTAAGGCCCCACGGATTGTCGAAGTCCTGTCCCATAAGAATAATGCCGCCGCGAGGTCCGCGCAGCGTCTTGTGCGTGGTCGAGGTCACGATATGCGCGTATTTCACCGGATTCTTCAACAGTCCGGCAGCTATGAGTCCCGCGGTGTGCGCCATGTCGACCATAAAGATGGCGCCTACCTTGTCGGCAATCCGACGCATGCGTTCGTAGTCCCACTCACGCGAATAGGCCGATGCGCCGCCGACAATGAGCTTCGGGCGGCATTCGAGAGCCAGCGCCTCCATGGCATCGTAATCCACCGTACCGGTCGCCTCGTCGAGCTTGTAGCCGACAGCCTTGTAAAGAATTCCGGACATGTTCACCGGTGAACCGTGCGACAGGTGTCCGCCATGAGACAGGTCGAGTCCCATGAACGTATCGCCGGGTTTGAGCACAGCCTGGAATACCGCCATGTTGGCCTGCGCCCCGGAGTGAGGCTGGACGTTGGCCCACTGCGCATCATAAATACGGCACAGACGCTCTATGGCCAGTTTCTCGACCTCGTCCACCACCTGGCAGCCGCCGTAATAGCGCGCTCCGGGATAACCCTCCGCATATTTATTGGTAAGCACAGAGCCCATGGCCTCCATAACCTGCTGGCTCACGAAATTCTCGGAAGCTATAAGTTCGATGCCGTGCTGCTGGCGGGAGCGCTCGGCGTCTATAAGTTCAAAAATCTGTGTATCACGAGTCATAATTCCTTGATATATGTGTTAATGGATTTATTTACATACCAAAAGTAGTGAATATTTGATAATATTTAATACCTTTGCCATACAAATTTGCAAAAATCGACACGATTATGGGACTTTTAACAGGTAAGGTTGCGGTCGTAACCGGCGCAGCCCGCGGAATCGGAAAGGCTATCGCCATAAAATTCGCCTCGGAAGGAGCGGATGTGGCATTCACCGATCTCGTAATAGATGAAAACGGAAAGGCTACCGAAGAGGAAATCAAGGCTCTGGGTGTAAAATGCAAAGGGTACGCATCGAACGCCGCCGACTTCGAAAGTACGTACAAAGTCAGAGCGGAAATAGTAGAGGACTTCGGACACATCGACATACTCGTATACAACGCCGGAATCACCAAGGACGGACTGATGATGCCCATGAGCGAGGCTCAGTGGGAC
>CAYXGF010000002.1:0-95184 GCA_964464465.1 uncultured Alistipes sp. | reverse complement strand
GAACAAGGCTATCTCGGATATAGTACCGAAATAAGGACTAACCGGATAGGTTGACTCTTCATCAGCTTTGAATCCGAAAACTTCGAGACCTTTGAACCGCAGATAACGCACTTCGGGAGAGAAAGTAGGATTTTCACTGTCGAAAATCGGGAACGAATGTCCGGCCTTAGCCTCTGCCGCCTGCAATTCAGTCGAACTCGGAGGAACAATCGTGTAAGTTCCGATTTTGAACCAACCGGTCAGGCGATTGCTGCCCGGGGCTCCCGCTTCATGCGAATCGGTCGGTCGGTCTGCACGGCCCCACAATTCGAATGTTTTTGTATTATATCCGCCATAAGGCTGCGGCTGCGTTATTCCGCCAGGAGCACTGTGCTGCCATATAGTGAAACGGGACAACTGCACGGTTCTGCCCAAATCGATGAAATAACTGTAAGGATAAGCCCAATAGCCGGTAAATCTACGGTTAACATACTTTTTCGTCTCCTCATCGAACACTTTCAGACCCTGTACTCTCGGTCCGGTAGAGAAATAACTTGCATTTCCGGCACCGTCAGTCTCTATAACACCATCCCAGAACTGCTCGATTTTCGCATCGGTATATGTCGCCGACGCATTTTTCATCGAGTCCTTGGTATAAATCGACGTATAGGCATCAACAGGTCTAAGCGAATCGACATACCAATGTTCGCCATACAGCTTCGCATCGTCGAGGAATGTCCATTTGTACTCTAACGGATCTTCTTCATCCGAACCTGTAACAAGATACTTGTCGGTCAGAGGGCACAACGGATCGAAAAGATATGTCGTATCCGAATAGTTGTTATACGAGTCTTTCGTATAAGTAGCGATATAATAGTCCTGCTCCACAAGATTGTCCACCGTAAAATGGATGAGTGAGTCTCGCGATGAAGTGACTTTCGTTACTTTGTTCTTGTAGTCCGGATCCGTAGCCAATATAATACATATATCGACATTAGTCTGCAACTCATTTACACCATTGATAATTATCGACGAAAAAGAGTTCTTAACCGAAAGAGTTCTGTTTACCAGAGTTATATTCGGTTCAAGAGGGTTAACCTGAATCGTAAGAGGCTCAGATTTCGAACCGCCGCGGCTCACCGAACGCAGTTCAACATCATACTCATAGACTCCGAAATCGTTTTGACGTTTTCCCAGACCGTTGATGAACAGTGTATCGGAATACGCACTCATGGTCTTGGTGATGTAATCTCCATTATCCACCTGATAACGTGCCTCTACATAAAGGAAGTTCGACTCCTGCGGAAGTTCATTGAATATAACAAACGCTCCGCCGTGATTTCCTTCGACCTGCTTTATCCACTCATACTGAATTGGCATCGGGGCTACGTCCTCATCATTAACCAGACGTCCTTCCTTGTCATCACAACTCGAAAACGCAGCCATCATGACGGAAAGCGTGGTCAAGACATATAAAAATCTATTTTTCATAGGACTTTATAATTTTTATCATATTAACAAAATTCTACCACCAAGGATTCTGAACAAGATTGGGATTCTTATTGATTTCATTCTCCGAAATCGGCCACAGATAATTCTTGTTGGACCACTGAGTAGTATGATAAGTGGTAACTTTATAGAACATATTCGCGGTAGTACCCTTATAATACCAACCCTGAATAGGTTTCGTGAATACAGTGCCTGCATCCATCCAGCGGACGATATCGAAATAACGTACGCCTTCGAAACAGAGCTCTACCTGACGCTCTTTCTTGATTATCTCCATAAGACCATCCTTTGTCGAATACTTGCCGGGGTTATTCGAATAGTTGTCCCACGACTCGGCAACACCTTTCAAACCGGCACGAGCACGCACCTTGTCGATAGACTCGATAGCGGTTGCGAGATCCTCGCCAAGCATACAGTATGCCTCTGCACGCATAAGATACAAATCAGCCATACGTATACTCGGCAATGCGTACGTAACGACGCTTGACAGACGGAAGTTCTTGGAAGCAGGGTGAACGAACTTCTTGATACCGATACCGGATGCGATATAGTCATAAGACGAGGTACCTGAACCATTAACCCAACCTACGGGAGCACCGAAGAAATCAACATCGGGAATCAACCTGTCGTAATCGCGATACTGTCCCTTATCGACAAGAAGCCATGCATAGTAACGCGGTTCGCGGTCCAGATGCTGTCTTACAGTCGTCTTGCCGACATTCAAATAGCTTCTGTAATACGGATCGTCAGGAATAGTAACCAGCGAATTGCGACGTGCATAATCGAACGTTTTGTCTTCTTCGATAGGTACACCGTTCTTAGTGTAGAAAGCCTCTTCCATTGCATAGGAAGCGCCGCACCATCCGTAAGCATAACCGGACTCGGTATTACCGTCATCGTTATAGAAGTTTCCTGCCGCATCGGACTTCTGGAATGTACGAATCTGCGTTGCAGTCTGCATGGTATACGAACCGCCAGCCTGGTTTGTTTTTCCCGAAGCCCAAACAACTTCCTTGTTGGCAGTAACGTCGGGCTGAACAATCATATAGCGCAGATTGTAGCAGTATTGTATAATCTCACTACCGCCCTCATCCGGACTTTTGAAGTTGTTTCTGTCCCAATCGGGAGGAGTGTCGGTATACTCATACAATCCGAGACCAGCCTCTTCTGCGGCCGCGATAGCTTCGTCGATAGCTTTCTTGGCATCTTCCCAACGGTTCTGCCATATTGCTTCACCATCATAGTGAGCAGCATCTATCATCAGACGACCCTGGCTATCCTTGAAGTTTTCATACATGTTGTGACCGTTAAAGAGTTTGCTGGCTCTGAGAAGATATGCCTTTGCCTTCAACGCACGCGTAACGACCTTGTCAAAAAGAAGATTCTCCGTTCTCGACTGACGACGGTTGTTTGAGAAATCAGACATATTCAACGCCTTATCGTACTCGCCGACTATGAACTTGAAACAGTCTTCAAGAGGAGTACGGAAAGCTCGAATCTGGTCAGGCGTAGACGAAAGGTCCAGAGAGTTCGTATAAATCAGTACAGGACCGTAGCAACGAACCAAAAGATAATGGTAATATGCTCTGAGAACGATTACCTGAGCCTTCCAGTCGTTGACCATGCTCTGAGGCACGCCGTTAACTTTGTCCACATTTTCAAGGAAAATATTGCAGTAACGTATGCCTTCATACAAGTTGGTGGCGCCGTTCTTACCTTCCCAGAAATTCATCACAGGATCCGAGACCTTCTGGAATCCGCGAGTCAGTGTATTTCCTTTCGTATAAGCACCCGTAGCAAAGCCTACCGAGGGGTTTTCAGGGAAGCAATACTCATCACCCGCGATAGTCGTAGTGTTGTGCACATAGTTATCATAGGGCAGATATTCGTAACATTTTCCCAGTGCAGAACGAACGCCTGCCTGATTGGCAAATTGCGACTCAATCTCAACAACGCCGTCTGGTACGATATCCAGATAATTACATCCGGAAAGCACGAACACGGCGATCGACATCAATATCAATTTTATATTTTTCATAGTCTCACTTCAATTAGAATGTAATGTTTACACCTATGCTATATACTCGTTGCAGAGGATATCCAAGACCGTTGTCAGCCATTTCCGGATCCCAAATCTTGAACTGAGAGATACAGAACAGGTTGGTACCCGAGAAATAAACACGGAATCCTTTCAGAGGAGTTTTCTTCAACGTTTTCTCTTGGAGAGAATATCCGAATTCCAACGATTTCATACGCAAGAAACGTCCGTTGCGCAACCACCAGGTAGAATACTGTGCGGTGTTGTTGGCGCTGCCACCCGACGAGAGACGCGGCCAGAACGCATTCGACTTCGGATCATCCGGGCTCCAATGGCTGTCTGCGATATACTGCAATACGTTGCGATTGTTAACCAAAGGAACGATACCGTTAGGATTGATGAAGAAGGACGAACGGTCCTGTCCCTGGAAGAAGAACGAAAGGTCGAACCACTTGTAACCCATAGACAAACCGAAACCGTAGTTGATTTCAGGAGTCGTAGGATAGCCGAGAGGCACGACATCGAGATCTGTCACCTCACCATCACCGTTTATATCCTTGTACTTGATATCACCCGGTCTTACCGACACCGACGAACCGCCGTTAACATTCTGAGCAGGAGCGTTGGTGATATCGGCCTCGTCGATGAACAGACGTTCTGCGATATATCCCCACTGCTGTCTTGCCGGATAACCTACGCGGCTCAAATATTTCAGATTGTCCTTGTAAGGAGCCTCGTCCTTTTCAACAACCTCACTATGAGAATAGGTATAGTTGAAACGGCCTGTGATATAAGCATCTTTATTGATAGCGAAGTTCAGGTCCAAAGATGCGTCGATACCGTGAGCTTTTGCCTGTCCTACGTTACCGTAAAGGTCATTACCTGCAAGACCCGTAGACGACGGCATCGACTGACGGAGCTGGTAAATACCGGTACGTTTCTCAGTAAAGTACTCGACCATGACATCAGCTACGTTGAACAGGCTCATGTCGATACCTGCATTCTGCTTTGTAGCGATTTCCCACGTGATAAGCGGATTGGCCATACGGTCGATATTGTACGTACCGAGAGAAGAAGAGAATAAGGAGTTGGTGTAGTAACCACCGCCACTTCCCGATGATATCTGCGAGAGGAATTTGAAACGGTCGGCATTACCACCGATGTTATCATTACCTACACGACCCCACGAATAACGCAGTTTAAACTTGTTTATGACCTTGGATACCGGCTGCCAAAACTTCTCGTTCGAAATCATGTAACCCACACCGACGGCAGGGAAAAGACCCCAGCGGTGGTCTGCGTTGAACTTCTCGGAACCGTTGTAAGTCAAAGAAGCCTCGACCATGTAACGGCCTTTGTATGCATAGTTCACACGACCACGGATACCCTGGTTGCGAGACGGAAGCGATTCCTGTATGGTAAGCGTGCTGCTCGTTCCGGATCTTTTCTTCTCCTCCTGGGTATAGATAACAACGGCACCGACCTCATGCGCATCATTGAACGTACGGTTGTAGCTTGCACCTGCCTCGAAATAGAGGAACGAGTTGGCCATACGGTTAATATATGCATCGCTCAGGTTGGTATCACCTTCGGTCACTTTCAACAAATCGTACGTATTGGAGAATTCGTCGTAATTCAGCATCGAATAATAGTACGGATTATAAGCACGGCGGCTCTCGTACGAAGAGTAGTTCTTGATAGACACTTTCGCATTTACAGCGAGTCCTTCCGTTATGAAATGAAGGTCCTGGTTAAGTTTGAACTGCGACACGATAGTGTTCTGGAAACCGTCCTTGTAACCTTTAACCATCTCGGCATACGGGTTGGTCATGGTACTTGTACTGTTCATACCGAACAGGGTGTGTCCTGCGAGGCGGAGCTCATCGGCCTGGGTTCCTGTAAGATACTGGGTAGAGTAATATTTCGGAAACTCAACCGGGTTACCGGCCATAACGTTGTTGAATACTACCGTTGCGTCGGAGGTGTTGGTATCAACCTCGCCTTCGAGGTCGGTACGGCTCGCATTGTTCGGGCCCTGGGTATTCTTGAACGTCGAAGTCATGTTGATTTCCAACTGAGTGGTCTTGGTGATGTTCACATTCACCTTGGCCATGATGTTGAAACGGTTGACGTTGATGTTGTTCTTGAAGTTGTTCAGACGGTTGTTCTTCAACACACCCTTGTCGTTGGTGTAACCGCCGGATACATAGTATCTAACGACTTTACCACCACCGCTGACGTTAACCGAGTAATACTGGTTGTATGAGAATTTGTCGAACATTTCGTCGTACCAGTCCACATCAGGATAAGCATATTCGTTGAGACCGAGCTGAGTGTTGAGAATCTTCTGCGCCGAGTAACGCGGAGTCGCATTCGGATTGTCATTGTAGATAGCCTCGTTGAACATGTTCATGTAGGTAATACCGTCGACAGTCTTCGGGAGTTTGGTCGGGGTCGAGAAACGCGACTCGTGACGGAACGACACTTTCGCGCTACCCTCGAAACCTTGTTTGGTCGTTACGGTGATGACACCGTTCGCACCTTTCGAACCGTAAAGCGCTGCGGCTGTCGCGTCTTTAAGAATTGCGAACTGCTCGATGTTGTCCGGGTCGAGCGACGCAAGGTCGTCGGAATCGATTTCGAATCCGTCGAGCAGAATCAGCGGAGACTGCGAATAACCGAACGAGGTCACACCGCGGACGAAGAACTCTGCGTTGTCGGCACCCGGCTCACCGCTTCTCTGATACGAGATAAGACCGGAAGCACGGCCGGCCAGAGCGGTAGTAAGGTTACTCGACGGAACTCGCAGCTCTTTGGTGTTGACGGTTGTGATTGCGGCCACCACAGACTCTTTCTTCTGAGTACCGAAGGCCACGACCTGAACGTCTTCGAGCGCCGTAGCGTTGGAGACCATCTTAATCACGATAACTGACTGATTGCCCACTTCGACAACCTGGTCTTCCATACCGAGGTATGAAACCCTAAGTTTGTCGTTATCGGCAACAGCTACCTCGAACGAACCGGTTGCATCGGTAATGGCACCCTTGGTCGATCCGAGCGCGACCACCTGTGCTCCGATAAGCGGCTCGCCCTGTTCGTCCAAGACTTTACCAGACACTTTCTTCTGTTGCTCCGCCATCTCAGTCTCGGGAGCGGGGCTTGCGAACACGCTTTCTACTGAAAGCAATGTGCAAAGACCTACGCAGCAGAAACAAAGGACCGCTTTGCGCAACATAGCAATGCTCAAATTGGTGTTAGTTTTGTTCATAGCGATTTTAGAATTAGTTATAAAATTTATGTGAATTAGTTTTTATTTTCAATAATGTTTTTTTCGTCTTAAAAATAGACAAACCGAGATATTTCGCTACAATATCCGGCATCGAAAAATACGACAATCGTATCGATAATATTTCTTGCTTTATATCAGTTACCTCCTTTTTTTTAAGATGTTAGGTACTTCAACGAGCCCCGCCGGCAGCATCGGAAATCTTTTCAGCCGTCCTTCGGGACACGTTTTTAGTGTTCAAATTTAACAATTATATTTTAATATACAAAATTTTCCGAATCTATTTTCCGCACTCCGGCACGCCCCTTCGCACTTTCCCGAATCGTAACGGAGATGCGTCCGGAAATGCATGAAAAAAAGGTTCCGGAATACATAACGTAAACCGGAACCCCGCATATTGCCGCAAACGGCATCAATATCCGAAAATCGTCTTCTGCTCCACGACGCGGACAGGTCCGAGCGTGCGAAGGAAGTCCATATCCAAATCCTCCACATCGCCCAGAATGCAATAGGTGTAGTTGCGGTTCTTCACCCACTGCTGCTGATAGTTCCGAACATCATCCAGCGTCAAAGACGGAATCGCATCATAAATATTCTTGCGGCGGTCGTAGTCTATACCCAAATCTTCGGCCGCAAGATAGCTGTGCAACACACCCGCCTTGGTGATACGCTGCGTGCGGATACCGGCGAGAACCGACTCCTTGGCGATGTCGAAAGCAGCCTGAGAGCACGGCATGTCGTTGATAATCTCGTCGAACGCCGCCACAGCCGAAGGCATCTTGTCGTTCTGCGTGGCGATGAAAGCGCGGTAGTTGTAAGTTCTGTCCTTCTTGTTAGGCGCACCCAGCACGGCCCACGCCGTATATGCGAGTCCGCGCGCCTCTCGCATCTCCTGGAACACGATGGCATTCATGCCGCCGCCGAAATACGAATTGTACAGTGCGCGAACGGCATCCGTAGCGGCATCGTACTTCTCGCCGCGGTTCGAATACTGCAAATAATAAATCTGCTTGGCATCATACTGCGCCACCAGAACGCTGTTTTCGGGCGTTTGAAGAGCCGGATATACAATCTTCTCATCGACGGGCGCAAGCACCTCCGGAACAATATGGTTCTCATTGAGTGTCTGCAACATCTTCTGCTCGGACATAGGACCGTAATAAAGCACTCTGTGCTGCAATCCGGGCAGGGACTTTATCTTGTCGAGCAACTGACCGGAAGTGAGCGACGCGAGCTGCTCGTCGGTAAGCACCGACGCCTTCACATACGGTTCGCCGTACATGGCATACTGCGTCAGACGGTTGAAGTTGGCACTCTGATTATGCTTCGAATCGGCTCTGCTCTTGCGTATGTCGGCTTTGAGGTTCCGCAGGACCTCCTCGTCGGCGACAGCGCCTCCGATGAGTTTTTCAGCCAGCTGCATAGCCTTGTCCATATTCTCGCTCAGACCTCTGACGGTGATGTTCATACGCTCGTCGCCGGCGGAAATCGAGAACGAGCAGGCTATGTTGTAGAACTCGCGGGCGAAATCCGCGGCCGTCATATCTTCGGTTCCCAGATAGCTCAGATAATCGGAAGCGATATTTATAAGGGGGTCGTTGTTCGTTCCGAACTCATACGTGTACGAAAGGGTGAACAAATCGGTGGTTTCGTTGCGCTTGTAGAGAACCGGAATGTCGCTTTTGGCCGTCATGCGGCTCATATCCCTGTCGAAGTCCACGAATACCGGCTCGATAGGCTCCACCTCTGTTTCGGTCACCTCGGTCAGGAAATCGCTCACAGCATCACGGTTGGTCACGATAGGGGTGATATCCGGTTTGGAAATCTTCTGCACTTTCGTGTCCGTGCCCTGACGCTTGTAGACGGCCACGTAGTTGTCGTCGCGCAGCTTCTCATTCACGAAATCGACGACCTCCTGCTTGGTCACGGCCGACAGTCTGTCCAGAAGCGTCACCTGGTCCTTCCAGTCTATGCCGTGGATGAACGCATCGACATACATATCCGCACGCCCCTCGTTGGAGTCCAGATACTGCATGATACCCAGTTTGTAGTTATCGAGAACGGCTTTCATCAGCCCCTCGTCGAAATCTCCGGCCCGGAGCTTCGCAAGCTCCGCAAGCAGCAGCGCACGCACCTCGTCGAGCGACTGTCCGTGCTTCGGCTCGCCGCCCATGACGAACATTCCGTAGTCCGAAAGATTCCAGTTGTAGGCATAGGCACTGAGCGCTTTCTGCTTCTGGTTGACATCCAAATCTATAAGTCCGGCCTTTCCGTTGTACATAATGCCGCTCACCAGAGCCATCATGTTGTTGTCGCGGCTCGACGCACCGCCCAGACGCCATCCCAGACTCACGTATTCGGATTCCAGACCGAAAACCTCGCGCTCTATCGGTTCCGTGATTTCAGTCTCCCCTGCAAATTCGAGCCCGGGCAGCTGCGGATTGGGCTGCATGCCGCCGAAATACTTGTCTATCAGCTTTATGGTTTTGTCGGGGTCGAAATCGCCGCTCATACATATAGCCATATTGTTGGGCACATAGTATGTCTTGTGATAGTTCTTGACATTGGTTATGGACGGATTTTTAAGATGCTCCTGCGAGCCGAGCACCGTCTGCTTACCGTACGGATGGTTGGGGAACAGCGCGCCGAGCATACTCTCGTTCACCTTGCGTGAATCCTTGGTCAGAGACATGTTCTTCTCCTCGTAGATGGTCTCCAATTCGGTATGGAACCCGCGGATCACGCAGTTGGCGAATCTGTCGGCCTCGATTTTGAGCCAGTTCTCGACCTGGTTCGACGGAATATCCTCAACATACACTGTCTGGTCGTAGCTCGTATAGGCATTGGTGCCGTCGGCTCCGATGGCCGACATCAGTTTGTCATATTCGTTAGGAATGGCAATCTTGGAGGCCTCGTAGCTGATGCTGTCGATGCGGGCATATATGGCCTTGCGCTCATCGGCATCGCTCGTCATTCTGTAAACCTCGAACAGCGTCTCGATTGAATCGAGCATCGGTTTTTCGGCGGCATAGTCCTGCGTACCGAACTTCTCGGTTCCCTTGAACATCAGATGCTCGAAATAGTGAGCCAGACCGGTCGTCTGCGCCGGGTCGTTCTTTCCGCCCACCCTGACGGCTATGTACGTCTGTATACGCGGCGTCTCCCTGTTGACGTTCATATACACTTTCAGACCGTTGTCCAGCGTATATATACGCGTCTGCAACGGATCGCCCTCCACACTCTCGTAAGAGTATCTCGGGCCGCATGAAAAGGCGAAGAGAGCAAAAGCTGCCAGCGCCAGAAATTTACATGATTTCATAAAGCTATATTTTTTAGATTCGATTCCACATCTCAGACGAACATCGCCGCCACAACATAATACAATATCGCCGCACTGACGGCCGCCTTCGCACCGGTGCCGAGCAGAAAAGCCGCAAAAGCGCCTGCCGCGACCCTGAGCGCCCTGTCACCGCTGCTGCGGTTCCACAGCCACTCCCCGGCCAGGGCACCGAGAAACGGACCCGCTATCACTCCCCACGGAGGGAACACGAACAGTCCCGCAACCATTCCCGCTACCGTACCCGCCGCCGCATACCTCGAACCTCCGAAACGGCGTGCGAGCACCGCCGGAAGAAAATAATCCGCCGCTGTAACCGCCGCTGCAACGACGAACCAGACCGTCAGAAACCGCCACGAGAACCCGGAATACGACGCTACCGACGAGACCAGCAGCGCCACATAACTTACAGGCGGACCCGGAAGCACCGGAACGAAACAGCCCGCAAGACCGGCCACGGCCAGCAGTACGGCGGCCACGGATATGAAAATATCCATTACCCGCTATTTCAGAAGGCGATTGGTAAGCGTATCGGGGAAAATAACCCACGGACGGAATTTCTTCGCATCCTCGAAATCCATCAGTGCATACGAAGCTATAATCACCTTGTCGCCCACCTGCACCTTTCGGGCGGCGGCACCGTTGAGACACACGGCACCGCTGCCGCGCTCTCCCTTTATAATATAAGTTTCCAGACGTTCGCCGTTATCTATATCGAGCACCTGCACCTTCTCACCCTCTATCATGCAGGCCGCATCCATCAAATCCTCGTCGATTGTTATGCTGCCCACATAGTTGAGATTCGCCTGCGTGACCGAAGCACGATGAATCTTGGACTTTAAAACCTCTATCTGCATTTTCATACGAAACGAATGTTGTCTATCAGTCTGACGCTGCCCGCCTGCACCGCCGCGCAACCCTGCACGTGCTCAGCCTCGGACCAGTCGTCAATCACTTGAAGCGAAGCGGCGTCGACTATGTTAAAATATATCACGTCGAGCATCGGGTCGGAATTTATGAGGTCGGTGACAAACTGCGTCACCTGCCGCGGCGTCATCTCCGCCATGCTTTCCACTCCGCGCTTCAATGCGGCGTAAATATTCGGAGCGGCAGCACGGTGCGCGCTGTCGAGCAGAGCGTTGCGCGACGAGAGAGCCAGTCCGTCGGCATCCCTCACAATCGGGCACTCCACTATTTCGAGCGACAGTCCCAGCTGCGCCACCATAGCCTTGATAACGGCAATCTGCTGAAAATCCTTCTCTCCGAAATAAGCCCTGTCGGGAGCCACAACGTCGAACAGACGGCTCACAATCTGAGCCACGCCATTGAAGTGTCCGGGTCGGGTCGCACCCTCCATCACCTTATCTATAACGCCGAAATCGAACACTCTGGTATCCGGTTCGGGATACATCTCGCTCACCTCCGGCATGAAGACCGCATCCACTCCTGCACTCTCCAAAAGCGCCGCATCGGCCTCCGGAGTGCGCGGATAGGCGAGCAGGTCGTTCTTGTCGTTGAACTGGGTGGGATTGACAAAAACGCTCACAACGACCGTATCGCACTCTGCGCGAGCACGCTCGACCAGCGACAGATGCCCCGCATGCAGCGCGCCCATTGTCGGTACAAGACCTACCGTGCCTCCTCTGCGGGAAGAAATAAAATCCTGTAATTCAGTCTTCTTTCCTGTTATTTTCATCTTGCGACAATAAATTTTCAGTCTCCGCAATATCACTTACGGACGGGGCAAAGTTAGAAATTAGATTATAAATACCGAACGTTTTTTTAAGAAAAAACTTTTAACTTTGTAGTCTGTGTCTTGCTCCCGTTGCAAGGCCTACGGCATCAAATAAGACAACCTTTTCGTTAAGCCGAGCGCAGAGCCGAACTTGTTCGGACTGTGCCGAGGCGAGAAAAGGTGCAAGATATTGAACTTTTACGTTAATCATCATGAGAAACATTTTCAACACAGTTATTATGACCACACTATTGCTCTGTACAGGCTCTTGCACCAGGAGCGAAAACGATGATTTCAAGTGGATTGCCGACCGGTTCGACGACATCCGCGTCATGCGGTACCAGGTTCCCGGATTCGAGTCACTGCCGCTGGAACAGAAACAGCTCATATATTATCTGAACCAGGCGGCCCTGTACGGACGCGACATTCTTTTCGACCAGAACAACAAGTACAACCTTGCTGTCCGACGCACTCTCGAAGGCATATATAATACATATGACGGCGAGCGCGACAGCGAACAGTGGCGGGCGCTGGAAACATATCTCAAAAAGGTGTGGTTCGCAAACGGAATCCACCACCACTACTCCAACGACAAGTTCACCCCGCTCTTTTCCGAGCAATACTTCGACAGCCTGTTCCGGTCGACACCCGACAGCGCCCTGCCGCTCGATTTCGGCACCCGCGAGGAGCTGCTCTCGGCTATAAAACCCGTCATCTTCGACCCGTCCCTGTATCCGACCAGAGTAAACCAGGCGGACGGCGTAGACGTGGTGGAACTTTCGGCCGTCAACTTCTACGACGGTGTCTCGCAAAGCGAGGCGGAAGCATTCTACGCCGCCATGTCCGACAGCACGGACACCGAACCTATATCCTACGGGCTCAACTCGAAGCTCGTAAAACGCGACGGCAAAATCGAGGAGCGCATATGGAAAGCCGGCTCCATGTACTCCGCGGCAATAGAGAAAATCGTATACTGGCTCGAAAAGGCTGCCGGGGTGGCGCAGCCCGCACAACGCGAGATTATCGAGGCGCTCATATCGTACTACCGCAGCGGCGACCTGAAAGATTTCGACCGCTACAATATCCTGTGGGTCAAGGACACGCTCTCCAACGTGGATTTCGTGAACGGCTTCATCGAGACCTACAACGACCCGCTCGGATACAAGGCATCGTGGGAGGCCAACGTGAACTTCAAGGACGAGACAGCCACACGCCGCACCGAAATAATAAGCGAGAACGCGCAGTGGTTCGAGGACAACTCTCCGGTCGACAAAGCATACAAGAAGGAGAAGGTCAAGGGCGTGTCGGCGAAAGTGATAAACGTAACCATGCTCGGCGGAGACTGCTACCCTGCCACGCCAATCGGAATAAACCTTCCGAACGCCGACTGGATAAGGCGCGACTACGGTTCCAAATCCGTCACCATACAGAACATCACCGACGCCTACGACAAGGCAGCCGAGGGCAACGGGTTCAAGGAGGAGTTCGTCCTCAGGGAGGAAGACCGCCGGCGCATGAAGCAGTACGGCTCGCTGGCCGACAACCTGCACACCGACCTTCACGAATGTCTCGGACACGGCTCAGGCCAGCTGGCAGAGGGCGTGAAAGGCGACGAGCTAAAACAGTACGGCTCGACACTCGAAGAGGCTCGCGCCGACCTGTTCGGCCTCTACTACCTGGCCGACCCTAAGATGCAGGAGCTCGGTCTGGTACCCTCGGCCGACGCAGCCAAGGCCCAGTATTCGTCCTACATGATGAACGGACTGATGACGCAGCTCTGCCGCATCGAACCGGGCAAGAATATCGAGGAGGCGCACATGCGCAACCGCAAACTGATTGCCGAATGGTGCTACGAGCAGGGACTGGCGGACAATGTGACTGAAAAAATAGTGAAGGACGGCAAGACATACATCGTGGTGAACGATTTCGACAAACTGCGCACGCTGTTCGGCAGGCTGCTGCACGAGATTCAGAGAATCAAAAGCGAAGGCGACTTCGAGGCGGGCAAGGCCCTTGTCGAAAACTACGGCGTGAAAGTCGACCCGGCGCTTCATTCGGAGGTGTTGGAGCGGTACGCACGCCTTAACATCGCCCCGTACGGAGGTTTCATCAATCCCAAATATGAACTCATCGAGAAGGACGGGCAAGTCGTGGACGTGAGAATCTCCTACCCGGAGGACTACACCGGACAGATGCTCGAATACAGCTCGGAATATTCCGTGCTTCCGACAATAAACTAAACAGCGATGAGAAGAACAATACCGTTTATAATCGCGGCGATTATCGGCATGTGCCTCTCCTCTTGCAGACCGGCCGCAGACAAACAGGCGGAAGAAGAGAGCGGCCAGAGCGAGCAGCCCACACTGTACGGAATAGCATACAAAGACTACTCTCTGGCGGAGGGGACTGTGGCCCAGGGGGAGCCTATGGGCAAGATACTCGGGCGATTCGGCGTGAGTGCCAAAAAGATAGACGACATCGACAAGGCCTGCCGCGGAGTATTCGACATGCGCACGGTCAGAGCAGGCAACAAGTACACGGCTTTTCTGGAAGGCGACTCCACCGCACGCACCCTGACCCATTTCGTTTACGAGAAAAACCTCACCGACTACGTTATCTTCACGCTGCACGGCGATTCGGTAGTGATAACGACCGGACAGAAAGAGATTCGCACGGAGCGTCTCAGAGCCACCGCGACGATTAACTCGTCGCTCTGGAACTGCATCGTGGATAACAATCTCTCGCCGGCCCTGGCAGTCGAGATAGAGGACATATTCGCATGGAGCGTCGATTTCTTCGGCATCCAGAAAGGCGACAGCCTGACTGTCATCTACGACCGCAACTACGTGGATACCCTGAGCATTGGAGTCGGACGTGTGTGGGGCGCAGTGTTCTCTCACGGCGGAAAGGACTATTACGCCATACCGTTCAAGCAGGGCGACAAAATATCCTACTGGGACGAGAACGGCAACTCGCTCAGAAAAATGCTGCTCAAAGCGCCGCTCAAATATTCGCGCATCAGCTCGCGTTTCTCCAACGCGCGTCTGCATCCGATATACAAGGTATACCGTCCGCACCACGGAGTGGACTATGCGGCTCCCGCCGGAACACCGGTATATGCAATAGCCGACGGCGTGGTCACATTCAAGGGTTGGAGCGGCGGCGGAGGCAACACCCTGAAAATAAAGCATCCGCGCAACATGATGTCCGGCTACCTGCATCTGCGCGGATATGCAAAGGGCATCTCTGTCGGGACACACGTCCGCCAGGGACAACTGATAGGTTACGTAGGCAGCACGGGCGCATCCACCGGTCCGCACCTCGATTTCAGACTGTGGAAAGGAGGCAAACCCATCGACCCGCTCAAAGCTCCGTCGGAACCCTCAGAACCGATATCGGCTCAGAACATGGCCGCCTTCTCATACGTCCGGCAGAACATCATCCGCGAACTGTCCGGCAAGGCCGACTCCACGCAGATAATCGTACAGCTCGACTCCATTCCGCAGCTGCCTGCCATGCCCGACGTGGCGCAGGAGACCACTCAGGCAAAATAGCCGCGACAGGAAACTCACGGCCGGCAATACAGCCTCACCGCAAAGAGACAGAAGATTCCCGGCCGGCGACCCCATCGTATTGCTTCATTACAAAAAAACAGGTGCTGCAAAACAGCACCTGTTCCATATTCCGAATAAAATAAAGGGAATTATATACAATTTTACAGTTATGCGGTCCGCAGGAGCGCGCGGTCCGGAGCCTCGCCCCGTGAAGGCCCGCTCATTTCATTCGCTTTCGACCTCCGCAGTCTCCGGCCCTAATTATGAATCCGTTAAACGGACTATACTGTAAAGTTATAGTTCCCAAAATAAATTACTCAGCAGCAACTTCTGCGGTTGCCTCTTCTGCAACAGTCTCCTGGCAGCATGCGTCAGTGCACTCTTCCTTGCAGCAGGTACACTCGTCGCAAGTGCACTCGGCACCCTCTTCCTTGCAGCATGCGCACTCGGTATCTTTGCAGCAAGCGCACTCCTCTTTCTGGCAGCAGCTGTCGGCAGCAGCGGCGCACTCTACGTTGTCGGTGCAAGCGTTACCGGCTTTCTTGGCATTGTTTCCGCAGCAGGCCGCAAACAGGGCAACGACTGCAAGCATGGTAAATAACTTTTTCATAGTCTGATGATTTTAAATTTAGGTTTTTATTCTTACTCTCTATTTCGAGTCTTTACTTTTTAAGTTCCTCTATCGATATCACGGCATCAGTCATTATCGACTTGGGAAACACACCCTTCACACGCCCCCACAGAGTAATGGCCTCCTCGTAAGACACGCAGTTACCGACCTTGACCTTGAAATAGGGGGTCTCGTAATCGAGATACACCGCGATATCCGGAAAAGTCTCATGGAACTGAGCCATCACACCTTGCGCATTGGCCCTGGCATTCTGCGTATTGTCACTATACACGCAAACCCGGTGTCCGCGGATACGCTCGGTCTTGGGCGCCCGGTCCAGCCTGGATATTACATCGGCGGCACTACGCTCCTCCATCACCCTCACTGTCGAGGCATACAGAGAATCAGGCACAGAGAGCCTGGCCCGGAACTCCGCGACATTCTGAGCCCTGAGTCCAGCAACCGAAAACATGAAGACCGCAAATACAGCCGTCCGTCCTATCGTGCGAAGAAGTTTCATGCGCCAAAAATAGCATAAAAAATCCAACATTGTCACCTTAATCTTATTTTTCTTCGTCTCGCCCCCTCGCCAACGCACACAGTGCCCTTCAAAGCGGTAAAGGACAGCGCCTTGACCGAGTCGCGTGCGAGCATTCTGGAAAACGCCGACACAACAGCCAGATCGTAGACCTCCATACCGGCCTGCACGCTGATGTCTGACTCCGAGCGTGACGGGAGCGTGACGGGTGTGTCGAGCACGACCCGGCACATATCCCTGTCTCTGTAAACCACCGTTACGTCCGCCTCATACAGCGTCACCGCCTTTGCGCCGCCGTTACGTATGCAGGCCCGCACATCCATTCTGTCGAGATGTTCCGTATGCAAATCGTAAATACGCACAATCTCGACCCTGCGGCCGGGAGCGCATCCCGCCAGAAGCAGCAGAAGAACTGTCAGAAACCTTTTCAACACCTCTCTCCGATATATATATAAGCCACTCCGGACATCAGGGACACACTGCTCACCCGCCCGAAACCGGCATCGCGCATCATGCCCTCGAAAGTCTCGCGCCCGGGAAACTCGTCCACCGAGGCCGGCAAATACCTGTACGCCTTCATATCTCCCGAAATCAGACCTCCCGCGACAGGCAGAATCCTGTGAAAATAGAAACGGAACAGCGGACCGAACACCGCGCCGCGCGGAGTCGAGAATTCGAGTACGAAACAACTGCCGCCCGGCCTCAGCACCCTGTGCATCTGCCTCAGGCCCGCATTCAGGTCCTGGAAATTGCGCACACCGAACGCAGCCGTCACGCAGTCGGCGCAGCAATCCGGCAGCGGCAGGCACTCCGCATCCCCTTCCGTAAAAGTGATTCGGGTGTCGAGTCCCGCCCCGGCAACCTTCCTTCGCCCCACCTCTATCATGGCGCTGCTCAAATCCACCCCCCGGACCGAGGCGCGGCTGTGCCGGGCTATGCTGAGGGCCAGGTCTCCCGTTCCGGTAGCCACATCCACCACCATCGCGGGGTCTTTTCTGCGGACCATGCCCACGACGCGGCGGCGCCAGATACGGTCCAGTCCCAGCGAGAGCATATGATTGAGCATATCGTAGGCCGGAGCGATGTTGTCGAACATCGCACGGACCTGCTGTTTCTTCGGTTGAGAGGAATTGTAAGGTTTCATCTACTGATAACGTAACGTTTTGTCTGGTCTTATGCCGGACACTGCCGTAAGCGGAATACAAAGCAGCGCCGATATGATAACGAATGCACCGGCATTGAGCCATACAATGGCCGACGGCTCCAACACTACGGGCACCCACGAAAGAAAATATCCGCTCTGATCGAGCTTCACAAGGTGTGTGTATTTCTGCAACAGGGCCAGAGCGATGCCGAAAATGTCGCCTGCCGCGATGCCGCTTGCGAGAATATATGCTGAACGTATCAGAAACACACGTTGCACCGCCCCGGTCCTCATGCCGATAGCCCGCAGAACGCCTATTGTCCGCGTATGTTCGAGAATTATTATGAGCAGCGAGGAAATCATGCTGAACAGCGCCACGACAAGCATAACGACAATTATCACGGCAGCATTCACATTGTGCGCCCTGAGCCAGTCGAACATGTTCGGATACGACGACACCACATCCTCCACGGCCAGTACCGTACCCTCCGGTGCGAAACCCGCAGCCGCATCGGCCACATCCGCCGCGAACTCTTGCAGCCAGCCGAAATCCGATGTATTTATCTCGTAACCGGAAATCTGCTCCGGCCCCCAGCCGCACAACCTCCGGACGCTGGGAAAATCGGTTATGACAGTCAGACGGTCCATCTCTTCGAGCCCGGAAGAGTATATGCCGCAGATTTTGAACCTGTCGCGTCTGGGCGGACGGCCCTGCTGCACGAACATCATCTGCACCACGTCACCCACCGAAAGACACAGCTGCGAGGCTACGGACTGCGAGACGAGCAACTGTTTGCGGTGCACGGAATCGCCTATCGCCGGCAGCGCTCCCTCCACAAGACAATTCCTGAAAAAACTCAAATCGTAATCCGGCCCGACGCCTTTGAGCAGAACGCCGCACATGGCTTGCGGAGTCTTTATTATTCCGCCCTTGACGGCATAGGCCGACATGCTTTCAAAGCCACGCACCCCGGCCACCGAGCGCTCCAACCCTGTGTCCCGTCTTATGGGTTCGGTCTCAAAGGAGCCGACGGAAGCGGCATTCACGATTCGCACGTGGGCCGAGAAAGCGCACATCCTGGATGTTATCTCGCTTCGGAATCCGGTAATCACCGCAACGGCGAGTATCATGACAGCCATGCTTACAGCCGAGGTGGCCACGGCCACACGCTTCATGACCCGGCCGCCCTCCCCGCCGCGGGACGAGGCGATGCGCGACGCTATGAAAAATTCGGTTTTAAGCCTCTGCATGAAAATTACTCCTTTGCCGGAGTACAAAATAAGGTAAAATTAGTACCTTTACCAAAAATTTGGCTTCATTTGTTATGAACAGGACAGTATTGATTACGGGCGCCACATCGGGCATAGGATATGCCACTGCCGAGGCATTCGCACAGGAAGGGTACGACCTTATCCTGACCGGCCGGCGCGCCGAGCGTCTCAAAACGCTCAAAAAGCATATAGAACAGAATTACGGCGTGGATGTTGCAGCCCTCAGTTTCGATGTGCGCGACAGATACGCATGTCAGGCTGCGCTCGAATCGCTGCCCGAGAAATTCCGGACCGTCGACGTGCTTGTCAACAACGCGGGACTCGCGGCCGGACTCGAACATATCGACAAGGGCGACATCTCCGACTGGGAGGCCATGATAGACACCAACATCAAGGGACTGCTATACATGACACGCATCGTGGCCGGCATGATGATAAACCGGGGCAGCGGGCACATCATCAATCTCGGTTCCATAGCCGGAACGCAGCCCTACGAGAACGGCTCCGTATACTGCGCCTCCAAGCATGCCGTACACGCCCTGAGCCAGACCATGCGCATCGACCTGCTCTCGCACGGCATCCGCGTGACGGAGATACGCCCCGGAATGGTCGAGACGGAGTTCTCCATAGTACGTTTCCACGGCGACAGGGAGCGTGCCGACGGAGTGTACAAGGGTGTGGAGCCTCTGCGCGGCGAAGACATAGCCGACACCATACTGTGGGCGGCGTCGCAGCCTCCGCACATCAACATCGACGAGATAGTGGTCACGCCGACGCAGCAGGCAAACGCATATTATACATTCAGAAAACAATAAAATACGCCAACACAGCGTTCCGATAACCGTAAACCAACCAAAAACAACAAAGACATGTCGATAGAGTGGATTCTGATAATCGTCATAGGCATCGCAGGACTCATCGTCCAGCAGCGCCTGCAATACGTATTCAACAAATATTCACGGGTGATGTTTCCAGGCGGACTCACAGGCGCCCAGGTTGCGGAGAAGATGCTGCGCGACAACGGCATCACCGACGTTAAAGTGGTATCGACCGAAGGGCATCTCACCGACCACTACAATCCGCAGACCCGCACCGTCAATCTCAGCCGCAGCGTCTACGGAAGCAACAGCGTGGCCGCCGCAGCGGTAGCCGCACACGAATGCGGGCATGCGGTGCAGGATGCGGTAGGATACGCCCCCCTGAGAATGCGCTCGGCACTGGTTCCGGCCATACAGTTCTCATCGACATGGTCCACATGGGTGATAATTCTGGGTATTCTGTTAATAAACACTTTCCCCTATCTGTTCTGGGCCGGCATAGCCATGATAGCCGTCTCCGCACTGTTCGCCGTCGTAACCCTTCCGGTGGAGTACAACGCCTCGGCAAGGGCCATGCGCTGGCTCGAATCGAGCGGCACATTGCAGGGCCAGTCCCTCGCACAGGCCCGCACAGCACTCTCCTGGGCCGCCCGCACATATCTGGTAGCCGCACTGAGCGCCATAGCCACACTGCTCTACTACCTCAGCATCGCACGCCGAAACAATTAGCCGGAATGGAAAATCTGCTGGAAATAGACCGACAACTGCTGCTCTGGCTCAACTTCGACGGCGGTGCCGCTCTGGATTCCGTCTTCTGGCTGGCCTCGCGCAAGGCGGTATGGATACCGCTCTATCTGCTCGCCATATGGCTCATGTACCGCAAGGCGGGCTGGCGACAGACGCTGCTGGCGGTGGCGATGATTGCTCTGGCTGTGGTGCTGACCGACCAGATAGCCAACATTTTCAAACACTGCACCCCCAAATTCCGCCCGACGCATACCGACGCCATAAGCCATCTGGTGCATACGGTGAACGGCTACCGCGGCGGACTGTACGGCACAGTGTCGGCCCATGCCGCGACCACTCTGTCGATAGCCGTCATATCGGCCCGGACAATCGGCAGCAGAACATACACCGCCCTTATCTTAATCTGGGCAGTTTTCGTATCGTATTCCAGGATATACCTCGGAGTGCATTTCCCGACGGACATACTGCTCGGCTTTGTCGACGGAGCCGCAGTATCCGCCCTCATGATACGGCTGCAAAAGTATCTGACAGGTAAATTCCCGGCTCTGTCGCATTGCAGCTAAGAGACTCTCCTGCGGTTGGAATCCTCAGCCCCCGGTCGGACAATCCGGGACGGGTCATCTTTACATTCATGAGAGCATTGCGCTGAACCGCAGGTCTCCCGTAGCGGAAGTCCGCCTCCTGCATCCACCCGCAGGCTGCCTCCGCCGTCAGAATATCGCTCTTGGCAGTTCGTCTATTCTGTTTATGCGGACGACCTCTATGCCGCTTACCTGCACATCGCGCATATATCCCGACACCACGATACGACGGAACCCGAGACGCGCGGCCTCGCTTATGCGCTGCGCAAGACGCGAAGCGGGACGCACCTCGCCCGAAAGACCTATCTCACCGGCACAGCATACGCCTTCGGCAAGCGGTTTGTCGAAATACGAGGATATCACGGCTGCCGCCACCGCCAAATCGAGTCCTGTGTCAGAGATGCGGAATCCGCCGGCGAAATTCAGAAAAACATCCTTGGAGTACATCTTCATGCCCACCCTTTTTTCCAGAACCGCCAGAAGCATGTTCATGCGCCGGGTATCGTAACCTGTGGCCGTGCGCTGAGGCGTACCGTAGGCGGCACCGCAGACAAGCGCCTGCGTCTCTATGAGATAAGGCCTTATGCCGTCCACCGCCGCACCCACGGCGATACCGCTGAGCGAATAGTCGTAATGCGAGAGAAGTATCTCCGACGGATTGTCCACCTGGACCAGTCCGCCCTCCCGCATCTCGAACACGCCTATCTCGAACGTGGCTCCGAAACGGTTCTTCACGCCGCGCAGTATCCGGTAGACATTGTTGCCGTCACCCTCGAACTGCAACACCACGTCCACGATGTGTTCCAGAATCTTCGGACCGGCTATGGTGCCTTCCTTGGTTATGTGTCCGATTATTATCACGCTCACGCCGTGCGTCTTGGCATATTTGAGAAGCGTAGCCGCACACTCGCGTATCTGCGACACGCTGCCGGCCGACGAATCAATCGTATCGGTATAGATAGTCTGTATGGAGTCGATGACCACCAGCTGCGGTGCCACGCTGTCGATTTGCGAGATTATATTCTCCAAAAGCGTATCGGCATAAATCAGACACTGGCCGTTGTCCACGCCTATACGTTCGGCGCGCATCTTTATCTGCTGCGGGGACTCCTCGCCGGAAACATACAGCGTGCGCAGTCCGTGCGCCCCCAGGGCTATTTGCAGGCTTATGGTCGACTTGCCGATGCCAGGCTCCCCGCCCAGAAGTATGAGCGAGCCGCGCACCATGCCGCCGCCCAGAACACGGTTCACCTCCGGTATTCCCAAATCGATACGCGGATAGGACTCGTACTCTATATCCGCCACCGCTCGCGGAGGCATCGCTTCGGAGTGCAGCGACGAGGCAGGCGACGAACCGCTCTGGCGCACGACAACCTCCTCCGTGAACGTATTCCACTGTCCGCACGAGGGGCAGCGTCCCATCCATTTCGCCGCCTCGTAACCGCAGCTGCCGCAGAAATAGGCCTTCTTGACTTTGGCGCACATGGTACGGAAGTGTTATTTTATGAAAAACCTGTATATGTCGTTGCCGTTGGCGTAAATCAGCAGCAGGAACAAAATGGCCATGCCGACCATCTGGGCATATTCCAGAAACTTGTCGCTCGGCTTGCGGCGCGTGACGACCTCATAGAGCAGGAACATCACATGTCCGCCGTCCAGACCCGGGATAGGCAGCAAATTCATCACCGCCAGAACGATGGACAACATCGCCGTAAGACTCCAAAAACGCTCCCAGCTCCAATGCTCCGGGAAGATGCTGCCGATGGCCAGAAAACCGCCCAGCGATTTGTATGCCTCCGTGCGGGGATTGAATATCAGTTTCACCTGCTTCCAGTACCCGCTGATTTCCGCGCCGGTGCGTCTGAATCCGGCAGGGATGGATTGCAGGAAGGTGTAACTGCGCTCCCTGACAGGTATGACGGTACCCAGACCGGCCAGCCCAACGCCTATCATACCGTCCTCCGACACCTCGACTTGCAGATTGCGGACCACTTCCACGCCGGCGCTGTCGCGTGCCACGGTCACATCCACCCAACACCCCTTGTTCTCCGCAAACGCGTCGCGCCACTGCCCGACAAAACGCATCGGACGGCCGTTGAACGCTATCAGCGTATCACCAGTTCTTATGCCGGCACTCCCGGCCGCGCCGTCTTCCAGAACCTGCGCCACGATGAAAGGTATCTGCGGCGTCATGAAATCGGGACTCTCCAACATCCTGGACGTATACTCCGCCGGAATATCTATGTTCACCGTATCGTCTCCGCGCAGAACGGTCACCGAGGATGCTCTGTCTATCACAATCTTCGGGTATATCTTCGAGAAATCGTCCACAGCGTCGCCGTCGACGGCAAGAATCCTGTCGCCGTCCTCGAATCCTATCTCGCGGGCCAGTTCATTGTAGGCATATCCCCACTTCAAGTCCCGGTTGGAGACATACGTATCTCCCCAGACATAGCTCATGCCCATATACACCACACAGGCAAGAATCACATTCATGAGCACTCCGCCGACCATAACCAGCAGACGCTGCCACGCCGGTTTGCTGCGGAACTCGTAGGGCTGCGGCGGACGGGCCATCTGCTCGCGGTCCATGCTTTCGTCTATCATTCCCGAAATCTTGCAGTATCCGCCCAGCGGCAGCCATCCGATTCCGTACTCCGTATCGCCGCGCCGGAACTTGAACAGCGAAAACCACGGATCGAAAAACAGATAGAACTTCTCCACCCGAATCCTGAACAGTCGGGCGAAAAGAAAATGCCCGAACTCATGAATCAATATCAGCAGCGACAGACTTGCCACAAACTGAACAACCTTGATAAAAATCTCCATCATCTATCTTTTTCCTGTTTTCTCTACGAACTCCTCAGCCACCGCTCTCGACTCCGCGTTGCACTCCCGGTAGTCATCCAGCGACATCTCGGCGGCAAACTCCACCCTGCACAGCGCATACTCTATCGTGCGGACGATATCCGTGAATCCGATTTTCCCGGCCAGAAACGCCGCAACGGCTACCTCGTTGGCCCCGTTCATCACACATCCCCTGTTGCCGCCGCGCACAAGGCAGTCGTACGCCATATCGAGAGCCGGATACCTCTGCCTGTCCACAGGCTGGAAGGTCAGCGACAGCATCTCCCCGAAATCGAACCTCGAATCCGGCAGCGGGGGCCTTTGCGGGAACATCAGCGCATACTGTATCGGAATACGCATGTCGGGCGCCCCCATCTGGGCCTTGATGGCTCCGTCCTCGAACTCGACCATCGAGTGCACGATGGACTGGGCGTGAAGCGTGACATCTATCTTCCCGGCAGGCACACCGAACAGATGGTGCGCCTCGATTACCTCGAACCCCTTGTTCACCATGGTCGCCGAATCTATCGTTATCTTCGCACCCATACTCCAATTGGGATGCCGGAGTGCATCCTCCGGAGTGACAGAGGCGAGGCGCGATACGGGCACATCGCGCAGTGCGCCGCCCGATGCAGTGATTATCAGTCTCTTGATTTCGGAACTCTCACCCACGAGACACTGCAATATGGCCGAGTGCTCCGAGTCTATCGGCAGAAGCGGAGCCTTGTTCTGCCTGGCGAGCTCCATCACCGTCTGTCCGGCAACCACCAGACTCTCCTTGTTGGCAAGCGCGAGTTTCTTGCCGCACCTGACAGCCTCCACCGTCGGTTCCAGACCGGCATAACCGACTATCGCATTGACCACCGTGTCCACATTGCCCTGCCCGGCCACCTGCCTCACGGCATCGTCGCCCGCATACACCTTGACCGGCAAATCCGCCAGGGCATCACGAAGCTGAGGATAGAAACTCCGGTCGGCAATCACCACGCTGTCAGGTCCGAACTCCCGCGCCTGCGAGGCCAGCGTCTGCCATGAGCGGCCGGCCGTCAGTGTCTCGACTGTGAAATTATCCGGATGTCTGCGCACCACATCGAGTGTCTGACACCCGATGGAGCCGGTAGAACCGAGAAGCGCTATACGTTGTTTCATTGCGTGCGTTCTTTAAAATACTATATATCCCTGCGGGTCCACAGCCGTGCCGTTGTACCACAGCTCGAAGCCGAAAGGCTGCTGCTCCATCTCCTGTTCTTCGCCGTGCTCGGCCGTGGCGCCTATGATTTCGCCGCCGCGCACGCGCTCGCCCACATGTTTGTGTATAATGGAATTATGTTTGTAAACTGAGACCAGGTTATTGGCATGCTGCACATGGAGTATGTAACCGCCCTCGGGCGACCACACGCTCTCTATCACGGTTCCGTCCTTGACAGCCACCACCTGCTGTCCGCCCGCCGTTATCACCTCCACGCCGTAGCGTCCCGACCGGGGGTCGAAAGACGAACCTACGACGCCGTGAACCGGCGGAACCAAATCCAGGGCCAGACCACGGTCCGTGACGGCGGACGAGGAGAGAGAATAAGGGCCATCCCCCTCCATCTGCGCCCTCAGCGCGGAATCGGCTGCCGAAGCAACCACACTACTGCGGCCTCCGATTGTCACCGAGTCTCCGGCACGCGATACGTCCCTGACCACCGGCGTCTTTCCCTCCATGATGAGGGATATGTTGTCGCTGTACACCATAAGGTGTTTCATCTCGCGTTCGAGAGAGTCCAGACGCATTATGTTCTCTATAAGTTCCCCGCGCGCCCTGCCGCCCGGAGAGCCAGGTATCAAATCGAGAATCGGGGTGTAGGCCACAAGCCCCAGCATACCGAAGAACACCACCAGCACGAAAGCCGCCAACGCAGCCACAGCCCTGAGCGGACTTATATATATATACCAGTTTTCGCTGTCGTCCGCGACCGAACGCACGCTCAGCCGGCGTCTGTCCGAGACCGAACGCCACCACGATGATTTTCCGTTTCTATTACTTTCCATAGAGATTCAATACTTTTGACGCCTCACACAAGGCCATGGATACGGTCCTGCCGGACATCATGAAGCAGGTATTGCCAGCTTGTGTTGCCGGGGCGGAGTATCCAAGGCGACAGCCAAAGGTACGAATAAATTACTTATCGGCGAAAAAACCGATTTATTTCGCCAAACCGAATTTATGTCTTAACTTTGTCGTGTTTCACAATTTTTGTCGAATACAATAACATTCAAAACGATATTTTATTATGTCAAAACCTACACTTCTGGTTCTGGCCGCAGGCATGGGTTCGCGCTACGGCTCACTTAAACAAATGGACGGCGTAGGACCGTCGGGAGAAGCAATCATCGACTACTCGATATACGACGCCATACGCGCCGGGTTCGGCAAGGTGGTGTTCGTCATCCGCCACTCTTTCGAGAAGGAGTTCCGCGAGGTGTTCACCCCGCAGCGCTTCGGTGGCCAAATAGAGGTAGACTTCGTATTTCAGGAGCTCGACATTCTGCCCGAGGGATTCACCCTTCCGGCCGACAGAGTGAAACCGTGGGGCACGAACCACGCGGTGATGATGGCCGAGGAGGTCATCGACACTCCATTCGCCGTAATCAACGCCGACGACTTCTACGGCCGCGACGCATACGCCACAATCGCCAGCTATCTGCGCAGCCTCGAAGGACAGAAGGACAAATACTGCATGGTGGGATACTGCGTGAGCAACACCCTGTCCGAGAACGGCTCGGTATCGCGCGGCGTGTGCAGCGTGGACGAGAACTCCAATCTCGTATCGATGGTCGAGCGCACCAGCATAGAACGCATCGACGGACAGATAATGTTCAAGGACGAGAACGACGGAATGAATCCCCTGCCGGACGATACGCCGGTATCCATGAACCTGTTCGGATTCACGCCCGACTATTTCGGACACAGCAAGGAGTATTTCAAGACATTCCTCACTGAGAACATCTCCAACCCGAAAGCCGAGTTCTACATTCCAACAATGGTCAACTACCTGATAGGCAAAGGCATTTCGGAAATGAAGGTTCTCAAAAGCGACGCCCGCTGGTTCGGAGTGACATACAAGCAGGACCGTCCGAAAGTGGTGGCTGACATCGCCGCTCTGGTTCAGGCGGGAGAGTATCCTGAGAAATTATGGAAATAGAACAGCACATCTGGGGATTCACGCCCGAAGGAGCGGCGGTGATAGCATACACGCTCCGCTCCGCGGACGGCTCCTCGGTAAGGCTCACCAACATAGGGGCGTCGATAACCGGCATATGCGTACCGGACCGTGCCGGAATTCTGGCGGACGTGGCGCTCGGATACGGCGACTGGCAGAGCTATCTGACGGAGGGTGCGGCTATGGGCAAGAGCGTCGGCCGCTATGCGAACAGAATAGCCGGAGGACGGTTCTCGCTCGACGGCAGACAGTACGCCCTGGCCCAGAACAACCCGCCAAACCATCTGCACGGCGGAGTATCCGGCTTCGGCTCGCGCATCTGGGACTCGCGCACCGAGCAGAACAGGGTGGTATTCTCGCTCACCAGCGCCGACGGCGACCAGGGTTATCCGGGTGAACTGGACGTGGAGGCCTCGTTCTACTGGGACGACGACCACCGTCTGGAAATAACATATGCGGCGGCATGCGATTCGGCGACAGTGGTAAATCTGACATCGCACCTGTATCTCAATCTGGCGGGACACGACAGCGGCTCCGTTCTGGGACACGAACTGCAACTCGACTGCGGACACTTCCTTATGAACGACAGCGTGCAGATTCCCACCGGCGAGATAGTTACGGTAGAGGGCACGCCGATGGATTTCCGGACCGCGAAAACGATAGGCCGGGACATAGACTCGGATTTCGACTTCATGCGCCAGGTCGGAGGATACGACCACTGCTGGGCGGTGGACGGATGGCGCAGGAACATCCTGGGCCGGGTAGGCTCGCTCTTTCACAGGGAGTCAGGCCGGAAGGTGGAGATACTCTCCTCGCAGCCCGGAGTACAGATTTACACGGGCAATTTCCTGCAAGGAACGCCCGAAAACAAGAGCGGAAAAAGATATGCGAACCACGACGGCGTAGCAATCGAGTGCCAGGGATTTCCGGACGCGGTCAATCACTCCGGATTCCCGTCGCAGATACTGCGTAGCGGCGAGATGTACATACAGAAAACAGTCTACGGCTTCTCCGTGTCAGAATAACCGCGGCAATGTTGCGAGCGCCGCATAACCATCGGCGCGGCGCTCGTAGACATAATGCGTTCTTCCGTTGGTAAGCATCACATACCGCGCATCCACAACCGAATTATACCTGACGGCCTGGTCCCATACACCGGCATCTATCTTCACGTCCGCGGCCTTGCACTCCACAAGAAGCAGAGGCGCGGCATCCTTGCCGACAACGACCACATCGGCCCTCTGCGCCGCGCCGCTCATGTCGACAGGATACTCCTGACATATATTTCCCGGCGGCACTCCGTAGCCGACGAGCCACTCTATCAGATGACGGCGCACCCACTCCTCGGGCGTGAGCACCAGAAAACATCCGCGCAACGAATCCCACACCGACAGACGCCCGTCCAGATTACGCTTTACGCGCAGCCGGGGTGCAGGAAAATCGAGTTTAGGATATCCGTTCATGCAGTTTTGTGAAAAAATCATTATCTTTAACGCGCCGAACCGAATGCCGGAATACGGCAACCGCAAAAATACGAACTTTTCCGTTAAAGCCGAAATGAATCCGATTATCAAGATAAGACTGCTGCATGTGCTTCTCGCACTGACGATATTCACCACCGCCCGGGCACAGAAACCCCACTGGCAGATACCCGATTCGCTGTCGTGGGGCAAGGAGCCTCCGCGCGGCGAGGTGGTCTGCTACGCCTCGCAGGAGGAAGCCATCGAAAAAAGCTATCACAAGTCGACGTACCTTCAACCTATTACAGGCTGGACGGAGGAGCAGGGCGGCGAGTCAGTGACATTCTCCGCCTCGTACAAACTGCCGTTCAGCTGGATAGAACGCCAGATTTTCCTGCACGTAGGACGCGTCTCCGCGGCATTCGAGGTATGGGTGAACGGCAAAAGAATCGGTTACAGCCAGAGCGGAAGCACTCCGTCGGAGTTCAACCTGACGAAACACTCCGTCGAGGGCAACAATACGGTAAGCATCCGCGTATTCCGCAATTCGGTCTCGCAGGCGCTGGAAAACGGCAGGCCGGAGGTGCGCCCGGCCATCGAGGGCGAAACATACATCCTGGCGCAGCCGAAGGTGCGCGTAAGGGACATCTTCATCGACACCCGCACACAGGGCACAGACGCATTGCTGTCGCTCGGCGTCATACTGAAAAGCCAGATGCTCAACCCCAAGGACTACCGCGTATATTACCGGCTGCTCTCCCCGCGCGGCAAGGTAGTCTCGGAGGCGTACAAGGACATAACCCTCGACATGAGGCGCGAGGACACGGTGCGTTTCTTCGACCGCATCGCCGACATAATGCCTTGGAGCCACGAGCAGCCTTGCCTGTACACCCTGCTGATAAAGACGCAGAACGAGGGCCGTTTCCGCGAATATCTCTCTTTCCAGATAGGATTCCGCAACATAGAGACGACAGACGGAGTGATTCACCTCAACGGAGTGCCGCTGAGGGTGAACATGACGCCGTACACCCCGTCGGACGCCGCAACAGCAAGGCGCGACATCGAACGGTTCAGAGAGAAAGGCATCAACACCCTCAAAATAACCGGAGGGCCGCAAAGCCGCCAGTTCTATGCCCTGTGCGACAGCATGGGCATGTACATATGCAACCAGGCCGACATAGACACGCACCTGGCGGGCGCCTCGCGCAAAAAAGGCGGCAACATATCGAACGACCCGCACTGGCAGAAGGCATACGAGGAGCGCGTACTGAGCATGTACCACGGCTCGAAGAACAATCCGTCGGTAATAATGTTCTCCCTGGCCGAGAACTCCGCGAACGGCTACAACCTGTACGAATCGTATCTGGCACTCAAAGCTCTCGAAAAAGGGCGCCCCGTGATATATCCCGAGGGCGGAGAATGGAACAGCGACCCACTTAACATGGAGCGCATGTCGTCGATACGCCGCACGACTTCGAGCAACTGGGCGCTGATTACGGAGACCGACGCGAGCAAAGGCACATTCAAGATTCACAACACGCGCCACTACACGCCGATTATAGGCGAACTCCGGTGCCGCATCGCCGTCAAGAACAAATTCGTTTCCAGCACCTCCATTCCGCTGCGCGTGCTGCCCAAATCGGCCGTCGACGTCACCGTACCGATAGAGAACGTCAAACCGGGCCAGGAGTTCGTGATAATACTCGAAGTAGTCACCGACGCTCCCGTAAACCGCTACACGATGCCCACACATGGCATCGACGCCTCGGTAGCCGGAACCGCCGCATACCGCAGGGACACCGAAACGGACGACATCGAGGTGCTTGCACTGAAAGGTTTCAAGGTAAAACCCTGACGCGGCACCCGTAACGCAATGCCAAAAACCGTCACAGCCGCAATATTTGTCTTCCTGGCCGCACTCGCCGGCTGCATGCGCACCACCCGGCCGGAAGAACAACCGCCCGCGGAGCCGCCGCACGACACGGTCCGGAGTGCATCGCTCATCTTCATCGGCGACCTTATGCAGCATGCCCCGCAGGTCGAGGCCGCACGTACGCCGGACGGATTCGACTACGAGGAGTGTTTCAGGTACATAAAGCCCACGCTCGATTCGGCAGATGCCGTGATAATCAATCTCGAAACCACGCTCTCCTACTCCGGCAAGTACACCGGATACCCGATGTTCCGTTCTCCGGCACAGCTGGCGCGAGACATGCGGAGGAGCGGAATCGACATAGCGGTCCTGGCCAACAACCATATCTGCGACAATGCCCGCACAGGTATCGCCCACACCGTAGCAGCGCTCGACAGCGCAGGCATAGCGAGCACCGGAGCATTCACCGATTCGGCCCGATGCGCAGCGTTCTGTCCGCTCATCTTCGAGGCGGGCGCCATACGCTTCGCCCTGCTGAACTACACCTATTCGACAAACGGACTTCCGGTCCCGGCCGGACACATCGTCAACATCATAGATACCGCACGCATAAAACGCGACATAGCCATAGCGCGGCACAACGGAGCGGAGTGCATCATAGCCTGCTACCACTGGGGCGAGGAGTATTCGCAGCAGCCGTCTGCGGCACAACGGCGTCTGGCACGTTGGAGCGCGCGGCAGGGCATTGACATCATAATCGGCTCGCATCCCCACGTTCTGCAACCGATAGAGTATCTGCCGCACGCAGACTCGTCCGCGTGCACGGCCGTGTTCTATTCGCTCGGCAACTTCGTCTCCAACCAGCGCAAACGCGGCTGCGACGGCGGCATGATTGCGCGGATAGATGTCTGCAAGGCCGGTGCGGATTCCGTGTCGTACGACTTCGCATACAGCCTCGTGTGGGTCTATACGCCATTCCGTGACGGCAGACGCAGGTATACCGTGCTGCCGTCATGGATTGCAGACACGATGCTCGAAGGCGACAGTGCCGCCAAAGCCGCATACGGGCAGTTCATGCAGGACAGCAGACGGCTTCTGCAAAAACCGGCGCTCTAATAGTTCTCTTTCATCGGCTCGAAATAGGCCTGCGGATGCTTGCATGCAGGACATATCTCCGGAGCCTCGGCCGCCTTGCAGACATAACCGCAGTTACGGCACTGCCAGTAAATCTCGCCGTCGCGCACGAAAAAATCTCCGTCAGTCATACGGCTCAGCAGTTTCATATAGCGCTGCTCGTGATACGACTCGACGGTGGAAATCCGACGGAAGGCCTCGGCAATCTCGGCAAAGCCCTCGCTGTCCGCAACGGCCGCGAAATCCGGATAGAGCATGTCCCACTCCTGCCTTTCGCCCAGAGCCGCCGCAAGAAGATTATCCGCAGTGGTCGAAATACGGCCTGCCGGATAGGACGAGGTAATGGACACGTCGCCCCCTTCGAGAAACTTGAAAAAACGCTCGGCATGCTCCTTCTCCTGCTCTGCGGTTTCAAGAAATACGCCGGCAATCTGTTCGTAGCCCTCCTTCCTCGCAACACCGGCGAAAAACGTATAACGCGTGCGGGCCTGCGACTCGCCGGCAAACGCTCTGAGCAGATTCTGCTCGGTTGCGGTTCCTTTTATCGATTTCATGTTTTTTGTTTTTTTAACGGTTACGGGTGATAAATGCAAAAACGGGACAAAAACCGCCAAGGCGGACCGTATCCGCACTTTATAAGTCCGTAAGTTTCATTTACGGACAGTTTTGCGCCGTCCAACTTTTTTTTCTTAAAAATATTTAAGAAGCGGCTGAAATCCGGAAAAAGTTCATTACATTTGTTTCTGAAAATGTGCGCACTGCGGCACAGCAACGTCAATAATCTGTTTTACAAATATTTAAAACTTACTAAAATGAACATCTCCCATATCGAACATCTCGGCATCGCCGTGAAGAGTTTGGAGGAAGCAATCCCTTATTATGAAAAAGTCTTAGGATTGAAATGCTACAACATCGAAGAGGTCGCCGACCAGAAGGTCAAGACGGCGTTCTTCAAGGTAGGACAAACCAAAATAGAGCTTCTCGAAGCCACCTCCGAAGACAGCACGATAGCCAAATTCATTGAAAACAAAGGACAGGGCGTACACCACGTGGCATTTGCCGTCGAGGGTATCGAGGACGCGCTCGCCGAGGCCGAAAGCAAGGAGGTCAGACTCATCGACAAGACTCCCCGCGGCGGCGCCGAAGGGCTTACCATCGCTTTCCTTCACCCCAAATCGACAATGGGCGTGCTTACCGAACTCTGCGAAGACAAGAACAACAAATAAAAACAACGGAAATGAGCAACATACAGGAACAGGTACAGCTGTTGATAAACAACCGCGAGAAAGCCAGACTGGGAGGCGGACAGAAGAGAATCGACTCTCAGCACGCCAAAGGCAAATACACCGCCCGCGAAAGAATTAACATGTTTTTGGACGAGGGCTCTTTCGAAGAGTTCGACATGTTCGTGACACACCGCTGCTACGACTTCGGCATGGAGAAGGAGCATATCTTCGGCGACGGAGTGGTGACGGGATACGGAACGGTAGAAGGACGTCTGGTGTATATCTTCGCACAGGACTTCACCGTCAACGCAGGCTCGCTCTCGATTACGCTGGCCGAGAAAATATGCAAGATTATGGACATGGCCATGCGCAACGGCGCTCCGGTAATCGGTCTCAACGACTCGGGCGGCGCACGTATCCAGGAAGGCATCAACGCCCTGGCCGGATACGGCGAGATATTCCAGCGCAACGTGATGGCCTCGGGTGTGATTCCGCAGATTTCGGCAATCTTCGGTCCGTGCGCAGGCGGCGCAGTTTACTCGCCGGCGCTGACCGACTTCATAATCATGAAGAAACAGACCAGCAACATGTTCCTTACCGGACCGAAGGTCGTAAAGACCGTGACCGGCGAAGATGTGACACAGGAACAGCTCGGCGGCGCGACAGTCCACACTGCCAAATCGGGTGTGGCGCACTTCGCAGTCGACACCGAGGAGGAGGGTCTGCAACTCATCCGCAAACTGCTCGGCTACATGCCGCAGAACAACATGGAGGATGCTCCGGTAGGTGTCTGCACCGACCGCATCGACCGTCTGGAAGACTCTCTGAACGACATAATACCCGACAACCCAAACAAGCCATACGACATGTACGAGGTCATCCGGGCTATTGTCGATAACGGAGAATATCTCGAATCGCAGCAGGCTTTCGCAAAGAACATAATCACATGTTTCGCCCGCTTCAACGGACAGAGCGTGGGTATCGTCGCCAACCAGCCAAAATACATGGCCGGCGTGCTCGACAGCAACGCCTCGCGCAAGGCGGCCCGCTTCATCCGGTTCTGCGACGCGTTCAACATTCCTATCGTAACCTTAGTGGACGTTCCGGGATTCCTTCCGGGCACAGGACAGGAGTACAACGCCGTCATTGACCACGGTGCAAAACTTCTGTTCGCTTACTGCGAGGCTACCGTAGCCAAGGTAACCGTCACGCTCCGCAAGGCATACGGAGGCGCATACATCGTGATGAGCTCGAAACATATCCGCGGTGACATCAACTACGCATGGCCTACGGCCGAAATCGCCGTCATGGGTGCTTCGGGAGCTGTCGAGGTGCTGCAAGCAAAGGCTATCGCGGCTATCGAGAACACCGAGGAGAAAGCCAAGTTCATCGCCGAGAAGGAAAAAGAGTACAACGACAAGTTCTCCAATCCGTACAACGCCGCCAAATACGGCTACATCGACGATATTATCGAGCCCCGCAATACGCGTTTCCGCATAATCCGCGCATTGCAGTCGCTGGCGACAAAACGTCTCAGCAACCCTGCTAAGAAACACTCCAACATTCCTTTGTAAACCGTAAAGTTATGACAATGTTATTAGTAGACTGGGGTTACATCCTCAACACGGCTCTGATAGGTTTTCTGCTTGTCGTAGCGGTTCTTACGCTCATGGTCGGACTCATGAAGCTGATGGGCGTCGCCTTCGTCGAGAGAAAGCCGAAAGCGCAGCCCGCGGAGCAGGCCGGCGACGAAAACGAGGTGGCGGCTGCGATAACCGCCGCTCTGAAAATATACACGAGCAACCTGCATGACAAGGAGTCGGAGGTAATCACCATTCACAAAATCAAAAGCGTCTATTCGCCGTGGAGCTCAAAAATTCACGGGCTGACACAATTACCAGATTACAAAAGAAAATAACTCAGAGTATCAAGATGAAAGACTATTCATTCAAAATAAACGGCCGTCAGTACAACGTCACAATCGACGACGTAAATGAGGAATCCACCGTAGCGAACGTAGTAGTGAACGGTACGCCCTACCAGGTCGAAATCCAGGGTGCCAAGGTATCCACAATCAAGAAAGCGCAGACTACCGCTCCTTCGGCCGCATCCGCTCAGGCTGTTTCGGCCGCCCGTCCCGCTGCTGCAAGCGGCATTAAAATCACAGCTCCGCTTCCGGGAACGCTTGTCGGCATAAAAGTCAAGGTCGGCGACACCGTCTCGGCCGGACAGACTCTGGCCGTACTCGAAGCAATGAAGATGGAAAACAATATCGACGCTCCGCAGGGCGGAACGGTCAAGTCCGTCAACGTACAGGCCGGCGCTACCGTAATGGAAGGCGACTTGTTAATGGTTATCGAATAAGGGAGAACGGACTATGATATACAGTTTATCGGCAAATTCGAGTTGGAGCGCTCTGCTCGATTTCTTCGCGCAGACGGGATTCAGCTCAGGCGACTGGAAACAATACGTAATGATAGGTCTGTCGTTTTTCCTGATGTATCTTGCAATCAAGAAAAAATACGAACCTCTGTTGCTGCTGACCATCGCATTCGGAATGTTGCTCACCAATCTCCCGGGTGCAAACATGTTCCACTCGGCTCTCTTCGAGGGAGGACACGTGCATTGGGGCAATTTCGTCAATGACGCAGGCCTTCTGGACTACCTCTACCTGGGTGTCAAACTCGGCATCTATCCCTGCCTTATATTCCTCGGCGTCGGCGCAATGACCGACTTCGGTCCGCTTATCGCCAATCCGAAGAGCTTTCTTCTCGGTGCTGCGGCTCAGGTGGGTATCTTCATCACGTTCATCGGTGCGGCAGCCCTCGGCTTCGCGCCCAATGAATGCGGAAGTATCGGAATTATCGGCGGCGCCGACGGTCCTACCGCAATCTATCTGACATCCAAGCTGGCCCCGAATCTGCTCGGCCCGATAGCCGTGGCGGCATACTCGTACATGGCTCTTGTACCTCTGATTCAGCCGCCCATCATGAAGGCGCTCACCACTAAAAAAGAGCGCATGATTAAGATGGCGCAGCTGCGTCCCGTATCGAAAACTGAGAAGATTATATTCCCGATAATCATCACCGCAATCATCTCGCTGCTCCTGCCGAGCGCTGCTCCGCTTATCGGATGCCTCATGTTCGGCAACCTGATGAAGGAGTGCGGCGTGGTGGACCGTCTGAGCAAAACCGTACAGAACGAACTGATGAACATCGTGGTCATATTCCTCGGTACGACGGTAGGTGCCACAGCTACGGCGGAGGCGTTCCTCAACTGGAATACACTCGCCATCCTTGCTCTGGGTATCATTGCGTTCTGCATGGGTACTGCCGGCGGAGTCCTGCTGGCAAAACTGATGAACCTGTTCGCCAAGGAGGGTAAGAAAATCAATCCGCTCATCGGCTCGGCGGGCGTATCGGCCGTTCCGATGGCGGCACGTGTTTCGCAGACCGTCGGTCAGGAGGCGAACCCGTCCAACTTCCTTCTCATGCACGCCATGGGTCCGAATGTGGCCGGTGTGGTAGGCTCCGCCGTTGCGGCAGGTATTCTGCTCAGCTTCCTCGGATAAGGAATACATACACTATAAAAAAGGACGGTCAGTTTGGCCGTCCTTTTTTTATTCGCTACTTTTGCGGATATGATTCGGGATATTGAAAACAAATCGTTGCTGACACGCAACAGTTTCGCGGTGCCGGCCTCATGCCGCCAGCTGATAGAATTCGAAACGGCAGATGACCTGCGCACCATCTTCGCGGACATGATATGCCGGTGCGAAAAGTGGATGGTGCTAAGCGGAGGCAACAACATACTGTTCACACAGGATTACGACGGTGTGATTCTGCATCCTGTATCCGCAGGCATAGAGGTGACTTCCGAGACACCGGAAAAAGCCATGGTAAGGGTTCAGGCTGGTGTGGAATGGGACGATTTCGTGGCATGGTGCGTCGAACACCGGCTGTGGGGTGCCGAGAATCTCTCTCTCATTCCGGGCAAGGTCGGAGCGGCACCCGTTCAGAACATAGGCGCATACGGCGCGGAGGCAGCCGACATCATCCGCTCCGTCGAGATGTTCAGTCCGCAGACACTCAACACCCTCACGCTCGATGCCTCTTTCTGCGAATTCGCCTACCGCGAAAGCATATTCAAGCATTCGCTCAAAGGGCGTATCATAGTCACCGCGGTAAATTTCGAACTCAAAAAACAGCCGTCGCCCAACCTCGGATACGGAACGCTGCTGCAACATGTCTCGCAACTCGGAGATTCGACAATAGAGAACATACGCCGGGCTGTGATTGAAATACGCCGGGAAAAACTGCCCGATACGGCAGTTACGGGAAATGCAGGCAGTTTCTTCAAAAACCCGATAGTCGACAGAACCACCGCGCAGAGACTCTCAGAGACATACGAGGATTTGCCTGTCTACGCTACTGCGGACGAGTGCAAGGTCAAGATAGCGGCCGGCTGGTTAATCGACAAAGCCGGCTGGAAAGGGCGCCGGCAGGGGGCAGTAGGCGTACACGACCGGCAGGCTCTGGTTCTGATAAACACAGGCGGAGCAACAGGAGCGCAGGTGCTGGGCCTCGCACGAGACATACAGCAGGACGTTTTCCAGAAATTCGGCATCGCAATCGACACCGAAGTGAACATCGTGTGACACATCCGATTACCCGCACACGACACATACACTCTACGCCCTCACCAACCGCGCACTCCCAACCGGAAGGACGCTTTCGGACTTGAAGCCTCACCCTCCGGATAAAATTCGGCGGCCATTTCAGAACGGTCCTTAAAAGTTACCAAACATAATTAGTATATTTGCATACGGGTTTGTATATGACTCAAATCCGGAAAGTAATCTTTATGTCGAAACGCGGCCCCGAAAATCTCGCAACGGAAAAAATATCCTCGCTTCTTGCCGGATATGCCTTTCCCGCCATCATCGCAATGGCATCGTCTTCGATATACAACATCATCGACTCCATATTTCTCGGTCACGGGGTCGGAACCCTGGCTCTGGCGGCTCTGGCGGTTGCAATGCCGCTGATGAACATATCATCGGCCGTAGGCTCGATGGTCGGTATAGGCTCCGCTGCTCTCGTCTCAATCCGCATGGGCGAAGGCCGGAAGCAGGACGCCTTTAAGATTCTGGGTAATGCCGTACTGCTGAACATCATCCTCGGAGGCGGCATGTCGGCAGCGGCTCTCGTTTTTCTGGACGACATACTGCTGTTTTTCGGAGCCAGTCCGGTTACGCTTCCTTTCGCGCGCGAGTTCATGCGAATAATCCTGCTCGGGAACATCGTAACGCACCTGTACCTGAGCCTGAACGAAATCCTGCGTGCATCGGGCTATCCGCGCAAATCCATGACCGTCATGCTTACGGCCGTATGCGTCAACTGCGCGCTCAACCCTCTGTTCATATTCGTATTCGGATGGGGCGTCGCAGGTTCCGCCCTGGCTACCGTAACGGCACAGACAGTGGCCCTGGGCATCGAACTAAGACATTACACACGCACAGACAGCTATATCCATTTCCGGAGCGATTCATTGCATCTCGACAAAAAGATAATACGAGGAATCATCGCAATAGGCCTTGCGCCGTTTCTACTGCACCTGTGCGCGAGTGCCGTCGTGATATTCATAAACAAGGCATTGCTGCAATACGGCGGAGACATATACGTAGGCGCATACGGCGTAGTCAACCGTGTCGCACTGCTCTTCATAATGATAGTGGCGGGACTCAACCAGGGCATGCAGCCAATCGTCGGATACAATTACGGGGCCGGCAACTACTGCCGGGTGCGAAAAGCATTCCGTCTGACAGCTCTGTCGGCCGTGTGCGTGATGACCGTAGCGCTGATTGTATCACAAATCTTTCCCCGCCAGGTAGCCTCCGTATTCGTAAGCGGAGACGACGCATATGCCAGGCAGCTGATAGACATCGCCTCATACGGCATGCGTATAGCAATGATAATCTTCCCGGCCGTGGGGTTCCAAATCGTATCCTCAAACTTCTTTCAATATATAAACAAAGCCCCGAAAGCGATATTCCTGTCACTGACACGGCAGATGCTGTTTCTGCTGCCGCTGCTCATGATACTGCCGAAATATTTCGGTACATCGGGCGTATGGTACAGCATGCCCGTGGCCGACTTCACGGCATCGCTCCTTGCCGCGATACTGATAACGCGCCAGATGCGCAGTCTGAAAAAGGCGGAGAAAAACTGAGAAGCCGCTTCAAAATATCACAAATACGGGGTGCGGCTTGCGGAACACGCCTCGACGGGATTCCGCCGCCGGAAACTGCGGCCCGCGCGACATGAAGTGTCGCATAGCTGCCAATGAAAAAAACGACAGCATGTTGTAAGGAAAGA
The DNA here is from genome assembly GCA_964464465.1 of uncultured Alistipes sp. Classification (GTDB taxonomy): domain Bacteria; phylum Bacteroidota; class Bacteroidia; order Bacteroidales; family Rikenellaceae; genus UBA940. Next base: position 55,913 of record CAYXGF010000002.1, on the reverse strand, counting down.
GAATAATCACTGCAAAACAGCTTCCGGATCTATACCGATTACGGCAACCGCAGTATACGGCCGGAACCGGACTGTCACCTGCAAACGTTCAGTCCACGGCGTATCCACCGTAACCGTCCCCTGCCCTGGTGCGCAGCCTGTAATCGCAATATCCCGCAGCAATCCGGCCTGCGGCCTGCCTATGTATTTATATACGGCCTCCTTGACGCACCATGCCGCGGCAAGTCCGTCCTGCCCGAAAGATGACACAATGCCAAGTTCGACATCATTAAGATAACGTCTCGAAATTCCGCTGAAATCGCGCGACAGCGACTCCACATCTATCGCACACCTGTCCGGACTGTACATCACGGCCACTTCGTGCATGCAATGCGACACGCTGATATGCCCGTTCCTGTTGCACAGCACCGGAGCACCAACGCTGTCATAGTCTATAACCGTATCCGCTCCCAGATGCTCCCTGACAACAGCCCGCCACAGCAGCCATTCGTTCCGGCGTCTGGGGCTTGTCATGCGTCCGGCCTCAATACGCTCCTGCTCCGAAACAAGCGCACAATCATCCGGCAATGCAGACAATTGCCTTATATCTATCCAGCTACTGTTTTTTGGCATTCAGCACCACCTTGATTTTTTCGATACGGCGGCCGTCTATCTCCTCGGCCGTAAACTTCACGGAGTGTGCGGTCACGCTTTCGCCCTTTTTAAGGAAATTATGCCTCAGTTCAAGCATCAGTCCGGCAACCGTTTCGGCCTGCCCGCGGACATCGTCGAAAGTACCCTCCTCCAAACCGGTCACCTTCTCCAAATCGCCCAGATGCGTTTTTCCTTCGAAAATAAACTCGCCGTCGCCCAGACGCGTATAAAATGAGGAATCTATATCCGACTCGTCGCTTATCTCTCCGACAATCTCCTCCAATATATCTTCCAGCGACACGAGTCCCTGCGTCGAGCCGTACTCGTCAACGACAATGGCCATATGCACCTTGTGCGACTGGAACTCTTCGAGCAAATCGTTTATCTTCTTGTGTTCGGGTACGAAATAAGGTTCGCGCATAAGGCCCTGCCAACCGAAATCGTCCGGCCGTTCGATATACGGAAGCAAATCCTTGACATACAGCACTCCCTTTATATTATCCACGCTCTGTTCATACACCGGAATACGGGAGAATCCCGATTCCATAACGACTCTGCGGACCCGGCCGAAGTCATCCTCCACGTCGAGGGCCGTGATGTCGACACGAGATTTCATTATCCGCTCCACCTCGGTGGAGGCGAAATTCACTATCTCGGAGAGCATCTGTTTCTCCTCCTCGCTATCGGTTTCGGTAATATCTATCGCATTCGACAACTCGTCGAGCGACAGATTCTCCTTGTTTCTCGACGCCAGCTTCTTTATACCGGACGACGAGCGCACCAATATTCCGGAAACAGGCCTCAACATCCGGCTCAGAGCCGAAAGAATGACGGCACAGGCACGGGCGAAACGCACTCTGTTATTCGAGGCGATGACTTTCGGCAGTATCTCTCCGAACAGCAGAATCAGAAACGTAACGATGACGGTGGTGAACAGAAATTCCCACAGTCCGGAACCGAATACGAACAGCCTGGAAATCAGATTTGCCGACAATATGGTAATGCATATATTCACCAGATTGTTTATCGTAAGAATCGTTGCCAGAGTGTACTCCGACTCATCCAGCAGGGCGAGAACTGCGCGCGAAGCGCTTCCCTGCTGCTCCCTTATATTGTCCAAATCGGTCGTGGAGAGAGAGAACAGTGATGTCTCGGACCCGGATACGAATGCCGACACGAGCAGCAGAACGCATATACTCGCCGTCATCGCAATCACCTGCCATTCGAGCAGCATATGTGTCAGAATGTGCATGCGGGAGAATTAAAAATTATCGAAAAGAGAATTTTCCCTCTTGTCGGGCTCCTGCGGCGGAGTCTGAGAGGAAGTTCTGTCGAGAGCTACCTTGCCCGCAGAACGCGAATTATCGCTGACGGGCACGAACTTGACCTTGTTGCGTTCCCATGCAGGCGTCTTGACTATATAGTCTATATTCTCGTAACGGTCCCTGCCGCGCCATCTTATGACATTGTCACGAACTCCTGGTTCCGACGCATCATCTACACCGTCATCCGCCTCCACTGAATCTATAACGATATGACCCTCGGCCGGTCCTCCCTGCGGCAGATAGTCCTGAGCGGACTGCACAGACCGGCTTTCCGACTGCACGGAAGACACTTCGAGCGGCTTTATATCCTGCACGCCGTCGCTGAGTCCCGTAATGAAAACAGCTATTTCCAAATCCTCGCCCAGCGGCTTGTGAGCGTTACCCCATATTATATTGGCCGTATTCCCGGTCTTCTCCTGCAAGTATCCGCGAATGTAACGGGCCTCGTTCATCGTAACGGTATGCCCGCTCTGTTCGTCATCGTAAATGTTGAGCAGAATGTTCTTCGCTCCGGAAATATCTATATTGTTCAGCAACGGAGAGTTGAGAACCTCCTCGGCCACACGCTGAGCACGGTCCGGTCCACCCGCACGAGCCGTTCCCATAAGGGCGCGGCCGCTGTCCGTCATCACAGACTTTATATCGGCGAAGTCGACATTCACCTTACCGTGACCGGTGATGATTTCCGCGATACCCTTGACAGCATTGGCCAGAATATCGTTTGCCTTGTTGAATCCGTCGTCTATCGACAAATCGCCGTACAGGTCCACCAGACTGTCGTTGTTGAGCACCAGCAGCGAGTCGGTATACTGTTTAAGCTCTTCCAGTCCCTCCTGCGCCTGACGTATGCGCCGGTTTCCCTCGTCCGAGAACGGCGTGGTGACGATTGCCACGGTCAGAATATCCAGCTCACGCGCAGCCTTGGCTATAATAGGCGACGCACCGGTACCGGTTCCACCGCCCATTCCGGCTGTAATGAACAGCATGCGGGTTCCCTCATGACGAAGCATCGAGAAAATGTCATCCAGGCTTTCCAGAGCGGCCTGACGTCCCTTTTCCGGGTCGTTGCCGGCACCGAGACCCTCGCCGAGCTGTATTTTCAGTCCGGCATCGCTGTGGTCCAGAGCCTGACGGTCGGTATTGCACGCCAGAAAAGTGACATCGTTGATACCCATCTCCACCATATGGTTCAGAGCGTTGCCTCCCGCTCCGCCGACACCGGCAACCATGATGATGGAATGCGTGATTTGTTCTATGTCGAGTGTTTCGAAAATATTGTCCTTCATAAAAGAGTCCCCACGATGAAAATTAAATCTCCTCTTCCTCGTCGTCGAGCGATTCGAAGAAACCGGCTCCAATGTTTTTCAGCTTGTTAAAAAAACCGCCTAACTTCTTCTCCCTGCGCTTTTTCTCCTCGTCAGCATACCGAGGCTGGATTTTTTCAGGCTGCGGCTCGGGCTGCGGTTCTTCCTGTTTCTCCACGCTCTCGGTCCTGCCCCATCCGGATGATATGTTCTGAGGTGCGGGTTCGATTGGTGCAGGCGGCACCACCGGCTGCTGTCTTACCACGGGACGCACCGCAGGTCTTTCGACAGGCTTGCGCTCGGGGGCCGCGAATGGATTCGCAGAGGCAAACACCTCTACGTTATTAGGCTGTCCGCTCTCCATAACCCGAAGAAGCATGCCTATGACAGAGGCATATTCCGGATTGGCCGCCAGAGCCTTGCTGCGTTCGTTCACATATACGTCGGGAGAAGCCAGACGCACCTCCATGCCGAGCTCGCGACGGAAAAGCGCATCTATATCGGGCAGACGCGTACATCCTCCCGTAAGAACCAGTCCGGCTCCGAGCCTGTCGGCATAACCGGAGTCGGCAATCTCCTCGCGCACGAAATCGATTATGTCTTTGAGCCGGTTCTCGATTATTATGGCCAGATTCTTCTGCGATATCTTTTTCTTGTCCTTGCCCTTGCTCTCGGAGATAACGATAAGCTGGTCCTTCTCCATATTATCGGCCATCGCACGGCCGAACTGAGTTTTCAGCTTCTCGACGTGACGTTCCAGAATACCCTGCTGCTTGATATCGTTGTTTATGTCCGACGCGCCGAAAGGAATACCGCGCACGAAACGCACCGAATCGTCGTAGTAAATACACAGGTCGGAGGTTCCGGCACCGATATCGAGAACCGCCACACCCATCTCCTTCTCATCGGCCGTCGCAACGGCCTGGGCTGAGAGCAGCGCATTGGCGAACGTGCGCACAGGCTTTATGCCCACGCCCATAAGCGCCTTTTCGAGTCTGTCGATAGGCTTCCACGAGCCCAGCACGAAACAGAACGTGGAGGCAAGACGCGAACCGAAACGTCCGACAGGGTCCTTGACCTTCTCCTGCCCGTCGATTACATAGGCCTGCGGGATGCGGTCGAGAATCTTTATTCCGTCCTCGGCCTGAACGTTGTTCATCACATCGTGCAGCGCCAGTTTGTCCTCCTTGCGAATCTCGCCGTCGCTGCGTTCGCCCACGAAGACGAAATAGTCCTGATTGGTGCATTTGATATGTTTTCCGGAGATGCCGGTATAGGCGTCGGAAATAGATATGTGATGCTTGTCCTGAATCTTTTCTTTGAGAGATTGAAGTACGGATATCACCTCCTGACGATTGGCGATTTCACCGCGCGAAAGGCCATTCGTCTTTTCGGATATTATGTCCACGATATCAAGTTTTCCGTCGGCATCCTTTCCTCCGACGGCTATCGTAGCGCTTCCGCTACCCAAATCGATTGCTACTATATAGTCTCTCTTTTCCACGTCTCAGATATTATTTTGTACATACAATCTGGTTGTCGAATCTCAGGTCTATGTAACGCACGCAGTTCCACCCTTCGTAATCAAGTACGTGGCGGTAGAACAGCATAAGTTTGTCGAGTTTCGCCTCGACATCGTCCAAATGCCCGAGCCTTATGACATGAGCGCCCGCACGAGGAACAAGCTCCACTTCGGGCTGATGTCCCGCAATGCCCTCTGTCAGATTTATCTGAACAATCTGCGCATTCCAGAAATCATCTTCGGCCAGGTTTTTTACAAAGGTAAGGAGTTTAGGCAAGAATTCGTATGTTTTTTCCGATTTTTTTTGTTTTTCGACCTCGCCGAGCATTTTTTTCTTAGCATCATCCGCCTGCGACATGCAATCAGCGATTTCCCTGTCGAGAGCCGAAAGGCGCAAGTCCCGGTTTTTCACGAATTCCGCTTTTTTCTCCTTGCCCCACATCTTGAACAGAAACGGCCTGTCGGCCTGAACCTCACGCTTTTCGGCACGCAGGGCAAGCAGCTGCGCACCCAGTTCGTCGCTTTGATTTTTGAGCTGCGAATACCGGGCCACGAAATCATCCCTGCGCTCCCGAATCATGGTGCCGTAATCGCCCCATTCGCCGGGCCGGAAAGGCAGCGACACCACACCGGTAACTATCGGCACATAGGCCGCACGCGAACCTGTGGCCGGAAGCACATGGCAGTCTTCCGACAGAAAGAAATCGTAGCCGTTGCTCGTGCATATCCTCACCACGGGCCGCCGCTGCCTGATGCGCACGCCGAGCGTACCGTCCATATCCGTATATACCTGAGCATCCCTGACGAAACTGTGGGACAGGATGCTGCGTTCTATCTCATGCGTATTCACCGCATCTATCGGCATATCATTATATTTCACGCCCGAAGCGTCTATCCAGCGTCTTACGGCTGCGGCAGTCACGAAATCACCCATGGAGGCACTGTCAGCGACCGACACACGGACACGCCTCACCTCGATTTGCGCCCTCTGCTTTTCCGCATAGACTCCCTGCAACACCAGCACGACGGCCAGTGCCGCAAGCAGCAGCGCGGAACAGAGTATTTCGAGCCAACGTTTCATATGCTACAATCCGAATTTGTTTCTCAGCATTCGTGCCACATCTTCACAGCAGGCATCTATATTGCCAGCGCCAAGCGTTATGACGACATCCGTGTCCTGCGCCGCCAAATCCCCGCACAGGCTCTCCCGGGTCGAGAACACGCACGGCACTCTCAGATACTCGGCTATCATCCTCTCGCTCACGCCCTCGATAGGCAGCTCCCGTGCCGGATATATCGGCAGCAGGACCACATTGTCGGCAAGAGAAAGAGCATCGGCGAACTCCCTGTGCAGGTCCCTGGTACGCGTATACAGATGCGGCTGAAAAACGGCCGTCATGCGCCTGGCGCCGAACATGTCACGCACCGAACGCAGCGTGGCCGCAATTTCCCGCGGATGGTGGGCGTAATCATCCATATAGAACACCTGCTCCGAGTTGATATATATATCGAAACGGCGTCTGACACCGGTAAATGAGGCAAGCGCACGACGGACAAGATTGTCATCGAGCGTTTGGTCCTGTTTGCGCGCCGCCACCCACATCATGGCTGTCGCGGCGACACAGTTCTCTATGTTCACCCTTCCGGTTATTCCGAGCGTGCACTCCTCTATCGTCCGGTCCGGACACACTATATCGAACCTGTAATGGCCGCTGCCCTCGGGACGTATGTTCGCAGCCCTGAAATCCGATTCCGATTCGGTGGAATAGGTGTAAACGTCTATATCCGGATTATCTATGCTCACATCCACGCCGCTCTTGACAATCAGCGCGCCGCCGGCCTTTATCCGGCCTATGAACTGCGCGAAAGCCTGCTTCACGGCCTCGTGCGTGCCGTATATATCCAGATGGTCGGCATCGGCCGAGGTAACCACCGCCACATCGGGCGTGAGTCTGAGGAACGAACGGTCGAACTCGTCGGCCTCGACAGCCATGCGCGGCCCCGCGCCGAGAACGAGATTGCTGTCGAAATTCTTCGATATGCCTCCGAGAAAGGCGCTGCCGCCGCCCGTGCACACATGGTTAAGCCATGCGGCGAGAGTCGTCGTAGTGGTTTTTCCATGGGTTCCGGCCACAGCCATAACGTATTTGCCTTCCGTTATCTGGCCGAGCATCTGCGAGCGTTTGAGCATCTGAAAGCCGTGGCTCTCGAAATAGGCCTTCTCACGATGATTCTCAGGTATGGCCGGCGTATACACCACAAGCGTCGAATCCGGATTGCGGAATCCGACGTCTATAAGTTCCGGTGAATCCGTATAATGTATCCCGGCGCCCTCGGCTTCGAGCCGGAGCGTCAAATCGGTCCGTGTCAGGTCGTAACCTGCGACATCGAGCCCCTCATGCATGAAAAAGCGCGCAATGGCGCTCATGCCGATGCCGCCGATGCCCAGAAAATATACTTTTTCGTATTTCATCATCTCAATATCTTTTCAATCTGCGCCGCCACCCTGTCCGCCGAATCGGTTATGGCCAGCCCCGATATGTTATGTCCCAGCTCCCCGGCAAGCACCTTGTCCGAGATAATCTCCCGTGCGAGCGGCACGGCCTTCTCCACCGCCTCGCTGTCAGCCACCATGCGTGCGGCACCATGCATGACAAGCGCCCGGGCGTTTTTCGTCTGATGGTCCTCCGCGACATTCGGCGAGGGAACGAAGATGACAGGCTTGCATGCGATGCACAATTCCGAGACCGTACACGCACCGCTGCGCGATATGACCAAATCGGCCGCGGCATAGGCATAATCCATACGTTCGATAAATGCCGAACGCCATATCCCGTCGCCGCACCTGCCGCGCATGAACTCATCCATCTCCGCACTGTAATACCGGCCTGTCTGCCATATGACCTGCATGCCGGCCTCAGGTCCGAAACAGTCTATGTTGCGTTTCATCATCTCGTTAAGCGTCCGCGTGCCGAGACTTCCGCCGACAACCAGCACGACAGGCATATCGTCGCGCAGTCCGAAATACCGCAGCGCGGCACCCCGGTCGACCGTGCCGGAGAACGAACCTCTGAGCGGATTTCCCGTCATGACGATTTTTTCTTCTGAAAAGAATCTCTCCATGCCCTCATACGCCACGCATACGGTCCGTGCCCTGCGCCCCAGTATCCTGTTCGTAAGTCCTGCATACGAGTTCTGCTCCTGAATCAGGGTCGGAACTCCCATCAGCTGGGCCGCGAAGAGTACCGGCGCGCTCGCATATCCTCCGAATCCCACGACCGCATCGGCTCCCAGCGAGCGTATTATGTCACGGGCCGAATGCACGCTGCGCAAAATCTTGGCAGGCAGCATCAGGTTGTCTGCCACGGCTCCGGGAGAGAGGGAACGTCTCAGTCCCGACACCGGAAGCCCCTTTATGTCGTATCCGAGCGCCGGAATCTTCTCCATCTCCATCCTGCCCTCCGCACCGACGAAAAGCAGCCGCACCCTGTCGCCGAGACGTCTCCGGAGCGCTTCGGCCGTCGCCACGGCAGGGTATATGTGACCTCCCGTGCCGCCTCCGCTGAGTATTATTCTTACCGGTTTCATATCTTTCTATTCGGTTAATGATTCGCTTTTGGGTCCCTGTACGGTGCAGTCCGACACCTGACGGCTGATTCCGAGTATCATCCCCAGAGCAATCGAGGTGAAAAGCTCGGACGAACCGCCCTTGCTTATAAGCGGCAGCGTGAGTCCAGTCGGGAACATCATGTCGGTCGACACCATCATATGGCACACTGCCTGTATCACTATCAGAAGCGCCAGCCCGAGCACGAGAAGACTCGGCAGACCGGTAGCGCAGCGCTTGAATATTGTAATCGCACGCGCGAGAATACTCATGTAGAGAAAAATTATCAGCGCCGCCACGACAGCCCCGTACTCCTCTATGATGAATGCGAATGCGTAGTCGGATTCGGCCAGCGGGAGATTGTTGCGCTGGATGCTCTGCCCGGCACCGCTACCGGCAAATCCGCCCAGAGCGATGGCTATCTTGGCCTGCTCGGTCTGGTAGTCGTAGTCGGAGGCATCGTCCCGCGCGGCATCGCCGGTGCCCGTGAAGTGTTCTATACGGTGAATCCACGTATCCAGACGCGCCGGCGCCCGTCCAATCATTTTCAGAAACCCGAGCAGCAGCACCGTGGCGGCAGCTATGGTTATCACGAAACGCAGTATCTCCGACACACGTATCCTGCCGATGAAAAGCATGATGACGCAGCTGGCGAATATCACCAGCGCCGTGGACAGATTGGCCACCATCACCACGCCGCAGGAAAGGAGTATCGGCACGACCAGCGGCCGGGTAGACTCCATCCACACCTTGCGGCTGAACCGGGGATTGCGCCAGAACAGCAGAGGAGGCAGCAGCCTCTGGCTAATGCCGTCCTTGTTGATTCTGCGGGCGAGATTGCGGGCAAGAATCATCACCGTGGCCACTTTGAGGAAGTCCGACGGCTGGAACGTGAAGTTCAGCAGCGGTATGGTCAGCCAGCGGGTGGCCTCGGACTTGCTCTCGCCGACAAGATAGGTCATGACAGTGGCCGCGAACGCCAGAATATAAATGGGAGTGGCCAGACGCATGTATTTCTGATAATTGAATGTCTGGACGAACCATACGGCGGCAAGGCCCATCAGCACCATCTTCACCTGCCCGAACAGAACGCCGAAAAAGCTGCGGTCGTCTCCCGACGGTCTGTAAACCGAAGCTCCGAGGGAGGAGTAGACCACAAATACGGACATGAACCCCAACACTATGATTATGAACCACAACGCTCCGTCACCGCCTATGCGCGGGCTCCACCGGGTATCGCTTTTAACCGTCATCGCCTTTCCGAAAAAATTATTTCACATTCTGCTCTATCCACCGTTTGAACTCCCGGCCGCGATGCTCATAGTTGCGGAAAAGGTCGAAGCTCGCGCATGCCGGGGACAGAAGCACGGTATCGCCCTCGCGCGCGACCTTTACGGCGCAGCGCATGGCCTCGTCCAGCGAGTGGGTGCTGAAAATCTGAGGTATCACGCCGCGGAAGTCGCGCGTGAGCTTTTCATTGTTTATTCCCATGCAGACCAGCGCCTTGACCTTCTGTCCGGCGAACTTCATAAGAGGTGCGTAATCGTTGCCCTTGTCCGTTCCTCCGGCTATCCACACCGTGGGACGCGTCATGCTTTCCAGAGCATACCACACAGAATCCACATTCGTGGCCTTCGAGTCGTTGACGAACTCCACACCGGACCTGACGCAGACCCTTTCCAGACGGTGCTCCACCCCGCCGAAGTCGAGAATGCTGCGCTCGATGCTCCGCGGGTCCACTCCGGCCGTGAGCGCCGCAAGTGCGGCAGCCATGGCGTTGTAACAGTTATGTATGCCCTTTATCTTCATCTCCCCGACGGGAATATCGACGCTCCTGTCACCATACCTCACATGCAGCATGCCGCAGTCCATCCAGGCCGCCCGGGTCCTGTCATCCGAAGAGGTGAACGGCAGCACCTTCTGGGTCAGCTCGCGCCCCGCGACCTCGGCAGCGGACACCTTGTCGTCGGCGCAATAGATGAAAGCGTCGCCCGGAAGCTGGTTGCGGATGATTCTCATCTTGCTGTCGGCATAGTTCTGGAAACAATAGTTGTATCGGTCCAGATGGTCGGGCGTGATATTCATCAGCACGGCGGTATCGGCCCTGAACGAGAACATTCCGTCGAGCTGGAAACTGCTTAGTTCCAGCACATACCATTCGAACGAGCCGGTAGCCACGGAATATGCGAAGCTCTCGCCTATATTGCCGCCCAGAGCCACATTGAACCCTGCGTCGCGCAGTATCTTGTATATGAGCGTGGTCGTGGTGGTTTTGCCGTTGCTGCCGGTGATGCATATGGTCCTGGCATCCGTATAACGTGCGGCGAACTCCATTTCGGAGATTATCCGCTTACCATTCCGGCGCAGCTCCTTTATCACCGGAGCCTTGTCCCCGATGCCGGGGCTTTTTATCACAATGTCGGCTGACAGTATCTTCTCCAACGTATGCCCGCCCTGTTCGTACGGAATATCCCAGCGCTCGAAAATCTCGACATACCTGTCGGCAATCGTACCGCTGTCGGATACGAAAACATCGAATCCCTGCTTTTTGGCGAGCACCGCGGAACCGTAACCGCTTATTCCTCCTCCTAAGACGACGAGTCTTTCCATAATATATATATCTATCTTACTTTGAGTGTAGCCAGTGTTATGGCGCAGAGAAGTATCTGCACAATCACGAAACGGATGACTATCTTGGATTCCGGGAAACCTTTCTTCTGATAGTGGTGATGCAAGGGCGACATGAGAAGTATGCGCCGGCCCTCGCCGTATTTGCGTTTCGTATATTTGAAATATCCCACCTGAGTCATGACCGAGAGACTCTCCACCATGAATATCCCGCAAAGAATCGGCAGCAGCAGCTCCTTGCGTACAAGAAGCGCGAAGACGGCAATCAGACCTCCTATGGCCAGAGAGCCGGTATCGCCCATGAAGACCTGCGCCGGAAAGCAGTTGTGCCACAGAAAACCGAGCAGTGCGCCGGCCGTGGCGGCGGCAAATACCAGCAGCTCGCCGCTGCCCGGAATATACATTATATTAAGGTATTGCGAGTAGATGACGTTTCCCGACAGATACGCGAATGCTCCGAGCACAATGATTATCGGAATCGACACGCCCGTCACAAGACCGTCCAGACCGTCGGTCAGATTGGCACCGTTCGACACCGCCGTAACGATAAAGATGGCCACGAAGATATACAGCATCCACGTAGCCGTCGAATTGGCATCCTTCTGTCCCGTGAAAATGCCGTAATCGAATTCATTGTTCTTGAAAAACGGTATCGTGGTCTTGGTGGTCTTCTCGTTCTCCGAAGGTATATCCTCGGGGTGCGTCAACACTACCACCTCGGTATCACGCATCAGGTCGCCGGACTTGGGAACATCCTTGACGACTATCTCCGAACTCTGCCACATGGCCGTACCCACGATTATTCCGAGCCCCACCTGTCCCACTATCTTGAACTTTCCGCTAAGCCCCTCCTTGTTGCGTCTGAAAACCTTTATGTAGTCGTCCGCGAATCCCAGCAGTCCCAGCCACAGCGTGGACACCATCATCAGCAGGGTGTAATGATTTCCCAAATCGCCGAAAATCAGTATGGGCACGATTATCGAGGCGATTATTATAAGTCCGCCCATGGTAGGCGTCCCCTTCTTCTGCATCTGTCCTTCGAGGCCCAGATTGCGAATATCCTCGCCAATCTGCTTGCGGGCCAGCAACCTTATCACCTTTCCGCCGAACATCATGCCGATAAGCAGCGCCGCGATGGCTGCCGCTGCCGAGCGGAAAGATATGTACCGCAACATTCCGGCTCCCGGAATATCCAGCTGTTCCAAATATCCTATAAGTTCGTACAACATAATCCTTTTTCCGTTTTTATCCTATTTTTTCATCCAGAGCAGCCAGACATGCGGCCACCTGCTCCCTGTCATCGAAGTGATGCTTCTGTGTTCCTATTATCTGATACGTCTCGTGTCCTTTTCCGGCCACCAGCACTATATCGCCGGCTCCGGCCATGCTCACCGCCGCACGGATAGCCTGCGCACGGTCCGGCACCACTATATATCTGTCGGATGGCGTGAGCGAAGAACAAATCTGCCGCAGAATCTCATCCGGATTCTCCGTGCGCGGATTGTCCGACGTGAAAATCGCCATGTCGCCGCCGTCGGCCGCTATGCGTCCCATAACAGGACGCTTCGAGGCATCCCTGTCGCCGCCGCATCCAACCACTATGAACAGCCGCTGCGCGGAGCGGCGTATCTCGTTGACCGTATCTATCACATTCTGCAAGGCATCCGGCGTATGCGCATAGTCCACGATAGCCGTAATGCCGCTCTTGGAGCCGAGCGTCTCGAACCGGCCGCTCACCGGAGAAAGCGTGCTGAGTGCCGTCAGCACGGTGTCCGAATCGGCCCCAAGCTCCATCGCCACGGCATAGACCGACAGCAGATTGTAAGCATTGAACCGGCCTGTGAAACCTACCCACACGTCGCATCCGCCGATTACCATCTGCATTCCACCGGGCAGCATCTCGACAATCCGGCACCTGTAATCCGCCATACTGCGCAGCGACAGCGTCCTGATACGGGCCCGGCAGTTCTGCACCATCACCCCTCCGTTGCGGTCGTCCGTATTTACTATGGCGAAAGATGTGTCGGGAAGCGAGTCGAAAAGCGCCTTCTTGGCCTTTATGTAATCGGCGAAAGTCTTATGATAGTCAAGGTGGTCGAGCGTGATGTTAGAGAAAACAGCCCCCTCGAAACACAGGGCGCCTATACGTTTCTGCACGATACTGTGCGAGCTCACCTCCATAAAGCAATACTGGCAGCCGGCATCGACCATTTCAGCCATCAGACCGTTAAGACGTATGGCATCGGGCGTAGTGTGCGTCGAGGGACGCCTGTCGCCGTCGACCGCATACACCACCGTAGATATAAGTCCAGCCTTAAAGCCCATCGCCCTGAACAGGTCGTAGAGCAGCGTGGCGGTAGTGGTCTTGCCGTTCGTTCCTGTCACGCCTACAAGATGCAGCTTCCGACTCGGATTATCGTAAAAGGCGGCGGCAATCCGGGACATCGCCCCGGCGCAATCCTCCACCTGCACATAGGTGACCGAGTCGCGCAGCGTCTGCGGCATACGCTCGCACACCACCGCCACGGCACCGGCATCCAGCGCGCCGTCTATATAATCGTGCCCGTCGAGAGCCGTCCCCGACACGGCGAAAAAGAGCATGCCCGGTCCGGCCTCTCTGGAATCGAACCCCAGACGCGACACCTCCACGCCGGCATCTCCCGCCATACGCACAACCGATACTCCGGCAAGCAATTCCCCGATACTCTTCATATACTTCCTGTTCTATCTTAACGTCAAAACTATACTCTGTCCCTTGTTTATTCTGGTTCCCGGAGCCACAGACTGCGACACCACCTTTCCCTTGCCGCTGAACGATACCCTCAGTCCGAGACTCTCCAACAGATACACGGCATCTTTGAGACCCATTCCCTTGACGGAAGGAACCGTACCGTCATCGACATCCATCCTGGACGTTCTCACGACAGCCGAATCCGAAACGGTCGAGGTCCAGCCTTTGAGCCGCCCGTCGCGCTGCAAGTCTATGCCCAGCTTCGCGGCCGCACAGCGTATCTGCTCGCCGTCTCCCCCTTTAAGTTCCACGGGAGCCTCGCTCCGCCGCGGCGTCTTCTCCCTGACGGGCTGCTGCCACTGCACATTGGAAGAATAGATGCGGTCGGCCACGGCCTTGAACACAGGTCCGGCAAGTCCGGCACCGTAATAGTTCCCGTAGTTGCCGTGTCCGTAATATGTCTTTATGGCTACTATGCACGAATATTTCGGATTATCGGCCGGGAAATAACCTACCATAGTCGCCAGATAGTGCCGACCGCCGTATTCGTCGACATATCCGCCCCTGTCGTTTACGACCTGCGCCGTTCCCGTCTTGGCCGCAACGCTGTAATAAGGGTTCTTCAACGCGCTTCCCGTACCGGCATCCACCACACCTTCCAGACACTCGCGCACCTTCCGGAGCGTGCTCTCCGAACATATCTTGCGGTTGATGTACTCCGTGGGGAACTCTTCCAGCGTCTGGCCGTACTGCCTTATCTCTCGAATCAGCTTGGGACGCACCATGCGTCCGTCATTGGCCACGGCATTATACAGCGTCAGGGTGTGCAGCGGACTTATCTCGAAACCGTAGCCGTAGGCCATGGCATTGAGCGTGAGCTTGCTCCACTGCCCGCGCCCCTTGTCGGCCGGAGTCCACATCTTCGGAACGGCCTCGCCCTCAATCCTCGTTCCCAGACTCTGGCGCATGCCCAGCCGTGAAACGAAATCGACGAATCTCTGCGGGCGCTCCTTATAGTGCTCCCGCACACACTTTATGAATCCCACATTCGACGAGAGCTCGAACACCTGTTTGAGAGTCAGAAGCGAATCCACCTTATGGTCATCCACATATGTCTTGCCGTCCAGCGTCACCCGTCCGTGCTCCGTATCCACCCTGTCGCCTATGTCCATGCCGGCATCGTCTATAAGCGCCAGCAGCGAGGCGAGCTTGAACGTCGAGCCAGGTTCCAGTCTGGCGCCTATCGCATAGTTCACATCCTCGCGGCACTCCTGTCCGTAGCGTGTCAGATTGGCTATGGCATGAATCTCGCCGGTCGCCACCTCCATGACAACCACCGTCCCCCACGTGGCCGAAGCCTCGACAAGACGCCGCCGGAGCGCCTGCTCGGCCACATCCTGTATGTCCGTGTCGATGGTGGTGAGAATATCCTTGCCGTTGACAGGCTCGACATTGAGCGGACTCTTCACCGGCACCCACAGCGAGCTGCTTATCTTCTGTTTGAGCACCCAGCCGTGCCGTCCGCGGAGCGACTCGTCGAAAGAGCGTTCGATACCGGTATATCCCTTCACGGTGCGTTTCTCCGTAACGGCGCTTTTCGAAGGGTCGAGACCCGGCTTGACCACCGTATCGGTATATTCGGCCGTCTTGCCTATGGTTCGTTCGGCAAGTCCGCCGAACGGTCTCACGCGCTCTATATCCTGCTCGATTATCCTCCCGCCGCGGTTCCGCGGAAGGCGAAGTATCGGGAACTGTTTTATGACCTGCAACTCATTGTAATTCACGGCACGCGGCGTTACACGCTGATAGCGTCTGCGGTCACGGTTGGCATATCCGTTCCTTATCATACGCTTGTATTCGGCCGCGCTCCTGTCACCGAAAAAACGGGACAGCGATTCGCTGAGTCCGTCGATTCCTTCGCTCAGCACCTCGTCCGAGAAACTTCCCGCCTTGTAGTCTATACCGACGAAATACCTCGGCAGCGAGGTGGCCAGAATCTCCCCGTCACGGCCCAGTATGTCGCCACGCGCGGCATCCTGCATCACCACGCTGAAATTCACCCTCTCGGCCTGCTTGCGCAGACGCTCCGACTCGGGTCCCATCTGTATCCACAGTATACGCAGAAGAATACATATGCCGATAGCCCAGAACACCAGCTGCAAGAATCGCGTCCGGGCCAGAATGGTACGTTTTATTTTCGACGGTCTCCTCTCCATGCTCCATTACTCGATTACCTTTACCGGAGTCACCGACTCCTCTATGTAAAGCCCCTGCCTGCGTGCACGGCTCACTATACCGCTGCGGCTGGTCTGCTGGACACGTTCGGCCGACAGTTCGACAGCCCGGGTGCGCAGCTCCTTTATCTGACTGTCCAGACGGCTCTGCTGCCTGTACAGTTTCTGAATATAGAACGTCGATGTTATCAGAAGCAGAAGCAAAGCGGCCGTAATCAGAAGATACGGGTAGAGCTTCTTCATCTCCGGACTGGAAAGGATGCTGCCCGACAGAATCGAACGCACGGCCTTGCGCGTTCTGGACGGAGACTTCGGGGCCTCGGCCTCCGACTGCTGTTCCGCATCCTGCTGCTGCCCGTCCGCACTCTCTCCGCCGGCCTTGTCCGACATCATGGCCCGCATCTTCCGCTCCACAAGCAGGTCCACGCGCTCGGCCAGCTCTTTCTCACGCTGCGCCTGCTCCATCTCCTCTCTTATGGACGGGTCTATCTCCGGGTCGAACTCCTCCAACATGGCTTCAAATTTTCTCGGCAGCCCTCAGTCTTGCGCTGCGGCTGCGCGGATTATCGTTTATCTCCTGTTCGGAAGGCTGCACCGCCTTGCGCGTCACAAGACGCAGCGGCGTGCTGCTCTGTCCGAAAAAGTCTTTCTCGGGCACGGACTCGAAGGTCCCGCCGCGCATGAAGTTCTTGACCAGACGGTCTTCGAGCGAATGATACGAAATCACCACCAGCCGTCCGCCCGGACGCAGTATTTTCAGACTCTGTTCGAGCGCCATCTTCAACGCCTCCATCTCTCCGTTCACCTCGATGCGCAGGGCCTGGAAAAGTTTGGACAGGAACTTGGTCTCATCCCTCTTCGGAATGCGTTTCCGGACCGCGTTTATCAAATCGGCGGTCGACAGTATCGGTGAGTTGCGGCGGGCCTCGGCTATCAGCTCAGCCACACGGAAAGCACCCTCCACCTCGCCGTACTGCTGCAACACGCGGAACAGTTCATCCGTCGAATATCCGTTCACAATATCCGCGGCCGTCACGCCCGCACCGGTATTCATCCGCATGTCGAGCGGCGCGTCGGCCCGGAACGAGAACCCGCGGCTGTCAGTATCGAAATGGTGCGACGACACGCCCAAATCGGCCAGTATTCCGTCCACAGACCCGACTCCGCGATACCTCAGCGCAGAGCGCATGAACCGGAAGTTGCTCCTTATGAAAGTGAAGTTGCCGGCCTCGGGCTTGTTGGCCTCGGCATCCGCATCCTGGTCGAAAGAGTACAGATGTCCCTGCCCTCCGAGCCGTGAAAGGATAAGCGAGGAGTGACCGCCGCCGCCGAATGTCAAATCGACGTAGGTCCCTTCGGGTTTTATGTCGAGCAGCTGCACCGACTCTTCGAGCAGCACCGGAGTGTGATATTCCGACATGTGTTATTTTTCGGGTCTATTAGGATTCAAAGGTACTAAGAACCGCATTGTTTTCAAAACCGGAATTCCTATATTTGCAAAAATATTTTCGACAGCCGAATGGAAAGAATCTCTATCAGACAAATACTCAAAGAGAAAAAACCGGCCCTCGCGCCGTTTGTTCCCCGGGCGGTAACAGACTACATCGGACGCAAAGTTCATCTGGACAGGATAAACTACGCATTCGAGCATTTCGGCTCCATGACTCCGCTCGATTTCATACATGCCACGCTGCAATACATGGACGTGAGCTACGACATCCACGGACTGGAAAACATAGACCCGGCAGGCAGATACGTCTTCGCCTCCAACCACCCTTTCGGCGGCATGGACGGCATGATGCTCGCCGAAAAGATAGGCCGGCATTTCGGCGACGTGCGCGTCATAGTCAACGACATTCTCATGAACCTGCCGCCTCTCAAACCGATATTTATCCCCGTAAACAAATTCGGCTCGCAGAGCAGCGTCTCGGCACGCAGATTCGCCGACGCATTCGCCTCCGACCTGCCCTTACTGACATTTCCGGCAGGCCTGTGCTCGCGCAAAATAAACGGCATTATACAGGACACCGAGTGGAAAACATCGTTCGTCAAACGCGCAGCGGCATCGCAGCGCGACATAGTGCCGACGTTCGTGGAAGGACGGCTGTCCGATTTCTTTTACAGACTCTCCTCGTGGCGCAAGAAAATGGGTCTCAGACTCAACGTCGAGATGCTCTATCTTCCGGACGAGATGTTCTCGCAGGCCGGGCGGCATTTCGACATATATATAGGAAAACCGATACCCTGGCAGTCGCTCGCCACGACAGGCAACGCCCGCGCCCAGACCGAGGAAATCCGCCGCCGCGCCTATTCGCTCGCCCCGCAGCACAGGTAGCCTCACGGCATCATCAAACTCCGCCCGCGGCCGCAGCCATCGCCTCGGCAAGACGCCTGGCCGTGAGCGACATGAATCTTGCCCCGCCGCACTGCGATATGGAGGTGACTCCGAGAGCGTCTATTATCATCAGTTCGTCATAACGCGAAAGCATCTGCGACCTGATTTCCTGCTCGGCAAACGGTATTCCGGCATCACGGGCCGCCGCGACAGCGACATGCCTGTGAACACTGTCCGCGGCGCCGGCAGACAGCGGAGTGGCTATTAGAGTCTTGCCATGCACGGCAAAAAGCGCCTCCGAACGGGCAGCGAGCAATACGCTGTCGGCATCGCACCTCACCGCCACGGCCGCACGGTCGCCGAACGCCTTGTGTCCGAAAAGCGCATCGGCGGCATCCGAAACGGAGGTCCTGAACGACGGGTACGGGAAACCGTAACTGAAAATCACGGCCGCGGGCCTCACACCCTGCAAGGCATAGCTGTCGTCCATAAGCACCCTGCGGCATGTCATCACAGGCAGCAGCGAATCCGAATCCAGGACAAGGTACATATCCATCTCCACCGGAACATCGCGGTCGAAGAAGTTGCGGACGGCCAACTCCGCGGCCCACGCCTCCAACCGCGCGGCCGTAAGGTCCAGAGGCATGCCGAGCACCGTGCGGACGGCATGACGGAAAAAATCGACATACATCTCCGCATTCGGAATACGGCCGCCCGATGTCCTCATACCCTGTCTTATGTAGAATCCGGATGCCGGCAACGGGCCGGGGAAGCCGCTCCCGACAATTTTACCGCCGACGGATATGTATCCGGGCCGCGGCATCAGCACATGAATATTTTGAGCAGAAGTTCGCGCAGCAGTTCCGCATCGCTCATTCCACCGTTGTCGATACCTTTGCTCTTGGCATCGTACTGCCGCATGAGACCCAATATACCGAACGTCTTCTTATTGGGATACAGCGCCGCCGCCTGCCTCAACTGGCCGACAATGAACGGACTGGACACTTTAAGCACACGACAAAGCTCCGCATCCGAGGGCATCGGCTGCGAACGCCTGGCGGAGAGCCATTTGTAATAATTGATTATGAATATCTGGCGGAACTGGGTGAAAAGCGTCGACAGAGTGACCACAAAAGGATGCTGCTTGGGATTGCGCGCGAAATTGTCGGCTATGGCAAGCGCCTTTGCGACATTGCGCGTGGCCACGGCGTTACACAGCTCGAAATTGTTGAAATCCTTGCTTATGCCTATATTGAGTTCCACATGCTCCGCCGTAACCTTCCGGGTTCCCTGCGGCAGGGACAGGACGAGCTTGGAAAGTTCGTTGGATATTTTGGATATATCGGTTCCCAGATGCTCGGTAATCATATCCACAGCCTTCGGCTCCATGTCAAGGCCGCGCGCACGTATGAAATCCGTCAGCCACCCCTTCATCTCGTAATCGCGCGGACGAACCGATTCCAGAACCTCGCCGTGCGCAAGACAACTCTTGTACAGCGCGGTCCGTTTGTCCACGTTCTTCTCCTTGTGGCAGAGCACGAGAATCGTCGAGGCAACAGGCGCAGAGGTATATACCGACAGCTCCTCTATTTTCCGAAGTGTCTGCGCCTCCTTCACTATCACCACCTGCCGCGCGCCAATCATAGGCACCTGACGGCACAGATTGACGACCGCACCGGCAGTGGAGTCCTTTCCATAGACGACCGTGAGGTTGAACGCCTTCTCCTGCTCGGAGAGCACATCCTCGGCACACATATCCGATATGCGGTCAATAAAATACGGCTCCTCGCCCATCAGCAGATAGACGGGCGAGCAGTTTTTCTGCATTATCATGGACTCGATACGCTGAGCCTGCGCAACGCTGTCCCTGAATTTAACATCGCTCTTGGCCATCGCGCTCAGATTATCTCCTTGGTTATTTTCAGAATATTCTCGGTGGAACCGGTAATCTTGAATTCATCGCTGAGCCTGCGCCCTATAAGCCAGACAATACGGCCGCCGCTCAAAAGGACGAACTGACGCTGCTTTTCGGGAAGCGACACCTTGGCGTCGATGAGGAAATCGCTGACCTTCTTGCGGCCGCTCATACCTATCGGCACAAACGAGTCGCCATCCATCCAACGCCGCAGCGTCAAAGGAAACTCCAACCTGTCGGCATCTATGAGCGCTATATTTTCCGGCAGCGACAGCGTATCCACATTGTCGATGTCGAGATACTCCATATACAGGACCGAATTGCCGCAATAGGCACGCGAAGCACCGTTTTCGACGCTCACCTCGCACAGCTCGGTACTCTGCAACGGCTGTATGATTATCTTACGGCGGTCCAAATACGCCACATACTCCTTCGAGAAGAACTTGCGGCCCGACACTCCTTCGGCAAGGGCCCGGCACAGACCATCCACCACATCGCCCTTGAATCCGTAGGGAGTGCTCAGCAGCTCGTAGATGACGAACTCCACAGGATAGTTGCGGTCTATGCGGTCCGTATCTATTACGGTCTGCCCCCCGGCGCGGGTCTCTATCTGCGACCGGAGCAGCTCTATGCTGCGGCTTATGAAGAGCTGGGCATCGGTCAGACGGCCGATATTATGACGCATGAGGTCGGTGAACTTGGGATTTATCTCACGTATACGCGGCACAAGTCCCAGTCTTATCTTGTTGCGCAGATATTTTGTGGAACGGTTCGACGAATCCTCGCGGAAAACTATTCCGTTGGCCACGGCATAGTCCGCAATATCCTTGCGCGAGGCGAACAGCAGAGGTCGGATTATACGGCCGCGCGTCATGCTTATGCCCGTAAGTCCTCTCAGACCGGTACCGCGCAGCAGATTGATGAAGAACGTCTCTATCGAATCGTCGGCCTGATGAGCGATGGCCACAACCGTGTATCCGTACTGCTCGCTCAGCTCGGCGAACCAGTCGTAACGCAACCGGCGCGCAGCCATCTCCATCGACTCGCCCGTGCGCTCCATCTCCTGCGCCGTGGCGAAACGCTTGTTGTAACACGGCACGCCCAGACGCGCCGCCGCATCGGCCACCAGCACCTCGTCCTCGTCGCTCTCGCGGCCCCGGAGCTGGAAGTTGCAGTGAGCAACGCCTATGTCGTATCCGCATTCGGCGAAGAGCCGGAGCATGACCATGGAATCGACCCCGCCGCTGACCGTCAGCAGAATCTTGTCGCTGTGCGTAGCCAGCGAGTTATCCTTGATGTACTTGCGAAATTTATCCAGCAATGCTTCCATGGTTTCCGAAATATATGACTCACAAATGTACGAACTTATAACGTCAAATGAAAACCGCAGGACATGTTTTTCAGCCGCCGCACGCGGGTACGGACCGTGCATTCAACGAAAACCCCGGTCGATGTGTCTCCCGGGGCATCATATCTCGTACTTCTAATCCTTGTCTAAACGTTTTCCAGCTCGGCGCTCTGCTCCTCGTCGGCCGTATCCATTATCTCGTCGGCTCCGTCGATGTCGCCGTCTTCGATGTAATCCTTGTCCTCCTCGTCGTCTATACCGTCGTCAATCTTCACATCCACCTTCACGAGATAATTTATATCCTCGGTCTCCAAAACCACGGCATAGAAGAAATCGCCGGGTCCCTTGTCTATACGCATCATGGCATCGGTATATCCGCCCGGATACTGCTCCCGAAGCTGCTGCTGCAACTCCAACGGGAGGTTGTGCTGACTGATAATCAGCCGTTTTTTGGGTTTATTTTCTGTCGTTTTAGTCATAACCAGTGTCAAAAATTTTTGCAATTATACGCAGTAATTTACAAATCGCAAACATTCAGCCAAAAAATTTGCGGAGCCGTTTTTTCTCCCCCGTTTTATCTCCGCGCTATTGTACGTAAAATGCAAAATGAGTATCTTTACCCGAACTTAACTCTCCTGTCATTCATAGTACCATGCAGCAGAAAATTCTGGAACTCAGACAGAAACTGAACTATCACAACCACAGATACTACGTCGAGAACTCTCCCGAGATAACCGACTTCGAGTTCGACGCCATGCTGCGCGAACTGCAACAGCTGGAAGAAAAGTATCCGCAGTACGACGACCCGAACTCCCCTACCAGGCGCGTAGGCAGCGACCTGACCAGCGAGTTCGTCAGCGTACGCCACAGATTCCCCATGCAGTCGCTCTCCAACACCTACTCGACAGAGGAGCTGGACGAATTCTTCGAACGAGTGAGTCGCGACGCCGGACAGACGGACTATGTATGCGAACTCAAATTCGACGGCACGGCCATATCCCTCACATACGAGCACGGACGGCTGCTGCGTGCCGTAACCCGCGGCGACGGAGTGTCGGGCGACGACGTGACGGCTAACGTGAGGACGATACGCAGCATACCATTGGAGTTGCAGGGGGAGGGTTATCCCGACTTTTTCGAGATTCGCGGCGAGATACTCATGCCGTACGCCTCTTTCGAAAGGCTCAACCGAGAGCGCGAGCAGGCCTCCGAAACACTCTTCGCCAACCCGCGCAACGCTGCGGCCGGAAGTCTCAAACAGCAGAACTCAGCCGTCACCGCCTCGCGCGGACTGGACTGCATGCTTTACTTTCTTGTGGCGGAGAATCTGCCGTATGCCTCGCACAGCGAGAGTATGCAGGCTGCACGGCAGTGGGGCTTCAAGGTTTCCGAACACATGCGCATATGCTCCTCAGCGCAGGAGGTGTACGAATACATAAATGAAGTAGAGACGCTGCGCCATTCGCTGCCGTATGCCACGGACGGCGTGGTTATCAAGGTGAACGAATACGCCGTGCAGCGCCGACTCGGCACGACGGCCAAATCGCCGCGCTGGGCCGTGGCCTACAAATTCAAGGCGGAACAGGCCCTGACCGAGCTGCTGAGCATAGATTTCCAGGTGGGACGGACAGGCGCCGTGACACCGGTCGCCAATCTCTCGCCCGTGCACCTTGCAGGAACGACGGTAAAACGCGCCTCGCTGCACAACGCCGAACAGATAGCCCTGCTCGACGTGCGTGTGGGCGACATGGTATACGTCGAGAAAGGCGGCGAGATAATCCCCAAAATCACCGGAGTGGAGACCTCGCAGCGCAAAGCCGGCACACGGCCTTTCGAATTCATAACCTCATGCCCCGAGTGCGGCACCGCGCTGGTCCGCTACGAGGGAGAGGCGAAACACTACTGCCCCAACCAGAGCCACTGCCCGCCGCAGATAATCGGCCGCATCGAACATTTCGTCTCGCGCAAGGCCATGAACATAGAATCGCTGGGCTCCGAGACGCTCTCCATGCTGTGGCAGCAGGGCCTCGTTCACGACGCCGCAGACCTGTACGACCTGAAAGCCATGCAACTGGCATCGCTTCCGCGTCTGGGCGAGAAATCCGCCGAGAACATAATAGAAGGCATACGCGGCTCGCTGCAAGTGCCTTTCCACAGAGTGCTTTTCGCGCTGGGAATACGTTTCGTCGGCGAGACCACCGCAAAATACATAGCATCCGGATTCGGCTCCATGGACAAGGTCATAGAAGCCTCGGCCCAGCAGCTGGCCGAAGCAGAGGAGGTAGGCCCGAAGGTCGCCGAGGCGATAATCGAGTATTTCGCCGACCCGGACAACCGCCGCATTGTGGAGCGTCTGCGCGCGGCAGGCCTGAAATTCGAGGCCGAGAGCCGCAGCCTGGACTCCGAGGCGCTCGCAGGAATGAGTTTCGTCGTGTCCGGAACCTTCGAACGTTTCAGCCGCGACGCCATAAAGGACTTCATCGAACGTCACGGAGGCCGCAACCTCTCGGCAGTATCGTCCAACGTGGATTTCCTCGTGGCGGGAGACAGGACCGGCCCCGCGAAGATGAGCAAGGCCGCCAAACTCGGAATAAAAATCATCTCGGAACAGCAGCTGCTCGACATGACAGGCCCGTCCGCGGACAGCAACGCCCATGTCGAAGATTTAACTTTTTGTCAAAAAAACGAAAATAAACCGCAACAAGGGAATCTGTTTTGATTAAAAGTCTTAATTTTGCCTCACGTAAAAGCATTTGGAGATAGTAACATGGAATTTGATTTCAAGGGTGTCGGCGTAGCGCTGGTCACTCCGTTCGGAAAAAACGGAGAGATTGATTTCACAGCACTGGAACGTCTGGTCGACAGGGTGACGCGCGAGGGTGTCGATTATCTGGTAGCACTGGGAACCACGGCGGAAACGCCCTCTCTCACTGCACGGGAGAGAGCCGATGTAGTCTCCTGCATACGCTCGGCCAACGCCTCGCGGCTTCCCATGGTCATCGGCATCGGCGGCAACTGCACGGCATCGGTGGCCGCAGAGCTGCAAACCGCAGATACGGACGGATTCAGCGCCGTGCTGAGCGTAACTCCATATTACAACAAGCCGTCTCAGAAAGGGCTGTATCTCCACTACAAGACAATCGCCCAGGCATCGCCGCTGCCGGTGATACTCTACAACGTTCCCGGACGCACGGGCGTAAACCTCGAAGCCGAGACAACCATATCCCTGGCTTACGACTGTCCGAACATCGCCGCCATCAAGGAGGCAAGCGGACGTCTGGAACAGATAAAGGCCATAATCTCCGGAGCGCCTGCCGGATTCGCAGTGATTTCGGGCGACGACTCTCTGTCGCTGCCTATAATAGAGATGGGCGGCCGGGGCGTAATCTCCGTGGCGGCCAACGTCTATACGGCCAGATTCACTGATATGATACACAAGGCCCTGGGCGGAGAGAAGGAATCCGCGGCACATATTTTCGCGGAGTTGGAGAGGGCCGTATCGCTGCTGTTCGCCGAGGGCAATCCTACGGGAGTCAAGACCGCGCTGGCCGTCAAAGGCTTTATGGAACCTGCGATGAGACTGCCGCTCGTGGAGGCGAGCGATATTTTGAGAGGACTTCTCGAAAACATAATCAGAGAAAAGCATTTATAAATACTGGTACGAAAAACTTTTAAATGCTGAGGCTGTTCGTCACACACGACGAATGGCCGATTTTTTGTGTTACTTAGCGACAAAACCGAACGATAATAATAAAAAGTATCTTTATACAACTTTACAGTACGGTATATTTAACAACGAAGTTATAATAAGTACCGGATTAATGTGAAGATAGTGCGTATAATGCGGGATAGGAGCCTGCGAAGGTACAGAGCGAATGAAATGAGCGGGCATTCGCGGGGACAGGCTCCGGCCCGCGCGCTTTGTGAAAGCGCATAACTGTAAAATTGTATATGGTTACCTAATAAAATAAACAGGTTTGTTTCATTAAGCACACGCCTTTTGCTATATTTGCCGTTATGATATCGAATAATTCAGTCACGATGAAACGTCTCGCACTCTGTCTTCTCATAGTCCTGTCGCAGGTATCGTCCACATGGGCCAAGGTGCCCGACGAAGAGGATATTCTCGCAAAGATACTCGCCGCCGACTCGCCGTATTACTACCCGTCGCTGATGATGCGCTACATGGGCGGCGACACAACGCTTACCGACGACGACTATCATTACCTGTATTACGGATATGCATACGACCCCGGTTACAGGCCTCTGGAAACGGCGCCTTCGTCGGACGCCATCATGGAGATACTCGCTTCCTCCGGCGGACACGAGACATCGCAGCAGCAGGCCCGCAGAATAGTGGAAGCCGCCGAAGAGATAATGAAGGCCGACCCGTTCAGCCCTCAGAACATAAACTTCATGACATATGCCTACGGCATACTTGGCGATACCGTGCAGGCTGCTGTAAACGCGGACCGTTTCGCCAAGATAATCCGCACCATCGAATCATCCGGCAGCGGTCTCAAAGAGAGCGAACCCAAACATGTGCTTCGGACCGAGCACGCCGCCGACGTCCTGGCCGCCCGCGGTCTCAATATACTTAACCGCCAGGTGCGCACCCGCTCGGTGGAATACATACGTCTTGCGGAGAAGGACGGAAACACGAAAGGATATTATTTCGACTTCGGCCGCATGTACCGGAAGGCTCCCGAGTCCGCACCGGCAAAAAAACCGGGCCGCTGGCAGTTAAACGGATTCCCGCTCTAAGTCAGATGCCCCGCTACACGTCCATTCTAAAAACATACGAGAACATGAATCCGCCAAACTTGAAAAATATAATACGCACTACGATATATCCGGTCATACTGCTTGTGACCCTACTCTCGGGATGCTCCGTACCGGAGGAGTCCGACATCAACGCATACCAGTTGTACACCGACATACCGTTCATACACGCATCCTGCGACGACCAATCGTTCTCGGGAACGATAACAGGCAACACGGACTGGACAGTCTCCGGAATGACGGACTGGTGCAGCGTATCGGTCGAACGCGGCAGGGGTGACGGCAACGCTCAGGAAATCGTCGTATATCTTACAGAAAATACAAAAAACCACACACGCCGCACGACGTTGTACATAGACGGGACTGCGTGCCGGACAGAAATCCCCATAATACAGAGAGGAATATCCGAGCAGGTCGAAAACGTCTTCATCATGTATCTGATGGGCAACAACAATCTGTCTGGATACCTAAAAAGCAACATAACCCAGGCCATGCGGGCCGTATCGAATGGTGCGGCAGGTGTGGACAACCGTATCATGGTGTTCCTCGACACCGAATCGAAGACCACGCTCGAAGAGATAGAATACGACCACCAAACCCGTCAGAGCGTCCGCACCCTAATCCGGGACTACGGAAACGTGGACTGCACGGACCCCCGCATAATGGCAGAGGCGATAAACGACATAAAACAGGACGCCCCCGCACGTCATTACGCCATAAGCATCGGCGCACACGGCTGGGGCTGGCTGACAAGTTCGCTCGGCTCCGACCGCAGACAGCGCTCACTAAACGGCAGCGGCCTGAAATGGCTGTATGACAAGACAACCGCGCCGTGCGACGAATACTCCACCCGCAACATCGGCACCGACGGAAGCCGCTGGATGGACATCAGCGGCATCAAGGAGGGACTGCGGGACATTCATTTCGATTTCATGATGCTGGACGCCTGTTTCATGGGCAGCGTCGAAGCCCTCTACGAACTGCGCGGTACGGCAGACTGCATCATGGCCTCCCCGTGCGAAATCATGGCCAGCGGATTCCCATATGAGAAAGTAGTACAGACGATGTTCGCGTCGTGGGGCGACTGGAACAGCATCGCGGACTGTTTCGTGGATTATTATGCAGCACAACCGTCGCTCGGTTCGGCATACATATCCGTCATAAAGACGTCGGAACTCGATGCCCTTGCCGGCAGATTCTCCAAAGTGGCAAGACAAGCTTCCGAGCCGGACGACACGGAGGAGATACAGCACTACGAACAGCTCGAATCCCACATATTCTACGATTTGGAAGATTACGTCCGGAGCATGAACTGCACCGACGCCATAGCGCTCGAAGAGTTCCACAGACAACTGGCCCGCACTGTGCAGCACGTCCGCCATACCGGAAAGATATGGAGCAACATATACTCCCACGGAGAGTGGATAACACTCGAAAGAGCCTGCGGGCTGAGTTCCTACATCCCGCGACAGACCTACCCGGTGTTCCGGCAGGCATACATGGAGACCGAATGGGGCCGCACGGTATATCCGGAAAATATGTAACCGACTCAGATATACAAAAACATGATATTCGATTTTTTACAGCTGCCCGTTCCGGAAGTGCCGGCCGACAGCGTGGTACGGAGCAAAATCACCCGGAAAATAGAATCGCTGGCATCGATGGACGCCCACGACCTATGGACCACGATTCTTAACGACATCGTCAGTGCGGGCAAGAAGATAATCCTGGCAATCATCGTCTTCATGATTTGCCGCTGGATTATAAAATGGCTGCTCAGGGTCCTCGACAGAATCTACGAAAACCGCAATGTAGACCTCTCGCTGCGTTCGTTTTTCCGTTCGACGGTAAACATAACGCTCCATATACTCGTGATATTCACCGTGGTAGGAATACTCGGAATAAACACCTCATCCTTCCTGGCAATCTTCGCATCGGCGGGTCTGGCCGTGGGAATGGCCCTTAGCGGGACGTTGCAGAACTTCGCCGGCGGAGTAATGATTCTGCTTCTCAGACCATACCGTGTCGGAGACTTCATCGAGGCACAGGGACAGAGCGGAACCGTGAAGGACATCCGGCTGTTCAACACCATAATCACCACGAACGACAACAAAACCATAATAATACCCAACAACGGAATCTCGACAAGCATCATAAACAACTACTCTACGGCTCCGTTGCGCCGTGTCGATTGGAGCGTCACAATATCATACGGCGACGATTTCGAAAATGCCAAAAAAGAAATTCTCTCGATTCTAAAAGCCGACACCAGGATAAAGACCGACCCTGTACCGTTCATCTCCATCTCGTCTCTTGGCGACAATGCCGTAGTCCTCGCAGTCCGGGGCTGGGTGAACAATGCGGACTACTGGAACGTATTCTACTCGGTCAACGAAAAGATGTACGCCATACTGCCCTCGAAAGGGGTCAACTTCCCGTTCCCGCAAATGGACGTACACATAAAGAATTCCTGAAAACACCTGCCTAAACTAACTCAGACATGACAATAGAAGAACGGACACAAAAAGCCGTCGAGTTGTTTCACTCCGGCTACAACTGCGCGCAATCGGTAGTCGCGGCATTCGACGACATACTTGGAGAAGACATCCACACGGCAACCAAACTGGCCGCCTCATTCGGAGGAGGCATGGGACGCATGCGTGAAGTATGCGGAGCGGTGAGCGGAATGTCCATGCTCGCGGCGCTGATATCCCCGGCCACCGACCCTGCGGACAAAAACTCCCGTACAGCCAATTACGCACTGGTGCAGAACTTCGCGGAAAAGTTCAGGCAGCACAACGGAAGCATAGTATGCCGGACGCTGCTCGGACTGCAAGAGGCGAAAGAGTCCCCCGAACCGTCCGACCGAACGCCGGAATATTACCGCAAACGGCCGTGCGCAGAATACGTAGCTTGCGCAGCACGCATCGTCGGGGAGTACCTTATGGAAAAAGGCTGCGAATTGTAGCCTACCGTCCTCACTCTACCTCGTAGTCGCAAACCACGCGCGAAATACGCACTTTCTTGCAGTAATCGCTTATGGCCTTGTGCGCCGGATGCACCTTGTATTCCGCCAGGGCCTGCTGATTGTCGAACGTCGACACCAGAACTGCATCGTATGCCATATCCGACCGGCATACGTTTATGCCGACCTCGGCGGACAGCAGTTGGGGAACCACCCCGACAAGCGCTTCGAGATTCTCCTTCATCCACTGCGCGTTCTCGGCCTTGCTCTTGCCCTCGGCACTGTCGGCAAGACGCCACATGACTATATGTTTGAGCATAACGACAGACGTTTAAAAAGTTCGTACATGCAAAAGTAAGCATGCTCCGCAAACTTTCAAGCAGGATGCCGGCAAAAATTCATAAGTCGTGTCGAATTTTAAACGACTTCTTGCTACTTTTGCAGCAAATACATCGGAAAGAAATGACAACCAGAGCCAGCCTGCAAAAAGACCTGAACATCTATCTAAGCATGTTTCCCGACGAGGCGCCGAGGCTGCGGCAGTTCGCCCGTTTCATCGAGACATTCGACGGCAGCGAGCTGTACGACCGCAAGAACTTCACAGGCCACATAACCGCCAGCGGCATGATTTACAATCCGGACAGCGGCGAGCTGCTGCTTCTCGAACACGTACAGCTAAAAAAATGGTTGCAGCCGGGAGGACATGTAGAGCCGTCGGACGCATCTATTCTCGATGCCGCTCTGCGCGAAGCAAGGGAAGAGACAGGCATAACGGCCGACAGACTGACGCTATGCACCACAAGTGAAGGATTCGGCATCGTAGACATAGATTCGCACTACATCCCCGCATGCGAATATAAGAACGAAGCGGAGCATTATCACCATGACATACGTTTCCTGTTCTCTCTTTCCGGCGGCGACACTGCGATAGAACTCGATTTGACCGAATCGCACTCGTACCGCTGGATGCGCGTGAAAGATATACCGGACAACTACGGATTCTCCCGTCTCGAAGCCAAACTGCCGCTGTTTCTCTAAGCTCGCAAGGCAGCGAAATACGGGCCTGCTGAAAGACACGGCAGCCCACCCACCTGCAACAATACAGCGACCCCCATAAGGTCCCAGGCCAAACCGGTTTCCAGGAACTCAGGACTTAAAACACCTCGTGGTCCATGCACCGGACCGATAACTGACCGGACAGCATGGCGATGCCGCACAACGGCGCTAAGGCACCGGGTCATAGCCGCTGCCGCCCCACGGATGACAGCGCAGTATGCGGCGAAGCGCAAGCCAGCCGCCTTTAAGCGGTCCGTACTTCGTCACCGCCTCGCGTGCATACTGCGAGCAGGTAGGAGTAAAACGGCACGACGGCGGAGTGAAAGGCGAGATACAGTTCTGATAAATCCATATCGCGGCCAGCAACGGTGCGGAAAGAATACGTTTAGCTGCGCGAGCGAATCGTTTCGAGAATTTTTCGCACGGCATTGTCTATCGTGTTATAATCGAGAATATCTTTCGTATTGTATATGAAAGCTATGTCGGCCGAAAGCCCTTTCTCAGCCAGGGCGTCCGCAAGCAGATGCTTGCACTGCCTGTAACTTTCGCGCGTGCGTCTTTTGAGCAGATTGCGTTTCACGGCTCTCTTGTGCAGCTTCTTGGGAGCGGACACGAGTATGGCGCTCGGCTCCGCATCGTCACGGAACCTGAAAAGGTATCTGAACGGATGCGCATAACCGCGGCTGCCCTTTGCGAAAAGAGCATCTATACTGCTTTTCCCGTGCAGGCGCTGCTGCTTGGGCAGAGTGAAATCCGGCATATCCAGCTGTGCAGTGAGTGAATTATTTATGCGCCGCTGTCGTCTTGCGCACGCTGCGGCGGCGCGACTCCTTGGACTGCTGTGCCTTGACGAAATTCTCGGCTTTGTTGTCTTTCTCTATCTCGACACACGGAACGGACTCTCCCTTATTTATTTTCTCAATGAAAATATCCAGGGCCCGAGCCATGGAGGGCGCCTCGGGCGTAGGAGCCATGGTATTGACCGTGATTCCGCTCTCGATGGCAGTGCGTGCCGTACCGACGCCGAACGTGGCGATAAGCGGCAGCTCTCCGGACGGAAACGCCTCGGTGAGGACCTTTATCTCATTGGGAGAATAGAATACCAGCATCTGGTAGTCCGAAAGATTGATATCGCTCAAATCCGCACTCACCGAACGGTTGAGAATCAGCTTGTCGAATTTGAATTTCAGTTTTTCCAGAGTCTGCGGAAGTTCCGGCTTATGCGGCTCGGAGAGCGTGAGCAACATTTTTTCGCTCTTGTTCTTCAACAGCAGCTCCATGAATCCCTCGAATGAGCCGTCGGCGAATGCGATTTTACGTTTGCGGTAGACGATATATTTTTGCAGATACAGCGCCACGGCCTCCGTATTGCAGTAGTATTTCATGGTCTCGGGAATCGATATGCGCGCCTCCTCGCAGATACGGAAGAAGTTGTCGATGGTGGTACGGCTCGTAAATATTATGGCCGTATGACTGAGAATCTCTACTCTCTGCGCACGAAACTCTTTAAGCGTCACGCCCACCACCTTGATGAAAGGGAGATAGTCTATCTCCAAACCGTACTTGCCGGCGATTTCGAAAAACGGAGATTTTTCGATTACCGCAGGCTTAGGCTGCGATACCAGAATCCTTTTTATTTTCACCACTTCGAAAAAAGTTTAAATTATTCTCAATAAAATAGATATGACAAGACTTATCGGAAATAGTTCCACGGTGCAAAGGTACAAAAACCAATACAAAATCGAAATTTTTTGACCGACAAACAAAACGCAACTCTTCCAGAGATACACGAATACCACGCCGGCTGTCATAAACAGGCATGTGTAGAGAAACGCCGTATCCCACTCTCCGCCGAAGGAACTGTACAGCAGCATCACAGGTACGACAATCACGCCGAACATCGTAAAATGGATTTTCCTCAGATGCAGAAGCGACCGCGCAAAAGAATCGCTCTGCGTCACATATCCGGCTGCAAGCACAGCCGACCTCTGCAACATCATCACACTCTCCACCACAGCCGTTACAGCCACGCCGAGCAGTGCAACAAGCCACTTCGGGGCAGCCCCGCACAGTGCTCCGGGGGCATACACGAAAAGAATCCGGCACACGAAAACCGAAACGGCACATACGCCGACGGCATGCGCCGTCCAGTTGAGCAGCAAATAATTTCTGTTGCCCGAATCGCCCGACTGCGCTCCGGGAGCCGATTTGATTTCCCGCACCACACTGTTCACCTCTCCCGAAAACAGATACAGCAGCACGGCATAGGCGAGAAATACGGCTATGCTCATGACCTGAACCACAACTGCACCCGGCATCATAACCGTGCGCAGCGCATCCGCAGCCACGGCAGAAAATATGGCAGAATATACAGACACGCTCCCTATTCGAATATTCGTTTGAGTATTATTCTTATCGTCGTTCCCCGCCCCACCTCGGAACTGAGAACAAATATCTTCCCCTTGTGGTAATCCTCTATCACTCGACGGCTCAGCGAGAGTCCCAGGCCCCAGCCGCGCGTCTTGGTCGTGAATCCCGGTTCGAATATCTTCTTCACGTTACCTTTCGAGATACCCTTTCCGTTGTCCGAGACATCTATATAAATCTTCTCATTGTCGGAGGATATGTTCACGTCTATCGCCCCGCGCCCCTGCAATGCGTCGAGTGCGTTTTTGAGAAGATTCTCCACCACCCATTCGAAAAGCGCCGGATTCAGCATGGCCCTCACCGGTGCCGTCGCCAGCGCATTGTAGCTCAGGGTAACGTTCTTGGGTATGCGCGAGCGGAAATAGATGACGCACTCGCCGACCGTCTCGTTAACCGTCGCAGGCTGCAACTCGGTCTGGGAACCGATTTTGGAGAACCGGTCCACGATTTTCGTCAGATGCGTCAGGTCCTTGTTTATCTCCTCCACGGCACTCTGGTCGATAGGCTGACTGCGCAGATATTCGAGCCACCCCAAAAGCGACGAAGTCGGCGTGCCCAGCTGATGGGCGGTCTCCTTGGCAAGCCCCACCCACACGTTATTCTGTTCGCTCTGCTTGGAGGTACGGAATATCATGATTCCGGAAATCATCAGCACAGCGAAGACTATGACCTGAACCAACGGGAAATAGGTGATATTCTTCAACACACGGGACTCGTCGTAGAAGACGTAGTGACGCGAGCCGTCCCACATATTGATGGATATGGGAGGATTCACGCCTGACAGATAGTCTATGTATTTGCGCAGCAGCTTCGGGTTGTCTACAATGCCGGCCGGCACCAGATGATAGTGCTCCGGGCTGAGACGCTCGTCCGTTATCACGAACGGAATGGTGTTGCGTTCGTTTATAATCATCTCGATAAGCGGGTCGTCATCCGTAAAGCTGCCCAACCGCCCCATGGCGTACGACCACAGCGAGACGAAATACTGCTCCTTGACTCTGAGCTGTTTGACGAAAACCGAGGAGGCCAGAAGCACAGCCGCGTAGACGACAATCCAGATGACTACGATGGTCGTCTGACTCGGGGCCGCCGGAGGCGATATGTTTCTAAGTCTGCCTGTCACCCCTGTACCGTTATTTTCTTTGCGTATGCTGGCTTGACACTATCCGTTCGTACTCCCCGGGGTCGGAAAGTATCCTCTCGGCACGCTTCACATCCCCGTCCGAGAGCAGCTTGTGCATGGCCACGCCCTCGGCATAGGTTCGTCTGAGAAGTATCTCGTCTTCAAGAAGTTCGGTCAACTCCTTGCGATGGCGTTCGAAATAGCCGCTTTTTCCCCCGGCTATCCTGCTGCGTATCGAATCGGCATAGCTCTCTATCTCGGGCAGCAGCAACTCCTGACCTGCATTTTCGGCAAGAAGTTCGAGCGCCTCCTCCGTGCGGGATTTATAATTCGCCGCAGCCGGGGATGCCTGCCGCACGAAACGGCCGTACCACTGCTCGGGCAGGGAGAATGTCTGAGGCGAAATCTCCATACCGGGATTTTCCAGCATGACGCTGTCCACGAAATCCTCTATCGCCCCCTGCTCATAGAGCGACAGCGCGAAACCGCTCGCATACTCCTGCTCGGTACGTATGTCGGGCATTATGCCTCCGCCGTCATAAACCTTCCGGCCGCCCGCCGTGCGGAACTCGTTTATCAGCGAATCCGGCACATATCCGACACTGCCGTTGGGATTACGGTGCGTATAGTCTATGGCCTGTATGCAACGGCCGCTGGGAATATAATACTTGGCGGTGGTGACTTTGAGATACGAATTGAAGCCGGTGGGCCGGGTGGACTGCACAAGCCCCTTGCCGAATGTCCTGCGTCCGATGAGCACCGCCCGGTCCAAATCCTGCAATGCACCAGCCACTATCTCGGCCGATGAAGCCGTGTAACTGTCCGTAAGCACGGCCAGCGGCATCACCGTATCTATCGGTTCGGTCTCAGTGTAATATGTCTTGTTACTCTGGCTCTGACGTCCCCGCATGCTTACCACCTCGGTACCCTTTGGAACGAAAAGTGACACGACGGCCACGGCCTCCTGCAAGATTCCGCCGCCATTGCTGCGGTAATCGAGTATGAGCGACCGCGCTCCGCGGCTCTTCAAATCGGCAACGGCAGCACGCATCCGGTCGGCACATCCCTCCGTGAAGTCGCTGTGATGAATATATCCGATACTGTCCCCCACCATGCCGTAATACGGTATGGAAGGTATGGCGATACGCTCCCGCCTGATGGTGACAGTCTCAATATCCTTGGTGTAGAACTTCTCAACCTTTATCTTCAAGGTGCTTCCCGGTTCGCCCTTCATCATCGAGCTGACCTTCTGCGAGCCGAGTCCGCGCGCATCCACCCCGTTTATTTCCAGAATCCTGTCACCGATTTGCAACCCTGCTCTGTCGGCAGGAGAATCCTTGTACGGTTCGGCGATATAGACCCATTCGCCTTTCTGGCGTATCAGGGAGCCTATGCCGCCGTATTTTCCGGTGGTCATCAGCTCGAAATCCGTCATCTTCTCGGCCGGCAAAAACTCAGTGTAGGGGTCCAGCCGTCTGACCATCCCCGCGGCGGCATCCTGCATCATCATGTCGGGGTCCACCTCATCGACATAAAAAACATTCAGGTCCCTGAAAAGATTGACCAGAATCTCTATGTTCTGTCCCATTTTGAAATCGCGGCTGGCCGAGGCGGTAAGCAGCGCCGCAGCTGCGACGGCCGCGAAAGCGAGAAAAATATGTCTTGTGCGTCTAAGCATTGTCCTGTTCAGTATAAAGTTTGATTCGGAATCCCGTCTCGGCAACAGCCTTGCGGCTTCCTTCCACGACCACACCGCGCCCGGCAGCGCTTACCGTCACAGCATCCTCCCACAAAAGCAGCACCCGTCTGAAAAGCGAAGCGGCCCGGAACACAAGACGGGTGTCGGAGCGGCTTTCAAGCCTGAAACCGGCAGCCTCGAATGCGGCTATAATCCTGGGACGGTCCCCATCGATACGCACCCCGTCGATTTCACGCGACACGTACTCCACTTTCGGATATATGACGCACCACAGCACCATCACCACCGAAAAAACCATACCACGGCGCGAAGAGAAGAATTCAGTGAAGAAATCGTCCGTGGAGAAGCCGGCCGTTCCGCTGACAACCATCAGCATGAATATGAACGCAAGCAGAATCGAGAGCCTGATGAAATATTTCACCGCACGCAGAGTGTATCGCATACCTTATTATATATTAAACCGTTTTACCGGTGCAAAGATAACGTATTATTTCGAGAAAAAAGTATCCTTCCGCTCAGGCTATCAGAACCGAGCAGCACATAATCGCCACGCCGGCCAACCAACCGGCCGCGGCCTGCAACGGACTGTGGGCGCCGAGATACAGTCTGACCGTACCCACCGTTCCAGCCGTGACGACAGCCACGCAAAACAGCCACACAGGACACACGCCTCCCACACAGAGCATCGCAAACAGAGCCACCGCCCCGCCCTGAGCCATCATGTGCAGGCTTATCTTCCAGAACGGCGTGACGACGGCCGCAATCACGGCCCCGAGCAGGGCAGCCCACAGCACCGCGGAAATCACCGAAGCCGTCACCATATCACGAAATCCCCACACGGCAAGACCGTAGCACATGGCGACCACAATCAGCGGCCTTATCCTGTCCGCGGGCCTGCTCAGCGACACGTCGCGTATGATACCGAAACGAATCATCATCCACATGTAGAATGCCGGCAGCAGAACGGCATTCACCGCCACCAGCCCCACGATATATACTCGGGAAGACACACTGAGCAGTCCGAGCAGAGGATAGTCGGCCGCCAGATACACAGAAATATAGAGCGGAAGCAGCAACGGGTGCAGAACCATCGAAACGGCACGGCTCAACACGGTAGGTATGCTTCTGTCCCTGCGCATATTCTCCCTTCCTGTCATCAAATCTGTTTGCGGAGTCTGGCCACAGGGATTCCGAGCATCTCACGATACTTGGCAACCGTGCGCCGGGCTATGCGGTACCCCTTCTCATTCAGCATGTCCATCAGCGTCTCGTCGGTCAGCGGATGCGTCTTGTCCTCGCCGTCAATACACTCGGAAAGCAGATTCTTAATCTCATACGACGAGACCTCACCTCCATCTTCGGTCTGCATCGCTTCCGAGAAGAGTTTTTTGAGCGGCACTATACCGAAATGCGTCTGCACGTACTTGCTGTTCACCACACGCGAGATTGTCGAGACATCCAGTCCGGTGCGGTCGGCTATATCTTTGAGAATCATCGGCCGCAGCCTGCTTTTGTCCCCGTCGCGGAAATACTCCTGCTGGTATTTCAGTATCTCGGTCATGGTGTGCATCAGCGTGTCGTGCCGCTGCTTGATTGCCGATATGAACCATTTGGCGGAATCTATCTTGCTCTTTACGAACTGCATGGCCTCACGGCCCGCCGTCGGGTCCTTGCCGGCCATCTCCCGAATCGTATCTATATAACCCTTGTTTATCCTGACTTCCGGGACATTGTACGAATTCAGACTCAGATCGAACTCCCCGTTCTGATAGTCGAGTATGAAATCGGGAATTATATACGGAACGGCATCCCCGTCCCCCTCGCTGTACAGATTGCCCGGTTTGGGAGACAGACGGCGTATCTCGTCGATGGCGCAACGGAACTCGTCGGCCGAGATGCCGAGCTTGGAGAGCAGCTTGTCGTAGTGCTTCTTGGTGAACTCCTCGAAATACTGCGTCAGTATGCGTTTGGCCGTCCGGCGGCTTCGGCTGTTCATGTCCAGTGCGGCAAGTTGCAACAGAAGACACTCCTGCAAGTTACGCGCCCCGATACCGGTCGGTTCGAGCTCATGCACGAAACCCAGAACACGTTCAAGCTCCTGCGGCGAAGTCTCCACGCCAAGCGAAAACGCTATGTCGTCGGCAATGGAGTTCAAATCGCGCCTCAGATAGCCGTCCTCGTCCAGACTGCCTACCAGAAAATCGGCAAGCACCGTCTCGCGCTCGGTCAGGTCCTTGTAGCTGAGCTGCTCCATCAGATACTCGCTCAGGGAGCGGCCGCCCGAAATCGGGACCGTCCGCCGCTTGTCGTCTTTCGATATGTTGGATATGTGCCCCTTGTAATACGGCACCTCGTCGTCCTCTTTGAGGTCGTCCACCGAAATATCCTTCTGCTGTTCAGGCTCCTGCGTCTCGTCCTCTTCCAGAACCGGATTCTCCTCGATCTCCTGTTTGACATGCTGTTCGAACTGCATGGTGTGCAGTTCCAGCAATTTTATCATCTGTATCTGCTGCGGAGACAGACTCTGCGAGAGCTTCTGAACCTGACGTTGATTGATGTTTGACATAGTTGACCCTTTTTTAATTATTTCGTGTTCTTTTGTTTGACATGAAAAACAGGGTCTTCATTCGTTGGGGTTCGTTTCGAAACTATTTTAAAATTCGGCACTTTTCGGTGTGCGCGGGAACGGTATCACGTCACGGATGTTGGACATGCCGGTAACGAAGAGCAGAAGTCTCTCGAAGCCGAGGCCGAATCCGCTATGAGGCGCCGAGCCCCAGCGACGCGTGTCGAGATACCACCACAGTTCCCTCTCGCTCATACCCAGCTCGGTGATTCTGGCGTGAAGTTTCTCATACGACGCCTCGCGCTCCGAACCGCCGATGATTTCGCCGATTTTCGGGAACAGCACATCCATTGCGCGCACGGTCCGTCCGTCCTCGTTCTGCTTCATGTAGAACGCCTTGATTTCTTTCGGATAGTTTATCAGTATGACCGGCTTCCTGAAATGCTCCTCGACCAGATAGCGTTCGTGTTCGCTCTGCAAATCGCATCCCCAGTCGACCGGGAACTCGAACTTGCGGCCGCTGTTCTTCAAAATCTCGATTCCGTCCGTGTAGTCGAGTCTGACGAAATCGTTGTCCACAACGAACCTCAGACGCTCGATAAGCTGTTCGTCGTACATCTTGGCAAGGAACTGCAAGTCGTCGGCGCAGTTGTCCAGCGCATATCTGATAAGGTATTTGAGAAAATCCTCGGCAAGAGCCATGTCGTCATCGAGTTCGAAAAAGGCAACCTCCGGCTCAATCATCCAAAACTCTGCCAAATGTCGCGGCGTATTGGAATTTTCGGCCCTGAACGTCGGTCCGAAAGTGTATATCTGAGAAAGGGAGAGCGCTCCGAGCTCGCCTTCCAGCTGACCCGACACGGTAAGGTTGCACGGTTTTCCGAAGAAGTCCTGGGTGTAGTCGACCTTGCCGTCCTCGGTTCTGGGCACGGAGTTCATGTCGAGAGTGGTGACCTGGAACATCGCGCCGGCACCCTCGGCGTCGGAACCCGTAATCAGCGGAGTATGCAGATAGTAGAATCCACGGTCGTTGAAATATTTGTGTATGGCATAGGCCATATTGTGCCTGATGCGCAGTACGGCGCCGAACGTATTGGTGCGGGGGCGCAGATAGGCTATCTCGCGCAGGAATTCAAGCGAGTGGCCCTTCTTCTGCAACGGATAGGTCTCCGTATCCGCGGTACCGTATATCTCTATCTCGCGGGCCTGAACCTCGACAGGCTGTCCGCTTCCCAGGCTGTCCACCAGCACGCCCTTCACACGCAGGCATGCTCCCGTGCTGACGGCTTTGAGAGTATTCTCGTCGAAAGAGGCCACGTCGGCCACTATCTGTATGTTGTTCACGGTCGAACCGTCATTCATGGCGATGAATGCCACGTTCTTGTTACCTCGTTTGGTCCTTACCCATCCCTTGACCGTTACTTCGATGTTGCGCTCGGTGCTTTTCAGCAGTTCGGCTATCTTGGTTCTTCCTCCGCTTAACATACTATATATATCTTCTTGGTTTGTTTGCTTGAAAATTCGAGTTACAAATATCTGCAAATTTTTCCGAAAAACATATCGTTCACCGCAAAAATAGATATATTTGTAGCATCGGCCGAAGACGAAGACTTCACGCCGTACACAAAAAGCTAAAATCGACAAGAGAATGAACCGATTAATCATATTTGTCTCCACACTGCTTCTTCTGGGCACCGCAGCACAGGCGCAGCAGGGCAGGCGCCTGTTCCGCACGCCGTTCGTAAGCTACGACATACGCACCGACGCACAGGCAGACCGCCGGCACGCATCCCAGATGTATGCTCCGGTATTGCTGAGCGCGGCGGGCGACGGAGTCTACTCCGGCATACTGACCGTACCTGAAAACTGGCTCGACAGACGCATAATCCTGCACATCGAACCGAACGCCGGCGCTATGCGCATATACGTGAACGGCAGCGAGACTTTCACCGCCAGCGACTCGCGCAGCGGCGCCGAGATAGACATAACAGACGCCGTGGGATTCGGAACAAACAGCATAGTGGCGGAGATGGCCGACCTGCCAGAGAGCCGGATTATGGAACACAACCTCAAAAGTGCGTACTCCACAGCCGCCGACAGACTATGGGTCTCGGCACAACCGATAATCTCGATTTACGACTATTCGGTGGCGGCAGTGCGCGACACTACCGGCCGCGACGGAGTCCTGTCGCTCGAAATAGCGGTGAGAAACGGATTCCGCACCGAGGAGACGTTCAATGTGGGATACGACATATACACCCCTGACGGCAAGCTGCGCAACTACAACATAACGGAAATATCGGTGCCGCGACTGAGCACCGACACGGTACGTTTCACCGAGGCGGTTTGGAGCGCAGGAAAATGGTTGTGGAGCGCCGACAGACCGAATCTGTACAAGGTGATGCTGTATATAAAATACGGAGGCAAGGTCATAGAGTACCTGCCGCTGACGGTCGGATTCGCCGACATAGACTTCTCGGAACAGGGACTGTTAGTGAACGGACAGAAGACAGCGGTGTCGGCAGTCCGCTACAACGCACCTTCACAGACGGATGCCGAACAGAAGATGCTCGCCTTCAAACGGCGCGGCATAAACACCATCTGCGTCGACTATCCGCAGCCGTCGTGGTTCTACCGGATGTGCGACAGAAAAGGGTTCTATGTCATAGACTGCGCCGCGATACATGCCGATGCAAAAAACGGCGACAGGGGCACCGACGGCTCGGCGGCCAACAATCCGGAATATCTGAATGAGTTTCTGGACCGCACCCGCAGCATGTACTCCCGCAACCGCAATCACAGATGCGTGATAGGATGGTCGCTGGGGTCCGATTCCGGCAACGGATACAACATGTACAAAGCGTACATGCAGATGAAGAGCGCAGACTCCGTGCGTCCGGTGACATACTGCGGCGCGGACGGTGAGTGGAACAGCGACATCGCCCCTGTGGATGCGCTCAGCTTAGAACAGGCCATGAAGATAGCTCCGCGCAGACGATGAACATAGAACTCATAGCGGTAGGCAAGACGGACTCGGAACATGTGGAGGCTCTGCTCGACATGTACATGCGGCGCATAAACCGCTACGTTAAGTTCGCCGTAACCATAGTGCCGGATGTCAGACAGGGGTCGCGTCCCGCTCCCGTCGCCCAGATGCGGCGCGAAGGCGAGGCTATATCGAGACAACTCTCGCCCGAGGATTTCGTGGTGCTGCTCGACGACAAGGGCGAACAGTACACATCGACCGGTTTCGCCGCATGGTTGCAGAAACGCATGAATGTGTCGCCGCGCAAAATCTGCTTCATCATCGGCGGACCATACGGATTCTCACCGCAGATATACGACAGAGCCAACGCCAAGCTGTCGCTGTCCCGCATGACCTTCTCGCACCAGATTGTCCGTGCCATATTCACCGAACAACTCTACCGCGCATTCACCATCCTCAACAACGAGCCATACCACCACGAATAAGCGCAGTCAACGCATAAAACGGGCGAGCGGCATTGAAACGGTTATTCTAAAAGCGCATTAATCCGTATGCATACGGAAGGATTTGTCATCTCCGGCAATAAGCAGGATTATCCAGGTAAGCAACGGCGAGAAAAAGAGAGACGGAAGCACCCATCCCAAGGGGTCCCGACGTCTGTTCTTCGCCATCCGATATGCGATGTGTACGCGCAACAGATACGCCAATCCCAATACGAGTGCAATCGCCAGAATAATCAGCACTTACTTTACGAGCGGGTCGAAAACCACGCGTGTTGTTTGTAAAAAAGTGCCTGTCATCTTACTTTGTATGATTTCAGCTCGAATTTCACCTTGTATTTCCGGTCGGGATTTGTCGGAATCGCCTCACTTTTGTAATAAGCGTAATAGTCATTGTGCCCATACCCTTTCAAATCAACGCTTTTTACCATTCCGGGCTCGATAGTAACTGACCTTGTAAAATCCTGATAGTCGAGCATATTGCCGCTCATATCATAATAGACCATGCGACCTGTCACA
Organism: uncultured Alistipes sp.; assembly: GCA_964464465.1. Taxonomy (GTDB): domain Bacteria; phylum Bacteroidota; class Bacteroidia; order Bacteroidales; family Rikenellaceae; genus UBA940. The sequence continues at coordinate 13,708 of CAYXGF010000002.1, read as the reverse complement.
CTTGAAATGGTACGGTCGGTATTGTTCCTGAAAGCGGCAGCAGCATCTGAATTAATCCAGTTATGGGAATAATTGGCGAGCGTAATATCATCCGCCCCGACAGATGCCGCAGGCACTGATGCGGTTTGTCCGGCAGAAACGGTCCTTTGCACTGCTGTCGTCTTCGTCCCGCCCTGTTTCAATCGGTCTACCTCGCTGCGCAACTGTTTAACCTCCTTTTGCAACGCTCTCCACTCGTTTTCAGTCACCTTGAATTCAGTCGAAGATATTATGTCAACCTCTTCAACCGAATCATCCTGTTCCACAACCTCCGGCACACTTTCAAGACGGACAAGTCCTGTACGCCAAAGTACGGCAATGATAATCATCACTACAACGGCAATGAACAATATTCCGATGAGGCAGCCTCTCAGCCCGCCCCTGTCTTCGTTTTCCAGATTATTCTTCATATGGTTACATATATTATTATCACAAAGTTATGAAAATAATGGCAAACATATACTATTTAGCACTACAATTATAATAGATATAAACTTGGATTTCTTTCGCAGGCTGCACCGCATAGGGCAATAAACTGTAACCGGACCGTAAAAAAACGGAATGCAACAGTGTAAGGCTATTAATATACAATTTACAGTTATGCGCTCTTGCGGCGTGCGCGGGCCGGAGCCTCGCCACGCGCTGGCCCGCTCATTTCATTCGTTCATAACATTCGCAGGCTACTTACCGCATTACAAACCAGTCGCCTTAACAAAAAAGCGGCTGCAAGATTCTTAACTTGTCTTGCAGCCGATTACAATGCCGGTATCAATCATGCACCGGCCATATCAGATGTCATTACATAAATAGCAGTCGGAAACGCAGACCTGACAGCAGGAACTCTCCCGCCGACACAACGCTTCATGCCGACAGCCCGGCGTACATTACGCCTCGCCGAGGTTGAAGCCCATTGTCACCTGTCCGGAGTCGTCCGAAGCAGGCGGCACAGGAATCTCTATACGACCCATTGCGCTCTCGTAACGTGTCACATTCTCCTGCAACGACAGCAGCAGACGTTTGGCATGTTCCGGCGCAAGCACTATCCTGCTTTTGATTTTTGCTTTCGGGACACCCGGCATCAGTGCTGCGAAGTCAAGAACGAACTCCGAACTGGAATGCGAGATGATGGCCAGATTGGCATATTCCCCCTGAGCGATATCGTCGCTCAGTTCTATATCTATTCCGAGTTTTTTTATCTCTGCCATAAAGTATATCGGATTTGATTCAAACACAAATTTACTTTATAAACAGTGTTAAAGGTACATTTAGTATGCCAAGTTATTGCCTACTTATCAACAATTCACGTACATGCACAACATCCCCGTCACAGAATCTCGGCAACCGTATATGTGCTTCCGCCCACGAAAACCATATCTCCGGCCGCGGCCCTGCTCTCGGCATAGTCCAGCGCCTGACGCACTCCGACGACGGCACATCCGTGTATTCCCGCCGCCGCAAAGGCATCGCGCAGCTCCTCGGCCGGCATGGCCCTTTCTATCGCCGCCTGCGTGAAGACATACTCCGCATCGCGCGGCATAAGCGGAATCACGCTTCCGAGGTCTTTGTCCCGAACAACCCCCAGAACCATAAAAAGCCTGTCGTACTTCTGTCTTTTTATCTGCGCCACCACCTCTCGGAGACCGTGTGCGTTGTGTCCCGTGTCGCACACCACCAGAGGAGCGTCTTTCAAGACCTGCCATCTGCCGCGCAGTCCCGTAGAGGCGGCTGCACAGCGGAGCCCTTGCGCTATCTTCTCCTGCGGCAGACACAGGGCATCTCCCGCCACCAGAACATCGAGCGCCGCAAACACGGTAAGTATATTCTTGCGCTGATACTCTCCTCCCAAATCTATCTGGGCAACCCGCTCCTTTCCGGACGACATTTCCCGCACGACGTACGAGAAAAGGCCGTCGCGCAAAGTGCGGTCGGTCACGGCATAGTTCCGGTCGGCAAAAACTATCGGCGAATGCGCCCCCAGCGCCCTTTCTGCAAACACGGCGTCGCTGCGGCTGTCGCTCTGACCGACAACCACCGGCACGCCGTCCTTTATTATTCCGGCCTTCTCCGAAGCTATCTTCTCAATCGTATCGCCCAGATACTGCGTATGGTCCAGCCCGATGTTGGTTATAACGCTCAGCACAGGCATGATTATATTGGTGGCGTCGAGCCGGCCGCCGAGTCCGGTCTCTATAACGGCCACACTGACTCCGGCCCGCGAGAAACAGTCGAAGGCCAGCGCCGTCGTCATCTCGAAGAAAGAGAGTCCGGCCCCGACCATGCGCTCTCTGTGCCGGTCCACGAACCCGACGACATCCTGCTCGTCTATCATCCGGCCGTCGATGCGTATACGTTCGCGGAAATCATGAAGATGCGGCGAGGTATAAAGGCCCGTCCTGTACCCGGCCGCCATAAGAACCGATGCAATCATGTGCGACACGGAACCCTTGCCGTTGGTTCCGGCCACATGAACAGTCAGAAAATTATTCTGCGGGTCGCCCAGATAACGGCAGAAGCCGCGGATATTGTCAAGGCCCGGCTTGTAACCGGCACTGCCGACAGCCTGGAAACTCGGCATGCTGCCGTACAGGAATTCGAGAGTCTGCTTGTAATCCATCTTCATCAATATCAATCTGCCAAATGATTGCGCCGGCGGACACGATAGGCCATGAAATACAGCAGGCACAGCCCCAGCGTATATATCGCCAGCGAACATATGTAGTCGCCGTGCCGCGTATAGAACGTCAGACTATCGCCGAGCGGAATGTCGGCATGCAACTCGCCGCGCCGGTCCCAGCCCAGGGACTCGATGACATCGCCGCGCGGAGTGATGAATCCAGAAATGCCGGTATTGGCGCTGCGGGCTATGCTTCGCCGGTTCTCGATGGCACGCAGACGGGCATACGAGAAATGCTGTCTGTAACCCGGCGTATCGCCCCACCATCCGTCGTTCGTTATTATACACAGGAACTGCGCTCCGCCGCGCACATACTGCGCCACGTAAGCCCCGTATATCGACTCGTAGCAAATCATCGCGGCCGTCACGACATCGCCGTTACGGAACGTGCGGCGGAACGAATCGGTCCCGAAATGCCCCGTCGTACCGCCCAGGTCGATGATGAACCGGTCGAGATTTCTCACCCACCACCAGTCCGGCATCATCTCGGCGCCGATGACAAGCTTGTTTTTGTGATGCAGCACCGTATTCCTCGACGTGTCTATACATATCGCCGTATTGAAAATGTCGTACCAGCCATCCCCGCCGCGGTACCGCCTGGCGGTACGGGTGGCTGGCGCATCGTAGTAACGGAACGTGGTGGCACCCGTGATTATCGCCGCACCCGGATACTTGCGTGCCAGAAGACGGCGGAACAGGCGCACCGAAGCCGAGGCATTCACATCGTCCTCCGTAATATTCTCATCCAGAGCCGTCTCCGGCATCACTATGAACTGCACTCCGGACGGGGCCTGCGAAGCGAGCGAGAGCAGGTTCTGCGTCTGCTCGCTCTGCGGCGTGTCGAACTTCTCGTTCCACGCATCTATATTGGGCTGCACAACGCTCACCGAGACGGTCCGCCCGTCCGGCTCGTATGTGAAATACATGACAGCCGACACTGCCGCCGGCAGCGCCACAAGCAACACCGGAGGGACAAAGCGGCGCGGACGTGCCGCCACTATACATTCGTACACAGCAATATTGCACAGCAGCATCCACAGCGTTCCGCCGTATACGCCCGTATATTCATACCACTGCACGAGCCACGGCTCGCGTGCGAATCCGTTGCCGATACACAGCCACGGGAACGATAATTGCCATATGTTGTAGAAATACTCCGCTGCAATCCACGCGCATACCAGCACCGTATACGCCAGCGGCTTCGGAGCGCGCTTGGACACGAAATGAAATATCATGAACGCACACCCGAGATACATATACGCCACAATGGCCGCGGCAACCGGTCCGGCCGGCGTAGCATACCACACCCACCACACGTCTATGGCATACCAGACGGCAATCCACAGCGCGGTAAAGAGCGCCATCCGCCCCAGTGACCGGGCACTGCCGTCCGTCGAGGCGCTGAGCGCTATCATCGGAACCATTCCGACCGCAAGCCACAGCGCTCCGCAGCCTATCCATGCCAGAGACATGAGCACGGCACTGAGTATGCAGAGCAGAAATCCGTTTTTCATTTTGAACCGTTTTGCTGGCAAAGATAGATATATTTACTACATTTGCGCTCTGCGACCCGTCGATAATTAAGGTTATGTGGATAGAATTTTTTCTCAGGGGAGTCATCATAGGTCTCACGGCTTCAATAACATTGGGGCCGGTGGGGATATTGTGCATACAGCGCACGCTGAGCAAGAACCGCAAATCCGGATTCGCATCGGGACTCGGAGCCGCATCCGCAGACACGCTTTTCGCCACGGTGGCGTATTTCTTCATCTCGGTAATCAGTTCGCTGATAGAGGCCAACATGACGATTCTCACGGTGCTGGGCGGGATATGCGTGGTCGTGGTGGGAGTAAACATCTTCATGACCAATCCCGTGGTACAGATTCGCCGCAACAGGGCCGGCAAGAGCAACATGTGGAAGGATTATCTGTCTACATTCCTGCTCACGCTGACCAATCCCGCATTCATACTCTGGCTGGTGGTGATATTCACGGCCCTGGGCATCGACATGACCGAGGCCGAAATCTCCGACGAGCCGCGGCTCATCACGGGCGCAGCCATGATAAGCGGATTCTTCGCAGGCGCCGCCTCGTGGTGGTTCCTCCTCATCACCGTAATCAACAGCCTGCGCAACAAATTCCGGCCGCGGCACCTGCTGTGGATAAACCGGGTGGCCGGTGTGGCAATCGTGGTGCTGGGAGCCTCGGCGGTACTTGCCATGTTTATTCAGAATATGCGTTGAAACCTATAATGTACACAAAAGACAAACCCAAGATTACCATAGCCGTGGACGGATTCTCGTCGTGCGGCAAAAGCACTTTCGCACGGCTCATAGCCGCCCGTCTGGGATACGTATTCATCGACACGGGTGCCATGTACCGCGCCGTGACGCTCTTCGCAATCGAAAACGGAATAATAAGCGCCGGAATACTCGACACGCATGCCCTCGTGGAGCGTCTGGACGAGGTGAACATAGACTTCCGGTTCAACCAGCAGCGCGGTGCAAGCGACATATACGTCAACTCCGTCATGGTGGAGGGCAAGATACGCACCATAGAGGTGAGCAACTTCGTCAGTCAGGTCAGCTCCGTCAGGGAGGTGCGCGAGAAGCTCGTCGCCCTGCAACAGAAGATTGGCTCCGGAGGAGGCGTCGTGATGGACGGCCGCGACATCGGCACGGTGGTGTTTCCCGATGCAGAGATAAAACTGTTCATGACGGCCGACGCGCAGGTGCGCGCGCAAAGACGCTACGACGAGCTGCGGGCCAAAGGCCAGCAGGTCTCGCTGCAAGAAATCGAGGAGAACATCCGCTCGCGCGACACGCTCGACCAGAGCCGTGCTGTATCCCCGCTCCGCAAGGCCGACGACGCGATAGTGATGGACAACTCGCACATGACGGTGGAGGAGCAGATGGTACGTTTCATGGAGATTTACGAGAACGCATGCGCATAGAGATAGACGACAAATCGGGATTCTGCTTCGGAGTCGTCAATGCCATCGAAAAGGCCGAGAAGGCCCTGGCCTCGGGACCGGTATACTCTCTGGGCGACATAGTGCACAACCGCGTGGAGGTGCAGCGGCTTCAAAACCTCGGGCTCGTGACCGTATCCCACGACAATCTGGCGTCGCTCGGAGGGAAGACCCTGCTGATACGCGCTCACGGCGAGCCGCCGGCCACATACCGTCTTGCCGGGAGCCACGGTGTGGAAATCATAGACGCGACGTGTCCCGTGGTGGCGGGATTGCAGCGCAAGGTGGTCGAGGCATACGAAAAAATGAGCAGGGCAGGCGGACGCGTGGTAATACTCGGCAAGAAAGGACACGCCGAAGTGGTGGGGCTTTCGGGGCAAATCGCGGACGACTGCACGGTGGTGGAGTGCGAACGCGACATAGACTCGCTCGATTTCTCACGACCCGTATACCTGCTCTCGCAGACCACGCAGAGCCTGGAACTCTTCTCGCGCATAGGCAGCCTGATTGCAGAACGCATGGACGACCAGTCGCTCCTTACGGTCAACGACACGATATGCCGTCAGGTATCCTCGCGCGAGCAGCATCTGCGCGCATTCGCCTCCTCGTTCGATACCGTCATATTCGTCTGCGGACGCAAGAGCTCCAACGGCAGAGTGCTGTTCGGCGTATGCCGTTCGGCAAACGAACGTTCGTACAACGTGGAGGACGCCGGAGAGATAGACGCACGGTGGTTCGCAGGCGCGCGGAGCGTAGGCGTATGCGGCGCCACATCGACCCCGCGGTGGCTGATGCAGCAGGTGGCCGAATCGATAGCGGCGCTGTGCGGACAGCAGTCGGAATAGACCGGCGGGAGGCATCCCCGGCAAGCCCGCGCACATGCGGCCAAAAGCAAAAAACGTCTCTTTTCTTTTCAAATAAATCTCCTTTTGTTATATTTGCGTCTCATAAACTTCGGCTGCCATCAGAAATACATGACGACTCGTTCCGAAAGTTACAGCTCGGTCACGTTCGCACGGTATTTCCGCAACCGAAACAACTAAATATTTTTTCATTCCATCATGCAACCTATCATACCGGCCGTTTCAAGACAAATTCTCGAACAGGAACTCTCAGCCGACAAGCTGCTGCGCAGAACAGGCAAGGCAGGCAACTCGATATATGTGATAACAGCGGCAGACTCGCCCAACGTGATGACAGAAATAGGCCGTCTGCGGGAACTCGCATTCCGTCAGGCCGGCGGAGGAACCGGACAGCCTACGGACATCGACGCGGACGACACGGCCGAAAACGGATACAAACAGCTCATCGTATGGGACCCCGTCGAAAAGGAGATTGTCGGCGGATACAGATATATAGTGTGCGACTCGGAATATCCGCAGCACCTTTCCACCGAACACTACTTCACGTTCAGCGACCTGTTCCGCAGCAAATACCTGCCCTACACAATAGAACTCGGCCGCTCATTCATACAGCCCGCATATCAGAATACGCACGAAAACCCCAAAAGCATATTCGCACTGGACAATCTGTGGGACGGTCTGGGAGCGCTGATTGTAAAACACCCCGAGGCCAGATACTTCTTCGGCAAAGTCACGATGTACGGAAAGTACAACCGCGAGGCGAAAAACATACTGCTCTATTTTCTGCGCCGCTACTGTCCGGACAACGAGAATCTCATCACAGCGATAAACCCGGCACTGCAACCGTCCGACATTGCTCATGCGAAGGATATGTTCTCGGGCGCCGACTTCAATGAGAACTACAAGATACTCTGCCAGCGCATCAGAGCATTGGGAGAGAACGTTCCGCCGCTGATAAACTCCTATCTGAGTCTCTCGCCGACCATGAAAGTGTTCGACACGGCACTCAACACTGACTTCGGAGATGTCGAGGAAACAGGCATACTCGTGACCATAAAGGACATCTACCCCTCGAAATCGGCTCGTCACACCAAATGGGACACAGTGGAACTCGCTTAAATTCATACCCCAATACAATGAACATCAAAATCTTAACACTCTGCGCAGCGGCACTCGCATCCGTTGTCGGCGCCCGGCCGCAGACCGCCGGGAAGGTCGAGATACCTTTCAGCGGCAACGTGTACGTAACTCGCACCGCCGACGGGCACATCTTCGAGGAAGCATCGAAAATCATCGACAGAGGCAACGGAAAAATCATTTCATGGACCGACTCCGAGACCGTAATGAGCCTGTACTTCAAAACGGGAGCCGCCGGCAAACTCACCCTTTCGGTCAAGGCCTCCGCACCCGGCGCCGGCGACTGCTCGGTCCTGCTGTTCTCGATGGGACGTCAGAAATACACAGTGAACATAACAGGCTCCGAAGCCGAATACGAGGTCGGGACATTCGACATCAAGCACCCCGGATATGTACGAATTGACATCCGCGGACTGAAACGCTCAGCCGAACAGTTCGGCAACATCACAGGCTTTGTCGCAAGCGGACCGGCAACAAGCGGAGATAACCGCTTCATTCCCTACGACAAACTCGCGGACTGTTACTGGTTCCGCCGCGGCCCCTCGGTACACATGGGATATGAACTGCCCAAGGGCGAGGATATAGAATACTTTTACAGCGAAGTCACGGTTCCCAAGGGCCGCGACGTGGAGAGCACCTATTTCATGCTCACAGGATTCGCCGAAGGATACATGGGAATCCAGTCCATAGGACATGACAAGGACCGCGCGGAGCGCAAGGTACTGTTCTCCGTATGGAGTCCTTTCACGACCGACAACCCCAACGACATTCCCGACTCGCTCCACGTGAAGGTTCTTGCCAAGGGCGAAGGCGTCACCGCTCAGAACTTCGGCAACGAGGGCTCTGGCAAACAGAGCTTCATGAACTATCCGTGGAAACCGGGGAAAACATACAAGACACTCGTCAGAGTGCAGCCCGACGGAAAAGGCAACACGATATACACAGGATATTTCTGCAACGAGAAAGGCCAGTGGATGCTCCTGTCGCGCCTGCTGCGCCCCAAAACCGATACATATTGCAAGGGCGCGCACTCATTCCTCGAATGTTTCGTTCCGGAGACAAGCTACATGACCCGCAGCGTGATTTTCAAAAACCAGTGGGCGAGGGACAAACACGGCGTATGGCATGAGATTACAAACGCCCGCTTCACTTGCGATGCCACGGGACTGAGCGGAGTAAGAGCCGACATGTGCGGCGGAGTGAAGAACAATGCCTTCATGCTCCAAAACTGCGGATTCATCAATCAGACCACACCATACCGCAGCTCATTCACCCGCAAGGCCAAAGGTCGCACGCCCAAGATAGACTTCGAGGCCCTCGAAGCTCTCGCCAGGTAAAACCTGCACAAGCGCGCCAGATATACGATACACACAAAGCCTGCCGTCTTTTCCCGCGGCAGGCTTCCGTTTTTCATATGTACAGTAATCACCCTACTGCTCACTCCGGGCAGTACGCCTCAGACATGCAATCAATACGGTGGCGGGTATGGTCACGCGCAATGCCGGAGCTGCTATGTCAAACGCCATCCACACCGTACCTACAACGGAGAACAGAGGTCCGAGAGGCAGTTTCCACAAGATTCTTTCACCGGCCCACTTCACAACCGAAAGACCGACACGACTGAAATACATTCCCCACGAATATATTATCAGCCCCGCTATTCTGGACGTATCGCCGACTCCCGATTCGCAGAACCGCCGCAGATACTCTTTCAGCTCCTCGGCCGACTGCCCCGATTCCGCATCGGCCATATTCTGTCCGGACAAGGAATCCAGCATCTTCTCAGCAACTTTCCTCAAAAGCGCTGTCTCCATCACCTCAACCGAATCCGACTTATCCGACGATATTCCGAAATGTCCGCATACCGTGCCGAGTATATCACGATACGAAGCCCCGTGTCCCCGCAGATAGTTGAATATGGTATTGCCGCCGAAGCGCCTGTACTCATCGACGATATCAGGCACAAGTTTCTTCATATAATGCGGATAAAACGCGACATACGACGAACGTTTCGAGAGCGTCTCCGTATACCTCTTCTTTTTGTCCTTCGGGTCGAATACCAGAATATCCGCCAAAAGACACAACTGCTCATTATCGCATTCCGACAGGAATTCGAGTTCTGAATCAACAATACTTCCCATAACTATTTTAATTTACATATGCCGGCGCCCCACTGCCCGACAACATAATAAAAAACAGAAAAGTGTGGGAGACTATTTCGTTTATCTAACGGAAGGCTCTGACAAAACCCAAGAGAAAATAAACGACGCGATACCCCATACTCGGATAGATATGGGATATCAGGGCATATACTATGCCCCGGCCATAATCTACACAAGAAATGAGTGCTGTCCGTTGTCCCTTCTCTTTGAAAACTGTCAGATTTTCCGTTAAGGACAAAAGCGAAAAACACTTTCAAATATGTCTGCCCGGGATTTCGCCCCAAGCAGAAAATACGCATTAAAGAACAACACCCGCGTGGAGTATCGCACAAAAAATCATTGAATTTATGAAATATAAGCATACTGCACCCAAATTCTTCCGTCTTGTGCCGCAGATTCCGCCACTGCATCACGCATAAGAACATATCGGATATGCCACGTTATCGATAACACTGCTGGTTCCGGTCCCGACTCAATAATTCACAATACGGTTTTATGAAACATATGCTGCCGGGGCAGTCTTAGGAGAAACATAACAGTACACGTCTGAGGCAGACAGTTAACCGCATAAAAACACCACAAACTATCCGCTACAAAAAAAAGTCGCCTCCACACTTCACAGTGGAGACGACTCTAATAATTAATATTTTCTATTCGAAATCTTATCTAAGCATCGTTTTGAGCGAGCCTATCATGTTGCCGTCCATGTAAATCTCGACAAGGTACTGGCCGCCGGTGATGCCGTCGCCGTTGTAGTATATACCGACGGCAAGGTCCTGATTCTGATAATCGACCTCTCGGGTGGCGGAATAGATTATCTTGTCGCCCTCATAGGTGAAGGTCGCCGACTCGGCATTGGCCATTACATAACCGTCGGGCGAAGTAATACGCACATACACCGGACGCTGGCCCGGATTCGTCAGTTCGTTGGCCGAGAGTGTGAAATCCACTCTCAGACGCGCTGCTCGCGAAGCTCGGGTTACCTCCCTGTCGCTGGCCGAAAGCGGCACAAGACGGATATCTCGCGCTCGAACCACCGAACCTATACGCACCTTGGTGCCCAGCTCCTCGGCCCTCTCCTCGGCCACCTCGGCACGAAGCCTGTGCGACTCCACCTCTTTCTTATAGGTGCGGTTCTCGCTGATGAGCCTGCGGTTGAGAGTATTGAGAGAGTCTATCTGGTGAACGTAGTTCTGCATCACCTTGCGCATGCCGGCCAGCTGATTCTCGTATTTGCGAATCTTGGCATAACTGAGGCGGCGTTCGCTCTGCAACTGCTCTATGAGAGAGTCCACACGGTCGCGCTCCACGCCCAGATTGTAGGAGATGGAGTCGTTCTCGGTTTTCAGGTTGGCGAAGTCGCTGCGCACGGCCGACAGACGGCTTGTGAGGGTGTCGCGCTCGACGGCGAACTCCTTCTTGATGATATTGACCTGCCGGAAATATATCGCCGACAGACCGCCCAAAACTATTACGAGCAGAACTATGACTATTTTATAACCTTTCAGGGTCTTTGAATTTCCATCGTCGTACTGGTCGTAGAAATCGTCTTCGTATTCCGCATCCTTGTCCTGATAATCTTTCATAATCCTATTAAAATTCGGTTCGGTTGAATATATATGCAAATATAGTGTTTTTTTATTGAAAAAACGCTACATTTGTCTCATCAGTTGATTTTTTAATACCCGAAATATCCGAATGAAGAAAATAATAGGCATCGGCAATGCCCTCACCGACATGCTGGTGAATCTGAAAAGCGACGAAGTGCTCGACGCATTCTCCCTGCCCAGAGGCAGCATGAGCCTTGTGGAGGACGAGATGCAGAAGAAAATATCCAAATCCGTGGCGGGACTGCCCTACACCCTTTCGCTGGGCGGCTCGGCATCCAACACCATACGCGCCATGGCCCGGTTGGGAACCGAGACGGGCTTCATCGGCAAGGTGGGCAACGACTCCACGGGCGACTTTTTCGAACAGGGACTCATCAACGTGGGCGTGCAGCCGTTCATTTTCCGCGGCAGGTCCCACTCCGGACGCTGCGTGTCGCTCGTCTCGCCGGACGGAGAGAGAACCATGGTCACACACCTGGGCGCGGCATTGGAGATGACGGCGGAAGAGATATCGGCCGACATGTTCGCCGGATACGACTGCCTTTATATAGAAGGGTATCTGGTTCAGGACCACAACCTGATAAGAAGCGCCGTGAGCACCGCGAAAAAGTGCGGCCTGAAAATAGCAATCGACCTGGCCAGCTTCAATGTCGTGGAGGAGAATCTCGACTTCCTGCGCCAGCTGGTGGCCGAATACGTGGACATTCTTTTCGCAAACGAGGACGAGGCCCGGGTGTTCACCGGCGAGGCCGAACCCCTCAACGCCCTGCAAGCCATATCCGAGATGTGCGGGCTGTCGGTGGTAAAAATCGGCATGAAGGGCGCCCTCATAAAACATGGCTCCGAAGTGGTGCACGTCGGAATCATGGCCGCCGCCAAAAGGGTGGACACGACAGGCGCCGGCGACTACTATGCTGCGGGATTCCTCAGCGGCATGTGCCAGGGTCTCAGCCTGCGCCAGTGCGGAACGATAGGGGCCGTCACGGCCGGCAAGGTCATAGAGGTAGTGGGCACGACGTTCGGAGAGGACGCCTGGAACGACATATTCAACCTGGTGGCCAAAGTCAAAACGCAAAAATATCTGTTCTGATGCTCGTCACCGTCTCGCTCGAAGATATGGAGTTCCGCGCCTGTCACGGATGTTACGATTTGGAGAAAATCGTAGGCAACCGCTTTACGGTCAACCTCTCGGTAACTGCCGAAATAGGCGATGCGGCATTACGCGACGACATCGGCGGCACGGTCAACTACCTGAACGTGTACGACACCGTACGGCGGCAGATGTCCGAGGCCTCGGACATAATCGAAAACGTTGCGCTGCGCATAATAGACGCCATATACGCCGACTTCCGGCAGGTGCGCCACGTAAAGGTCACCGTCAGCAAACTCGCTCCGCCATTAGGCGGCAAAGTCGGAAAGGTATCGGCCACTCTCGAAAGATAAAACCGGCAGGACTCGGACGCCGGCGGGTGCCGGAAAACACAAAACGGTAAGTGGCAGAGCCGTGCGTCCGGCTGTTGATAAATTGATAATAACTCCGCATGCAGCAGGTCTGCATGCTATGCTTTTTGCTATATTTTTGCTCAGCGAGCACTACTCGCCACGCGCAGTCAAAAAGCTGAAATACAACTTATTGACACACGCAAGCAGAAAACGAAAACTATAAAAAACAAAATATCATGTCCGAAACCAATACATCCCAGACACGGGCTCCGAAAGAGTACAAATACTCCGATGCGCTCGAAAAAGCCAGGGAATATTTCGCAGGCGACGAACTGGCGGCGACCGTATGGCTCAGCAAATACGCACTGAAAGACTCTTTCGGCCGCATATACGAAAACTCCCCGCAGCAGATGCACCAGCGTCTGAGCCGGGAGCTGGCCCGAATAGAGGCGACGTATCCCGAAGCCATGAGCGCCGACGAGATATTCGAACTGCTCGACAGATTCAAATACATCATTCCGCAGGGCGGCCCGATGACCGGCATCGGAAACGACTTCCAGATTGCCTCGCTCTCGAACTGCTTCGTCATAGGACACCGCAATCCGGCCGACTCATACGGAGGAATCATACGCATCGACGAAGAACAGGTACAGCTGATGAAGCGGCGCGGCGGTGTGGGACACGACCTCTCGCACATCAGGCCGACAGGCTCTCCGGTGCTAAACAGCGCCCTGACATCGACCGGCATCGTGCCGTTCATGGAGCGTTATTCGAACTCCACGCGCGAGGTGGCGCAGGACGGCCGGCGCG
>CAYXGF010000001.1:32217-98024 GCA_964464465.1 uncultured Alistipes sp. | reverse complement strand
ACTTCTAATACTTTATTCTTAATAAAAGATAATGGAAAATATGGATATGCAAATAGGTCCTCGTCGGGATATATGGCCAGCACCTTTATGGTGCCGTTGTCAATCAGCGAGCTGAGATACTGCGATGCGGAGATGTTCTCTCTCACCTCCTTGCATGCGGGACATCCGGGATTGTTGATGAAAATCAGCGTCATCGGGGCCTTTATGGAGTAGAGGGTGCCCTGTGCTCCGGAAGCCAGCGTATAGGTGAAATCTGCGGCCTGGGTTCCGACGCGGTTTTTGAGCGCCATTTTCAGAAGTTCGCGCGGACGTATCTTCTCGTAGTCTTCGAGAATCGGACTGCCGGTCTGCGATTCGAGGACCGTTATGAAATACTCCTCGTTCATCAGCGGAGAGTTGGGGTCGTGGAGATACTTCTCGTAGAGTCCGCAGAGATAGTCGTACATCGGTTTGCTCACTTGGGCTTTTTCCAGCATCCGGGCAATGGAGCGGGCGGCTGTCGGATACTCTACGCCCGAAAGGATATTTATGTATTCTGCCATCGCGGTCTCCGTAACCTGTTCGGAGTTTACGTAGAGCGTGTCCGAGAAGTCGAACTCGTCCCAGAAGTGCTCGGCATAGAACACCGCTGCTTCGGGGCCGTTTCCGAGCATTTTCGGCGCCTTGGGCACGGCAAACGGCCGCGGCGAGGAGGCCTGTTCCTGTATGTTCTGCTCAGGGTGGAGGTCGTTTTCTGCTGTTTTGTTCTGCCTGCCGGTGCAGCAGACCGACAGCAGGGCGGACAGGCAGACGATTGAAATCTTTCTCATGGCGGAAAAGCGATTGTTTGTCATTGTCTCCCTGCAAAGATAGTGCATGAGGTCCTCAATGACAAATAAAAACGGCATGATGCCTTTTGTCTTCGGGGAAAAGATTTACGACAAACGGTACGGAAACATTTTTCCGTACCGTTTGTCGTTCGGTTCAGTCCGGTAGTCCGGCGCTTTATCTGCGGGCTTTCTGCTGCTGGCGGAGCATCTCCTGCTGCTGCTTCATAGCCTGCTCGTACCGTTGCTGGAATTTGCTTTTCTTGCGCGGTTTTTTAGCATTCTCCATCATCTGGCGGTGCAGTTTCTCGTCGTCGACGAAATATCTTATCGCCGACATCTGCGCTATGGTGATGATATTGGAGAGGAAGTAGTAGTAGCACAGACCGCTGGCGTAGTTGTTGAACCACAGCAGCATCATTATAGGCATCATGTACAGCATCATGAACTTCATGCCGGCCATCTGCGGTTGTGAGGAAGCGTTCTGTTTGAAGTTTATCCACGAGTATCCGAACATCGCCGCAGCCATGAGCAGTGCGAATCCGCTCACATGGTCGCCGTACCACGGAATCGAGAACGGGAGGTTCAGAATCGAGTCGTAGCTCGACAAATCGTCGGCCCAGAGCAGTTTTTCGCCGCGCAGCTCTATCGAGGCGGGGAAGAAGCGGAACATGGCGATAAGTATGGGGAACTGTATGAGCATCGGGATACATCCGCTCATCGGGTTGATTCCGGCCCGTTTGTAGAGTTCCATTATTGCCTGCTGTTTCTTCATTGCGTCCTCCTGTTTCGGGTATTTCGCATTGATTTCGTCCATTTCCGGTTTTATGACGCGCATTCTTGCCGACGACAGGTATGACTTGTACGTGAGCGGCGATATCACGAGTTTTATCACTATCGTCATTATCAGTATAATCCAGCCGAAGGAGGCGATGTACCTGTTCAGGAAATCGAACATCGGAATCACGAACCACCTGTTCACCCATCCCACGAGGCTGCCTCCGAGCGGAATGAGGCGTTCCAGACTCAGGCCGAATTTTTTGAGAACCGAGTATTTGTTTGGACCGTAATAGAACTTGAACCTGTACGCTGTTCCGGCATCCTGGAACGGAACGGAGAGCTTGGCCGAGTATTTCTTGATGTCACCCTGGCCCGGGCGGTAAGTGTCGTACTGCATCATGGCGTCCTGGAAGCAGCCGTCCGCAATCATTACCGACGAGAAATACTGCTGTTTGAATGCCACCCACTGCACCTTCGCACGGACATCCTCCTGTTTGGATTGTCCGGCCTTGGCCATGCTCAGACTCTCGATACTCTTCGTGTCGGGAAATTTGTACGATATGGTGGAGTAGTTGTTCTCGTTGTCGAATCCCTTTTCGTTCTGCTGTCCGATGCTGCTCCAATCCATTTCGAAATCGGACTGGTTCGAGAGCATCGAGGCCATGCCTACGAAACGGACGTCGAAATCCATCATGTAGCTGTCACGGTAGATTGTGTACAGGTATTCGACATATGCCGTCGAGTCCATGTACAGACGCATCGACACGTTTTTGCTTGTCTCCTGGTCGCTCCACTCGCTGTCCGGCGCCTCGCACGTGAAGTTGTACGAACCGGTGTGCAGCTGCGCGTCGTTGAACGAGCGTTTGATGTAGAAGCTGAGGTCCAGTTTCTGCGAACCGGGCTTGAACATCCTTAATGGGCCGCCGTAGTATCTTTCGTAGTCGCTGAGCGTCACGTCGCTTATGCATCCGCCCAGTGTGCTGAACTCGACCTGCATTACGGAGTTGGATACCGTGAATCTGCGTTCCGGGGCTTCGAGCGATGCGGCGAGCATGTCACCGATGCTTTCGGCCTGTGCTTTGAGCCGCTGCTCCTCCGAGGCGGCAGAATCGAAAGATGCAGGATTGAGCGTCGTGTCCGCGCGTTGGAGGGCGATTTGCCGTGCGTGCGCTGCTTCTGTCGAATCGCGGACGAACTGCTGGCGTTGGAATTTTTGCTGCTGTTTGCCGTTGTACCATGAGAACCCGAACAGAATCAGGCCTATGAGTACGAGGCCGGTAATAGATTTTTTATCCATCAGTGTCTTTTCTTTAACCGGCAGCAAGCTCCCCCGCGGGAGAGCTTGCTGCCGATGAAGGTTTAAAATTCTTTATTTCGTTTTGTCGTTGTCGATTGCGGCCTTTACGAATGCCACGAACAGCGGGTGCGGATTAAGCACCGTGCTTTTGTACTCCGGATGATACTGTACGCCGACGAACCACGGATGCGACGGTATCTCCACAGCCTCGACAAGTCCCGAGTCGGGATTTATTCCGGCCGGAACCATGCCTGCCGCCTTGAACCGTTCGAGATACGTGTTGTTGAACTCGTTACGGTGGCGGTGACGCTCCGAGATAAGTTCCATGCCGTATGCCTCTGCCGTTTTGCTTCCTGCGCTCAGACGGCACGGATATGCGCCCAGACGCATCGTTCCTCCTTTGTCGAGCACCGTTTTCTGCTCCTCCATGATGTCTATCACCGGATTCGCGGTGGCGCACATCTCGCTCGAATCGGCATCCTTGATACCCAGTACGTTGCGTGCGAACTCTATCACGGCGCACTGCATGCCCAGACATATTCCCAGGAACGGGATGTTGTTTTCGCGGGCGTACCTGACGGCGAGAATCTTGCCCTCGATGCCTCTGTGGCCGAATCCCGGAGCGACCAGGATACCCTTCATGGCCGAGAGGTTGTCGTGTATGTTCTCCGCTGTCAGAAGTTCGGAATTTACATATCTGAGCTTGACCTTGACATGGTTGTCCGCCCCGGCGTGTATGAACGATTCGCAGATGGACTTGTATGCGTCGGGCAGTTCGGTGTATTTTCCCACCAGCGCTATGTCTATCTCGCGTTTCGGGTTCTTGATGCGTTCTACGAACTCGCGCCACGAATCCATGTCCGGCTCGTGTATGGCCGGCAGGTCGAGTTTGGCGAGAGCCACTTCGTCCAGATGCTGCTGGTGCATTTTAAGCGGCACCTCGTAGATTGTCGGAACATCCACCGACTCCATCACCGCGTTCTGGTCCACGTTGCAGAAAAGCGCCACCTTGCGCTTGATGTCGTCCGAGAGGTGTTTCTCCGTGCGCAGTACGAGGATGTCGGGTTGCAGACCGCTCTCCTGCAATGCCTTCACGGAGTGTTGCGTAGGCTTTGTTTTGAGTTCGCCCGAAGCGGCCATGTACGGGATGAGGGTCAGATGCACGACGGCGGTGTTGCGGTATCCCAGCGAGTATCTGAGCTGGCGTACGGCCTCGATGTAGGGCAGTGACTCGATGTCTCCCACGGTGCCGCCTATCTCGGTGATTATCACGTCGTAGTCGTTCTTGTGTCCTAAGCGCAGGATGCTGTTTTTTATCTCGTCCGTGATGTGCGGGATGACCTGCACGGTCTTGCCCAGATAGTCTCCGTGGCGCTCCTTGGTGATGACGTTCAGGTATACGCGTCCGGTGGTGACGTTGTTGGCCTGCGAAGTCGGAATTGAGGTGAAACGCTCGTAGTGTCCCAGGTCGAGGTCCGTCTCGGCGCCGTCTTCGGTGACGTAGCATTCACCGTGTTCGTACGGGTTGAGAGTTCCGGGGTCGACGTTGACGTAGGGGTCGAGTTTCTGGTTGGTCACCGAATATCCGCGGGCCTGCAACAGTCTGGCCAGCGATGCGGCGATGATTCCTTTTCCCAGCGAAGAGGCCACGCCTCCTGTAACGAAAATATATTTGGTCTGTTTTTTCTTTTCCGACATATGTGATGTTTGTTATTCTTGCTCGTCTATCAGTTTTATCTTTTCGATTGCGGCGTTCATATCCGCCTTTGTTCTGGCTATTTTCTCCTTCACGTCGCGTATCATCGCCTCGGCGTTGGATGATTTGGAGAAGAACCCTATGTTGTTTTCCAGCAGTGCGATTTCCGATTCCATCTGACGCACCTTGTTGTAGAGTTTGTCGCGTTCCTGACGTATGCGCTTGTCGCCCGCGCCCTTCATCGTGGAGAGTTTCTCGCGGAAACGCTCCATGCCGCGGCTGTGTTCGCCGCCGCGCAGCGAGGCGAAGAGTTTGTCGACCGCCTCCTTGTACTCTTTCTGCAACGCGTCCTTGCTTTTGATGGGCACGAAACCTATCTCGCTCCACCTGCGCTGGAAGTTCTTTATGGTCTCGAAATCCACGTTCTCGAATCCGCTCTCGGCGATTTCGGCCAGAAGCGCGCGCTTGCTTTCCAGATTTGCCTTGTACTGCTGGTCGACCGACGAGAAATGTTTGGACTTGTTCTCGAAGAAAGTGTCGCATGCGGCGCGGAATCTTTTCCACACGGCATCCGAGTAACGGCGCGGAACGGTGCCTATCTCCTTCCAGCGTTTTTGCAGGGCGATGAGCTCCTCGCTCGTCTTTTTCCACTCCTCGGAGTTCATTATGGCCTCGGCCTGCTCGCAGATTTCGGTTTTGAGGCGCAGGTTCTGCTCCATCTCCTCTTTGAGACGGACGTAGAACACTCTTTTCTGTTCGAAGAATCTGTCGCATGCGGCGCGGAACCGCTCGTAGATTCGTGTATTGTCTTTTTTGGGTGCGAACCCTATGGTTTTCCAGATTTTCTGTATTTCGAGCAGCCTTGCGGAGGCCTTATTCCACTCCTTGCGCGAAGCAGCCGGCGTGTCGGCCAGGGCCTCGGTCTGCTCGCACAGCGAGGTTTTGAGTTCGAGATTCTTTTTCTGTTCGGCCTTTATGTCGTCGAAATACTGCTGATGCTGTTTGTTGATGCGTGCGCTGGCCTCCCTGAAACGCTCCCACAGCTGCTCCTTGTATTCCACGGCCACGGGACCCGTCTCCCTCCACTGTTCGTGCAGTTTTTGCAGCTTGTGGAACGCCTCCACTGTCGACGGTTCCAGAACGAGTGCCTCGGCGGCCTCGCAGAGCGAGAGTTTGGTTTCGAGGTTGCGTTTGAGGTCGAGGTCGCGCAACTCCTTGTTTATCTTGATTATGCCGTAGAAATTCTCGACATACAGATTGTATGTCTCCCACAGGTCCTTGACGCTGGCCTGCGGTACGGGACCGGTCTCTTTCCATCTGTTCTGCAACTCGCGGAACGAGGAGAAAGTGTGTCCCACGGTCTCGCCGCTGTCGATGAGCCGTTTGAGCTCGTCGATTATCTCCAACTTGACTTTCAGGTTGTTCTGCTTGATTTTCTCCTGTCCCGAGGAGAACTCGTCCCTGCGGTGCCGGTATTCCGCCACAGCCTCTTTGAGCCTTGCCTCGGAAGCGTCGGCCTCCGGAGCGAAATCCTCGGCCGCGCCGCCTGCCTCGACGAACGCCTTTCTGCGTGCCTCGGTCTCGCTGCGGTGCTTCTTGTAGAATGCTATCTTTATGGCCTCAACATCAGGGCGGAGTGTCTGTACCGGTTTGGATGCCAGAAGCTCTTCGAGCATAAGAACCAGTTCCTCCTTGCTTTTGGATGACAGGTCGATACCCGTGGCCTGTGACGTTTCGCTGTTGTCGTCTTCCGTCTCGCCCTCTTCGTCCGAGTCCAGGGCCGCGGCAGCGAGCCTCGCGTCCTCGTCCGAGAAATCCAGGCCCGAATCCATATCGTCTTCGGCGGCGGTTTCGATGTTTTCTTCCGTAATAGGTTCTGCGGACATGGGGCCTCCGTTTCTTACGGCGGTCGCCTCGTCGGGTTCCTGCTGAACCTGCTGAGTAGATTTTTCAGTAGCCATTGTCATTCCTAAATAAAGAGTACAACACACGCCCGACAAATGTCGCGGCAATGTGCAAAGTTACCTCAAAAAACTCAATCCGCCTAATAAAACGGCAACATTTTGGTATCGCTTTTGGCTGTGTGCGGAAAAAATGTTTAAATTTGTAGCCTCTTGAAAAACAAACACGAAATGAGCTACCGTATTCTGCTGGTGGACGATGAGACGGATATACTGGAATTCGTAGGCTACAACCTGCGCAAGGAGGGCTATCAGGTCCATACCGCGTCCGATGGGGAGAGCGCCGTGCGTATTGCCGCGGATGTCAAGCCGCACATGATACTGCTCGACGTGATGATGCCGCGCAAGGACGGATTCGCCACGTGCCGTGAGATTCGCAGCGACCCGTCGCTCAGCGATACGGTAATCGTGTTTCTGTCGGCCCGGGGCGAGGACGAGTCGCTTATCGAGGGTTTCGACAGCGGGGCCGACGACTATATCAGCAAGCCTATCAAGATGAACGTGCTGATGACCCGCATAAGGGCCATCCTCAAACGTATAGACCCCATGCAGCCCGACTCTTCGGCCTGCCACACCGTCGCGGTGGACCGGGAGCGGCATGTCGTCACGAAGAACGGCGAGAATATAGTTCTTCCGCGCAAGGAGTTCTCTCTGCTCTGCCTGCTGCTCTCCAAGCCCGGGAAACTATTCACCCGCGAGGAGATTTACGACAGGGTGTGGGGCAGCGACGTCGTTGTCGGCGAGCGCACCATAGACGTCCACGTGCGCAACCTCCGCAAACGCATCGGCGAGCGGCATGTGGTGACGGTCAAGGGCGTGGGCTACAAATACGAGGACTGAGCGGGCTTTTGAAAAAGGCGGCCATACCCCGGAGGTGACACGGTATCGGCACACCGAACGACACGCAGCCTCGGGCGGCGGAGTCCCGCGGAAGAAACGTGCTCCGCAGGCTGCGGCCCGTATGCCGCAGGACCGTTGTGAACCGAATGCCGACGATTCGGCGTAAATATATGATTCCCTGAAAAAATATCGGAAAAGCGCTTCCGATATTTGTCTAAAAAGAGTAATTTTGCACACTTTCCGCCGTAAGAGCGGGGATTCAAACATATTTTACACAAAGCAATGGAACTCATTGAACAGATTAAAAGCAAAGCGACCTCGATAAAAAGCCGCATAGTGCTTCCGGAAGCAACGGAAGAGAGAACCCTGAAAGCCGCGGACAAGGCGATAGAGACGGGTCTCGCACAGATTATCCTGATAGGCAATCCCGAAGAAATCACCTCTCTTGCCGGGAGCCTGGGACTGAAAAATATCGGACAGGCGACGATTGTCGACCCGGCCGCAAACCCCAGGAAGGACGATTACGTTCGTCTTATGGTCTCCATCCGAGGTTCGAAAGGAGTTACGGAGGAGGTTGCCGCCCAGCAGCTCATGGACCCTCTCTATCTGGCTGCGATAATGATAAAGGCCGGCGATGCCGACGGAGAGGTTGCCGGAGCCGACAATGCCACGGGCGATGTTCTCAGGCCCGCATTCCAGTATGTGAAGACTAAACCCGGATGCAGCGTTGTCTCCGGAGCGTTCATAATGAATATTCCTGACCGGCAGTTCGGTGACGACGGTCTGATGGTGTTCGCCGACTGCGCGGTGCATCCCGACCCGACGGCCGAGCAGCTCGCCGAGATAGCCGTGGCCACGGCCCGTACGGCCCGCGACATAGCCGGTATCGAGCCGCGTGTCGCGATGCTCAGTTTCTCGACCAAGGGGTCTGCCAAGCACCCTATGGTCGACAAGGTTGTCGAGGCTACGCGAATAGCCCGTCAGAGTGCTCCCGACATCGCCATCGACGGCGAATTGCAGGCCGATGCCTCCATTGTTCCGTCGGTTGCGGCCAAGAAAGCTCCCGGCAGCGATGTGGCCGGCCGCGCCAACGTGCTCGTGTTCCCGACTCTGGAAGTAGGCAATATAGCGTACAAACTCGTGCAGCGCATGGCCCACGCACAGGCCGTGGGACCCGTATTGCAGGGTATGGCGGCTCCGATAAACGACCTCTCGCGCGGCTGTTCGGTGGAGGACATAGTGGACCTTATCGCCATCACGGTTTGTCAGACGGCACAGAAATAACCAAATAAAAGAATCACAGCAATGATAATATTAGTGCTCAACTGCGGAAGCTCCTCGATAAAGTATCAGGTCATGGACATGACCCGGTGCGATGCTTCCGCTCTTCTGGCCAAAGGTCAGGTGGAACGAATAGGTCTTCCCGAGGGACTCCTGACGCACAAGACATCGTGCGGCAAGGTTCTCGAAACCGCGTGCCCTATTCCCAACCATACGAAAGGCATAAAGATGATTATCGATGCCATAACCGATTCCGGGCACGGCGTAGTAGGTTCGCTTAACGAAATCGGCGCCGTAGGTCACAGGGTCGCTCACGGCGGAGAGTATTTCCACGGCAGCGCGCTCGTGGACAGCGACGTGATAGAGAAGATACGCAGCTGCTGCGAACTCGCCCCCCTGCACAATCCTGCCAGTCTGGAAGGTATAATGTCCATCTCGGAGCTGCTGCCCGACGTTCCGCAGGTGACCGCGTTCGACACCTCGTTCCATCAGACCATACCGGCGGAGAACTACATGTTCGCCCTGCCGTACAAATATTACACCGATTACCGTGTCCGCAAGTACGGCTTCCACGGCACCAGCCACAAGTTCGTCGCGACCCGCGGAGCCGAGCTGGCAGGACTTGATTTGGGCAATTCCCGCATCATAACCTGTCACATCGGCAACGGAGCCTCCGTGACGGCCGTGAAGGATGGACGCTCGCTCGATACCTCCATGGGATTCTCTCCCGTGGACGGACTTATGATGGGTACCCGCTGCGGAAATCTCGACCCCAGCGCGCTGCTCTATGTCATGGAGAAGGAGAATATGGATACAGCGCAGGCCAATGATTTGATAAACAAGAAGTCGGGCGTGCTCGGCATCACGTCCCTGTCTTCGGACATGCGCGATATCGACGCTGCCGCACAGGCCGGCGACCGGAAAGCTGTTCTTGCTCTGGCCATGTACGAGGGTCGTGTCAGAAAGTTCATCGGCGAATATGCTGCCGAGATGGGCGGTGTCGACATGATTGTGTTTACGGGCGGTGTTGGCGAGAATAACGACAGATTCCGCCGCAACTGCTGCCGCGGACTGGAATTGATGGGCGTCGAGTTCGACGAGGAGGCCAACCGCGGAACTCGCGGAGTGGACAAACTGATTTCCAAACCGGAGTCCAGAGTCAAGGTGGCTGTTATTCCGACCGACGAGGAGAGGATGATTGCCCGCGACACGTTCGACATAGTAAGCGCAAAAGGCCGGTAAATAACACGACAGGCATGTTTCATATGGAACTTCCCGGATTCCGGGAAGTTCCTTTTTGTTCACAAATATGATGTGAAAAGGTTTGGGTGATGAAAATTGTTCCCCGAACAGTTGGATTTTGCTTTTAATTTTATACTTTTGTGGCGCTAACCGAAAGAATCCACTAACCGGGATTCCGAGGTAAACAGTTTTTCATAATAAATAATCGTACTAGTAGTTCAGGTGCGCCTTTCTTTCCGGATTGGCGCACCGCTCTTTTTGTCGTGTGCCGGGCATTTTTTTGCAGCCGAACGGAAAAATTATTATATTTGGTACGAATCAATACATTGTTTGTTATGACTGTATCCAACCGCTTCGGGGAATATCCTTTTCCGTCCGACATATTGTCGACATCTTCCGGCAGGGAGCTGGAAATAAGATTTTTCGCTCACGCCTCTCTGGCCTTATCGTTCTGCGGCCGCCAGATTTATGTCGATCCGGTGAACAGCAATGCCGATTATGCCGCACAGCCGCGTGCGGACCTTATTCTTTTCACTCACGCGCATTATGACCATTTCGATGCGGCTGCTGTGGAGGCGCTCGGCAAGGATGATACGAGTATAGTTCTCACCGAGGAGTGTTTCGCCTCTCTCGGCCGCGGCACCGTCCTGCATAACGGCGATAGTGTCGACCTCGGATATGCCTCCGTGCATGCCGTTCCCGCATACAATACAACCGCCGGACATACGGACTTCCATCCCGAGGGTCGCGACAACGGTTATATCCTCACGCTCGACGGCACGCGGATTTATATAGCCGGCGACGGCGAGCCGACGCCTCAGATGCTTGCTCTGCGCGATATAGATATCGCTTTTCTGCCGGTCAACCAGCCATACACCATGACGGAGCAACAGGCCGCCCGGGCTGTGGCCGCCATCCGTCCTAAGATTTTCTACCCGTATCACTACGGTCAGGTAGAGCACCGGACGGATTTGGAGTTGCTGGAAAAGCTCGTCGGTGAGATTCCCGGGGTTGAGATGCGGATAAGACCGATGGAATAAGAGTCACATGTACATATAGATGAAAGTCCCGCATGTTTTTTATGCGGGACTTTCGTTTTTTTCG
The DNA here is from genome assembly GCA_964464465.1 of uncultured Alistipes sp. Lineage (GTDB taxonomy): Bacteria > Bacteroidota > Bacteroidia > Bacteroidales > Rikenellaceae > UBA940. The sequence continues at coordinate 87,017 of CAYXGF010000001.1, read as the reverse complement.
CTTCGCAGCGTCCTTAATCTATATGCAGCACCATATCCGAATCGTCGTGCTGCGAGTGCGGGGCGGGGTAGTCCGCGGCATAGCCGAGAGCCACCACGCACAGCGGATTCCATGTCGCGGGAATCGGCAGCACCGTGCGGAGATATTCCGCTGCCGTGCCTTTGTCCGGTTCCGCCTTTTTACGCGGACGGCCGTTTACGTGCACCCAGCACGAGCCGAGACCCTGTTCTTCGGCTGCCAGTTGCAGGATTGTGGCCGAGATGGCGCAGTTGTCCACCCACAAATCGGTCAGGGCTGCATCTCCGAGAACCACTACGGCGCACGGTGCGTCCTTGACGAATGCCGCGCCGCTGTCGCGCATCTGCGAAATCTGTTCGAGCAGTTCGGGCTTTTCTACAACCATGAAACGTGTCGAACGGGTGTTTTTCGAAGATGGAGCCGTCAGGGCGGCCTTTATTACGGCGTCCATGACCTGTCCGGGCACCTTTCGGTTTTCGAACCGGCGCACACTGCGACGACGGAAAAGAATTTCAGAAAGTGTCATTTATAATTGAGTTTTTGATGTGCAAATTTACGTTTTTTCAATTACAATGCCAACCGCCGGCCTTTCGGCATGTTGCATGCGAACATAAAATATATAACTTTGCACAGTCGAGTTATCGACAGTTACATATTCGAAAGTGTTTTCGCTTTTGTCCTCAAATGGAAATGTGGAAGTTTTCAAGTGCAATGGGACAACGAATGGCACTCATTTCTTGTGTAGATTATGGACGTGGCATATCCGTATGCCGCGGTGCCCCATATCTATTCAGGTGTGGGGTATCGCGTCGTTTATTCTTGCACAGGTCCTTTCCACAACCTCCATTTGGATAAACGAAATCAGCTCCACACTTTCTGTTATATAACATGCCGTACCGAGGAGCTGGCGGCGGAACAATAAATCATATGAAAAAAATTATTGCAGTATTGGCTTGCACTTTTGCCTTGTGGAGTTGCGATACTGAGTTCGACGGAACGGGTTTAGGCTCCGGTTCATTCGACAATTCGGTAATCGACAGTATTCTCGAACGGTTACAGAGGCTTGAAAGTATGTGTGAGCAAACGAACAACAACATTTCTTCGTTGCAGACTATTCTTGCCTCCATTCAGAACAACGACTGTATTGTTTCTGTGGTTCCAGTCTCCGAAAACGGTACTGAAATCGGTTATACGATTATGTTTGCAAAGAGTTCTCCTATTACGATTTACAATGGACGCAATGGCGCGGACGGGTACACTCCTGTTGTAGGTGTCAGACAGGATGCAGACGGTGTCTACTATTGGACACTCGACGGCGATTGGTTGACCGATGGAGGAAATAAAATCAGGGTTAATGGCACCGACGGCGAGCCAGGTGCTCCCGGTAATGACGGGAAGGATGGACAACCGGGAGCCGACGGCAAAGACGGAGAGAATGGCAAAAATGGCGCAGATGGCAGAGACGGACAAAACGGAGCCGATGGAAAAGATGGCGAGCCAGGCGCTCCGGGTACTGACGGCAAGGATGGCAAAGACGGCAGAGATGGACAGAACGGCGCAGATGGTAAGGACGGCATTACTCCTCAGTTGAAAATCGATGGCGGTTACTGGTTCGTTTCGACCGACAACGGCGCTACATGGACCAATCTCGGCAGGGCGACCGGCGAAAATGGTAAGGACGGCAAAGATGGTGAGAACGGCAAGGACGGTGTCGACGGTAAAGATGGTGCAAACGGTTCTGACGGCAAGGATGGAGATTCGATATTTAAGGAGATACGTCAGGCATCGGACATGGTTTATTTTGTATTGTCTGATGGTCAGGTTATTGCGGTGCCTAAATTTTCGGTGCTGGACATAGAGTTCGAGAATGCGGAAGATATAAAAATACCTTCGGGTCGCGGTACGTTTGAAATAGAGTATACGTTAATCGGTGCTGATGATAAGACGGATGTAGCAGTTGTAGGCCAAAACGGAGTGTATGCGAGTGTTGTCCGTTCCGGAATCTTATCCGGCCGTATTCTGGTAACGGTTCCTTCTGAGACAGTATACGGAGACCATGGAGTGATAGTGTTCGTATCGGATGGAAGACAGAAGACCGTTATGAGACATATAGGTTTCCAGAGAGGTTCGCTAACCGTTTCATCCGGAAAGGTGCCAGTACAGAGCAAAGGCGGCTTTGTTGATTTTATCGTTCGTACCGATTTGGATTATTCGATTGAGATACCCGACCAGGATAAGGAATGGATATCGCTTGCGTCTACACGGGCCTCGATGCATAATGATACTGTACGACTGTATGTTCTCGAAAATAAGTATGTTAAGCGTTCTTCAACTGTTGCAATACGTGAAACCCGTACAAACAATCAGATAGGAACGGTAGTCATAGAACAGGAGCAGTACAACGTTTCTTATATATCGGGTCGAAGTGGAAGATGTCCGTCGGGAGCGACGAATTTGAGTGTGAACGAGACGGCTAACTGTTATATAGTTCAAAAGGCAGGAACATATAGGTTCAATGCCAAGGTTATGGGTAACGGTAAATCGACAGACCGTTTTGTCGCTGTTGCACGTGAGTTGAATCCTTCCGCAGCGGGCATTGTATGGTCGACGGTCGATTTGCATGAAAACCCTGCGGCTATCTCGGATTTCGGTTACGACCCCGAAGCGGGATGCATATATTTTACAACCGACGGTACGGAGCAGAACACATTGATTGCTGCCGCTGATGAAGCCGGAAGAATTTTGTGGAGCTGGCACCTCTGGATTACCGATTATGATCCCGAGGATGAACTTGGCCACTACAATGTTCTGGACACCGACAACGACAAAGGACTCCCCGGAACCTGGGCTACACCTGCAACCTGGATGTCGCGCAACCTCGGCGCTATGCACGAAGGAAACACCGGCAATTACGATGACGTACAGCGTTCGTTCGGTCTGCTCTACCAGTGGGGACGTAAAGACCCGTTCCCGGGCGGTATAGTAGCTGACTGGGGAACTGCCGACAATGATTACAATTGGGAGAACAGCTACTGGGACAAAATTAACCAAATCGGCGTATCCAATGACATTATATATTATTATGACGGCATCGGCAATAATGCGTCTACTTCGTCCGAGTATTACATCAAATCACAAGATGTTTTGTTCGAATCCGTGAAAGACAATGTTCAGTTCTCAGTAAGCAATCCGTCTATTTATATAAGTAACCACAATTATCCCTACTGGTGGATAAGCACCAAGGATTGCAACACAACTCACGACGTAGCACCGGATGACCCACACGACGGATGGGGCTTTCTATGGGGCAACTGCTCCGACAGCCCGTGGGATATAGGTGAGAAATCGATTTATGACCCGTGTCCGGCAGGATGGCAGGTCCCGTGCGCGAGTATGTTCAGGTTCGTGACATCACATAATGACGCTGCCAGCGTACAGTGGGCTTCGGTCGGTATCTGGCGTTTGAACTGTAAGGAAGCATACGATGCCGACATACAGAACGCTATTCAGGTTCCGACTCAGGCTGTAAACTGGTGGCCGGATATAAGTCAGGCCAAACTGAAATTCCCGACATTCAAGGGCGGTTTCAATTTTTACATCGAAGACCGCGGTGTACCGGGTGAATCAAAAGGTACCATTACCAAAAGTGTTGACAATGATGGGAACTTCTTGGGAGATGTTGAAATTGACATATGTGGATTCGAATCGGAGCCTACCGGCCGGACGATGTTCATGCCCGCGGCAGGACAGCGTACATCGTTCGGACATCTTGTTCGCGTAGGCTGTTCGGCCCGTTATCACGCCAACGGCGTAAGATCCTTAAATGCACACTGGGTTGCTCACTACCCGCAAGGAATGGAGTGCGACGCTCACAACGGTTTCTACGTGGATTACAGAAACGACTACAACAATCAGGGTTCTGCTTGCCCGGTTCGTTGCGTAAAGATTGTTGAACTTTAAAGAACTGCATATTTGCAAGATGAAAAAGGAAACCTTTTCAAAGGTTTCCTTTTTCATTCGAAAAATTCCTATCTTTGTGTTTGTACAAATCCGGATAAGGAAACCATGACTGAAAAACACGAATACACCGTCGCGCTGATATATGATTTCGACGGAACGCTCTCGCCCGGCAACATGCAGGAGTACGATTTCATTCCCACCGTCGGGAAGAGCAATGCCGAATTTTGGAGCGACAGCCGGCATCTGGCCATGAGTCAGGATGCCGACCCGATTCTTACGTACATGGCCAAGATGATTCACGAGGCCCGCAGCAAGGGTCTTTCGCTACGGCGCGAGGCATTTCAGGAGTCGGGCCGCAACATAGAGCTGTACAAGGGTGTCCGGCAGTGGTTCTCGCGCATCAACGCCTACGGCCGGGCAAAGGGTATCCGCATTCTGCATTATATCAATTCGTCGGGTATAAAGGAGATTATCGAGGGCACGCCGATAGCCTCCGAGTTCCGCAAGATTTACGCCTGCTCGTTTCTTTACGACGTGGACGGCATAGCCTACTGGCCGGCCGTGGCGGTGAACTACACCAACAAGACGCAGTTCATATTCAAGATAAACAAGGGCGTGGAGTCGGTTTATGACGGCAAGGATGTCAACCGTTTCATACCGGAGGACAAGCGGCCCGTGCCTTTCAAGCATATGATATATTTCGGTGACGGCACCACCGACATACCCTGCATGCGTCTGGTGAAGAGTTCGGGCGGGCACTCCATTGCGGTCTACAATCCCGAATCGGCCGACGAACGTATGGAGCGCAAGAGCCTGATTCTCGAAAACCGTGTCAATCATGTCTGTGCGGCCGACTACTCGGAGGGAAGTGTGCTTGACGTGACGGTGAAGGCGATTCTGGACAAGATAGATGCCGATTACAAACTCTCTTTACTCGAAAAGGTGCAATGAAACTCGTATTCGCAACCAACAATGCACATAAACTCGCCGAGGCGAGGCAGATAGCCGGCGAGGCTTTCGACATAGTCCCGCTGTCCGAATGCGGACTTGCGGGCGATATTCCCGAGACGCAGCCCACCATAGAGGGCAACGCCCTGCAAAAGGCCAGGTACGTGCACGAAGCTACCGGCATGGACTGCTTTGCGGATGACACGGGGCTGGAAGTCGAGGCCCTGGGCGGTGCGCCCGGCGTCCATTCTGCGCGATATGCTACGGACGGGCACGATTTTGCCGCCAATGTGCGGTTGCTGCTGGCCAATATGGACGGCTGCCGCAACCGTGCGGCGCGTTTCAGGACTGTCGTGGCATTGATTCTGAATGGCCGGGAGTATCTGTTCGAGGGCGTGGTGTGCGGCGAGATTCTCGAATCCCCGGCAGGTGAAGGCGGATTCGGCTACGACCCTGTGTTCAGACCCGAGGGCAGCGACGAATCTTTCGCGCAGATGTCCGCCGAACGCAAGAACGCCATCTCGCACCGCGGACGTGCCATGGCACGTCTGGAAGAGTTCCTGAAAAACTGCAAGGTCTGAACCGCGCTCCGGCCGCCTTGCCACACGGTGGTTCCGGCAGGAACTGCGATTGCGGCGCGGTGAAAAGCAGCGGATTGCAGCCTCTCAAAGACAGCGCGGGCCGCAGCCCTGCTCCGCGGGGCCCGCAATGTCTCATCTGCTCAGCCTACGCCTGCTGCGTCCCGGACCGGCAACAGCGACCGGGCTGACAGTTAATTCCGCACGGTTCTGAAAAAATCGAGGTTCGGGGAATGAAGCCCCCCCTCTCCGGATGTCTTATGATTGTTCCTGTTCGCCCTGCGCGGTTAATCCTATGTCCTCGGGGTAAATTTCCAGCGTCCAGAAATAGTAGTGCGTGGAATTTTCGTATTTGGGGGCAATGTCATGGAACCGCCAGAATTGTTCGTTGTAGAACTGTTTGCCTTTGCCGTCTTTCTCAGCCATGCTCCATGTCTTCATCAGAATGTCGTCGCACAATATGTAACAGTATTTCGGGCGCGTTACTCCGTGATGATTGCATAACCACAGGTCGAATGAGACATGACGATAGTCCCGGTTGTTGCATATCGACACCGAGTCGCCGGGGTGCAACACCCTGGTATGAGACTCTACGAGAGTTAATGTCCTGTCCGTGCAGTTCTTAACGTACCAGTCCGAATTGTTTATGCCTTCCTCGCATTGAAATGCCAATAGGGCAATGATGAATGTCGCCAATATTTTGCTCATGATATTTATGGTTATTTGTCGGTTGTCCGGCATTTCTATAAATATATATTTTTTTACATTCAATTACTAAAATTATAATTCTTTTTTGGGGATTATATACGATTTTACAGTTATGCGGTTCTCCGAACCGCAGCTGGCCGCAGCCTCCCGCCGGCGAAGGCCCGCTCATTTCATTCGCACGTGACTTCCGCAGGCCGCGGCCCTGTTAAATGTGCCATACTGTAAAGTCGTATACACTCACCTGATTTTTTAGAGGTTCGTGAATACTGAGTTTTGGCAGGACGGGATATTTTTTCTATCTTGTGGGTCGATTGAAATAAAATAAATAGTTCGCAGCATGAAAAAAGTGCTTCTTGTTGTCGGCATGCTTGCCGCAGCTGTCGGGTCTTTCGCACAGGTGACGATTCCGACATCCCGTAAAAGTGACAAAAACGGTTATATGAGCGATGCCTACTGGAAACAGTGGAATCCTGCAGAGCAGGCGCGCATCGACCGCGATATAGAGAAAAACCGCAAGGCCGACGGAGAGCTGACTGTCGCCGACGTGGCCGAGGGAACGAGTGTGAAGATAGAACAGATTTCGCATCATTTCATTTTCGGCGCGCATATCTTCAACTTCGAGCAGCTTGGCAGCAAGGAGTGTAACGACCGTTACAAGGAGCTGTTCGGCACGCTGTTCAACTCCGCGACGATAGCATTCTATTGGAAAAAGTTCGAGATGCAGCCCGGACGGCTGCGCTTCCGTCAGGAGTACTGGGATACGGAGGAGTTCTGGAACGCTCAGGCACGCCCCTACGATTGTCCGCACTGGCGTCGTCCGTCGACCGACCGTGTGGTCGAGTTCTGCAAGAGCAAAGGTATCCGCGCGCACGGTCACGTGCTGATTTGGGGCGAACGCCGGTGGCATCATCCGGAGTGGCTGCCCGACTACATGACACCTCAGGAGCGAGCTCGCTGGGACGGCTTTTTCGTCGGGGGCAAACTTACGGACGAATATCCGCGCATGGGGCTCGACGAGCTGGAAAGTGTTTTCGCACACTATGCCGATACGCTGCGTTATCTGTACGACAAGCGTATAGGCGACATCGCGGCATGGTACGGCGACAGAATCGACAGCTGGGATGTGGTCAACGAAAGCGTGCAGGACGACAGGCGCGGACTTTTGGTGCCGGGCCGGAAACTTTGCAAGAGTACCTACGGCCTGATGCCGGGTGATTATCCGTACCGTGCTCTCAAAAGTGCCGAGAGCCATTTCCCGGCGGGGGTCAAGCTGAACATAAACGACTATATCCGCCGTCCGGAGTATGCCGCGCAGGTGAAGGAGCTGCTGCGCCGAGGATGTAAAATCGACATCATGGGTGTGCAGATGCACCTGTTCGACCCCAAGCAGTGTCTCGACATCGCCGAGGGGCACGGCACCCAGACTCCGGAGGAGGTGCGCCAGTATATAGAGTGGCTTTCCGAACCCGGTCTGCCGCTTCATCTGAGCGAGATTACGATTACCTCGCCTTCGGACGACGAGCGCGGCCGTATGATTCAGGCAATCATCGCGCGCAATCTGTACAGGTTGTGGTTCAGCAGCCCGAGCATGATGGGCATCACGTGGTGGAATGTGGTAGACAACTGCGGCGCTCCGGGAGAGCCGTCTACCTCGGGGATGTTCACCCGAGACATGCAGCCCAAACCGGTTTACCATATGCTCGATGACCTGATTAACAACGAGTGGCGGACGCGCCTCGAAGTAAGGCCCGACCGCGACGGAGTCGTCCGTTTCCGCGGTTTCAGGGGCAACTACCGCATTACTTGGACGGACCGGCAGGGCAATACGCAGACACGCGAGTATTACCTTCAATAGAAGAGTGCGGTCATCCCTTTCTGTTCATTCTGGCATACAGGGCGTACATGGGCGATACATCGTCGAACCCGCCAGCCGCAGAGAGCAGCTGTCCCGTTATGTAGGAGGCGCCGTCCGAAGCGAGGAAGGCGACTGCGGAGGCTATGTCTTCGGCCCGTCCCATGCGTCCCGCCGGCACGCAGGCTACGAAGGCGTCGGCAAATTCCTGCGACATGTTCCCTTGTGCGGCGTCCGTGGCTATGAATCCCGGCAGTACGGCATTGCACCGTATGCCGTACCGGGCGTACTGCACGGCGATGTCGCGTGTAAGGAAGTTTATTGCCGCCTTTGCCACGCCGTAGGCCGTGCGAGATACGTCGGGAACCTTTCCTCCGACCGAAGATATGTTGACGATGCTCCCGCCGCCCGTTTTCAGCATGCTTTTCACCGCCGCCCTGCATGTGAGGTAGACACTGCGCAGATTCACATCCACGATGTGGAAAAACGCCTCTGCGTCGCCTCCGAGCAGGTCCAGGTCCGCGGCCGTGTCGGTGTGCCCGAAATTGTTTACAAGAATGTCCAGACGGCCCTCCCTGTCCAGCGTTTCGGTCATCATCGTGCCGATGGTCTCCGGCACAGTCGCGTCGAAGTACACCGCCTCGGCTTTCAGGCCCCGGCCGCGCAGCTGCCGGACCGCCTCCCCGCCTGACTGCATGTTGCGGACGGCCAGGTACACCTTCGCGCCGCATTCGGCCAGTCTGGTGGCGCAGCTGAGTCCGATACCTCGCGTAGAGGACGTTACGAGGGTGATTCTGTTTTCGAGGTTTGTTTCCATGACACTGAATTTACGGTACGTGAATGCAAACTTCGTTCCCGGTGCGGAGTTCGGACCGGGAGAAAATTTTCGGCGGAAATTTTTTATTTCCTGAATTATGTCATATATTTGCGCCGTACAGGTTTCTGCATCTCGGATTTTTCGAGAGAGAATTAAATGGGAATGCCGTGCGAATCGGCAACAGTTCCCGCTGCTGTAAGTCTCGTTTCCCCGGCCGGGGAGACTTCAAGGACCGGTATCTTTTGCCACTGACTCGGCTTTTGAGTTGGGAAGGCGCCGGAAAACCTCATGGAGACAAGTCAGAAGACCTGCCTGTAACGGTTTGGATTCGATACCTGCGGCGAACGGGTTGGAAGTCTGAGGTGTTTTTCTCTCGTTTTTCATTCGGGATTCTCATCGCAGACCTCTGCTAACAGGAGGCGGACAATCGTGTATGCGGGCCCTGTGCGGTCTGTCGGACATGAAAAAGTGTTCGTGTCATAGTGTTTTTTCATTTCGCTGTTTTTTTTCGAATTCGCCACGGAGGACCTCTTCCCCGGGAGATGGATGGCGGTCCGGAGATATTTGTGCGACGTTAACTTAAATAATGTGTTTCGAAATGAAAAAGCTTTTGACAATTCTTGTATGTCTTGTATGTCTTGCTGCAACCGTCGGCTGTAACAACAGTTTCGACGACAGCGACATAAGGAACAGAATCGACGGTCTGGACGCCCGGCTCAAAGCCGTGGAGGACCGGATTGCCGACATGAACGGCGACATTTCCAAAATCGGTCAGATTCTCGACAAGGCTCAGAGCGGCAAGGTCATAACCTCCGTGAACAGCACTTCTGCGGGATATGACATAGTGTTCAGCGACGGGACGTGCATTTCCATTGCCGACGGTAAGAACGGCGTGGACGGCACATCTCCCGTAATCGGCGTCAGGGAGGGACAGGACGGAATCTGGTGCTGGACGCTGAACGGGGATTTCATCACGGCCGCGGACGGTACTCCTCTGCCTGTGACCGGTCCGAAGGGTGCTGACGGCAATCCCGGGGCCGATGGAAAACCGGGCGCAGACGGCAAGCCGGGTGCCGACGGGAAACCCGGTACGAACGGCACTGACGGTGTCACTCCTGTAATCGGTGTGGACGCCGAAGGTTACTGGACCGTCGACACGGGTGACGGAGCGCGGCGCATTTTGTGCGATGGTCAGCCCGTGAGTGCGTTAGGACAGAAGGGCGACAATGGCGATGCGGGAGCCGCCGGCGACTCTTTTTTCAGCGGGGTGGAGCAGGACGATGTTTCTGTGACGTTTAATCTCTCGGACGGAAGTTCGTTTACCGTGGCCAAACTCGGGGCCGGCACATTCCTGCGTTTTGCGGAGCCTGATGCCGCCGATATATATTACGGATACGGCCGCACGATGCGCATCGAGACCAAAGGCATACGTTCGGCGCTTATAACCGCGCCCTGCGGCTGGACGGCATCGGTCAATCTGTCGGCAGCCGAGGTTAAGGTTTCGGCGCCGTTTTTCACCGATACGGATTGCGAGTTCGAGGGTTACGTCTCCGTTATCGCCGTCACAGACGACGGCTATACCCTGACCGCATCCAGGGCCGTGAGGGCCGGCACACGGGTTGCCGGGCTCAGTGAGGTGTCCGATATTTTGAAAAGCGTCATAGAACCGCGCATGAGCGAGCACTTGCCGTGGAATCTCGAATTCGAAATCACCGGCAGGGTTGCCGATTACTCCTCGCTGACGATACCGAACACCTTTACGAAAAAGTGCATCCCGTCTATAAAGGTTGTCATGGACGAGGGCAGCGGCACATGCAGCGGCGGCAGTTACAACCATCCTTATGACGGTGAGGTGGAGATAGTCGTTCCGCAGGGCCGCAGCATCAGTTACATCGGCATGCAGCTTCCGGCCGGAAACATTACTTTCTCGGGCGGCGGAACAGTCGTCGGCACCGGTTCCACGAAGGCGGGCGGCATAGTGACTGTCGGCAGTGATACCCGGGTCGAATCTCTTGCTCTCGACAAGGGGCATGTAATCAATACCGGCGCTGTCGGAACGCTGAAAATCGGAACCGGCGACAGGACGCAGATTCTTAACTACGGTACCATCGGCTCTGTCAGCGAGAGTTACGGTACTGCCGAGATGCTCATCCCGCGGCGGGTGTCGTCCTCCTCGTCCAAGTGGATTTCGAGAGTGACGGATTATCTTCCGGCCCCGGGGCAGAATGTCAATGGCGGTTACGGTACACCGGCCGCGGCGCAGGGGCTTGTCGGCAAGAAATCGGGCATGCTTACTCTGGGTATGTTCGGAGGATACGTGGAGTTTCAGTTCGACCACACAGTGCCCAACTTTGCCGGGGTGGACTTCGTGATACACGGCAATGCGTTCGCTACCGCCAGCGAGCCGGGAGCTGTTATGGTGTCGTTCGACGCCAACGGCAACGGCATCGCCGATGACGATTGGTACGAGCTGAGGGGCGAGGCTTACGACAGACCATCCACCGTCAGAAATTACGAGATAAAGTACATCAGGCCCGAATCCCTTTCCGCCAATACCGACATCCGGTGGGTTGACAACTGCGGAGGCGAAGGCACGGTTCCGGCGCGCATAGGATTTAGTTCGACGTGCCACTGGCCGACGTGGTTCGAAGGCGACACGCTCGTTTTCCGGGGCAATAAAATCGAGGTGCCGACCATGTACGAATATTCGATGGGTTACGGCTATGCGGACACCTTCACGCCCGATTACCGCGACACTGTCGGCGGGGACGAAGATACCGGAAACTCCAACAAGTTCGATATAAGCGCGGCCATCGACGGCGACGGTAATCCGGTATCGCTTGCCGGCATAGATTTCATCCGTGTCTACAATGCCGTGTACGCCATCGACAAGACCGCCTCGTTCGGAGAGATATCCACCGAGGTCTGCGGGGCCGTGTCCGTAAATCTGGACCGTATCCCGCGTCAGTCGAGCGGCGTTGAAGGCTGGACGGGTTCCACATTCTAATCATTTGAAAAACAGACGACAGACATGAAGACTAAATATTTATTGCTGATTATTCTTGCATCGGTTATGGCCGGTTGCACCTGTGATAACGAACCGTCGGCCGATGTCGCCTCCTCCGGGATTCCGGACGGCTGCGTACCGGTGCGTCTGAACTTCTCTGCGTCCGGTGTGCAGACGCGCACCTCCGTCAGCGGACAGTTCACGCACTGGCAGCAGGGGGACCGCATAGGCGTGTTCTCGCCCGAAGCGTATTACGAATGGGAGAACTCCTATATTGCCGGCAAACTTTTCTACAATACCCCCGCGGCGAACATATGTCTGGATGTGGAGAGCGGATTCGGCACTCCGTCGGCCTCGTTCGTGGCCTCGGACATCTATGCTGACGAGGTTATAAGATATACTGGAGGATGGGGCTGGAATACTAAGTACGACGTTCATAATTTCTACGCCTACTATCCCTATGCCGACGCTTCGAAGGCGAATACCCCGTTCCGGGCCGTGCCTTTCGCGCTGCCTTCCGTACAGCGTCAGAGCTGCGCTGGCAGCAGCGAGCATATCGGACCTCTGGATTTCCTGTATGCTTCTGCTGCGGTGACCGTTCCGCAGCAGGCCGGTGACAAGAGTGCCTGCGAGGGCGATGTGGTGTTCGATTTCCATCATGCGTTCGCTGTGTTGCAGATGACGGTGCGCAACTCCATGACGGAGAGCGTGACGGTCGACGCCGTGGAGGTCGCTTCGGACGATGCTCCTCTGGCCGGCCGCTGCACGGTGGATTTGAGCAGCGGAGCGGTAAGCCCCGGAAAGAGCATAGATGCTACGGGCAAGGTCGTCGACGTGCCGCGGGGATTCAGTTCGCGGGTCTCTCTGGAACAGAGCGCAAGTCTCGCCCGAAACGAGACTGCCGTGCTGAGCATGGTCGTTTTCCCGGGCGATTTCACCCGCACAGGCCTCACGGTTACCGTTCATACCTCTGCCGGAATCATGACCGTGACGTCGAAGAAGGTTCTCGAAGCGGGTGTGGCATATGCCAAGACGCTGACGCTCTCGGCTTCGGCCGTGAAACCTGCGCCGACGTATGAGCTGGCTGTGGCCGATTTCGAGGATGCGGATGATGAGGTTCTTGCGGCCGATGCGGGCGGCTCGAACTTCTATACCGGTTTCGCAATTTACGAGGATGCCGCCACAGGGCTGATATTCGGCAACAACGACGGACCTTTCTCGCAGAGCGGCTCCTCCTTCATGTATGACGGCGGCCTGTATGTCTCGCGGTTCAACGACATGCTCGAAAACAGCTATTCGAACCAGTGCAGCGTCTACTATAAGGATGCTGTCACGGGATGCGGCGGTCACCGCGGTTCCAGGACTTTCTGCCTGGGTTACGGCTATGACGATGTGATTCCTACGGAGTACGGCCGGGACAATCGTCCTGCGATGGTGTTCGGCGATGCCGGCAGGGAGGCCGTCATAGACCACATGTGGGTGACAAACAGTACGTATGCCGCACTCACGATGCTTGAAGGCGGGTTCGTGGCTACGCCTTTCAGCTATGAGAGGAAGAGTTATATGCTGCTCACGGCTACCGGTTTCAGGGCCGACGGGACGCAGACCGGAAAGGCGGAGATTTATCTTGCCGATTTCAGGACGCAGGCCGCCGCCGGGATAGTCAGGGAGTGGATTAAGTTCGACCTTTCGGCGCTTGGAGCGGTCAATAAGGTCGTTTTCAACGTCGAAAGCAGCGATGTGGGGGAATACGGAATGAATACTCCGGGGTACTTCTGCATGGATGACGTTGCGGTAAGGGTCGAAAAGACAGAGTAAAAAACGTTATTTGCCGATAACTTTTGATGGGAATCCGGAGATGATTGAACTCGTTTCCGGTTCCCTGTTTGTAGACGGTGGATAATTTAAAGGGATAATTTTAGACTTTCTAACATTAATTGAACTATCTTTACAGACTGTATATGAGGGTCGAGTCATACATATTTTCTCTGCTTGCGGCCGTATCCCTGTGCGGATGTATGGATTTCGGTCCTGTCGAGTCCGAACAGTTCGACATCGGAGCCTCACGCGGGCTGTTCATTACCAACGAGGGCAATTTCATGTACGACAACGCCTCGCTGTCGTACTACGATATCGACAGAAAGAGCGTCTCGAACGAGGTGTTCGTCCGTTCCAACGGCATGATGCTGGGCGATGTGGCCCAGTCGATGACCCTGTACGACGGCCGCGGCTACATAGTGGTCAACAATTCGGGCGTTATTTTCGTAATCGACCCGGCGACGTTCCGGGTGACGGGCCTTGTCGAGGGGCTGACTTCTCCGCGCTACATACATTTCGTAAGCGGCAGCAAGGCGTATGTGACGGACCTTTACGCTTCGGCAATCACGGTGTTCAATCCGGAGACCCTCGAAATAACGGGCCGGATACCCACGGCCGGACACTGCTCCACCGAACAGATGGTGGGATGGGGACGTTACGTATTCACCAACTGCTGGTCATACGACAACAAGGTGCTGGTCATAGATTCGCAGACGGACAGCGTTGTCGATTCCATCACCGTAGGCATACAGCCCACGTCGCTTGCACTGGATGCCCGCGGCCGCATATGGTGTCTTACGGGCGGCGGCTATGAGAACTCGCCTTACGGTTACGAGGCTCCCGCCCTGCATGTGATAAATCCCGAAAGCCGCACCATAGAGCGCGAGTTCCGGTTCAGGCTCGGCGACAGCCCGTCCGAGATTTGTCTCAACGGCGCGCGCGACACGGTATATTTCATCAATTCGGGCATATGGCGTATGGATATGGATGCGCAGCGGCTGCCCGTGAAGCCGTTCTTGAAGTATAGCGGAACGATATATTACGGCCTTGCGGTGGACCCCGTCACCTCGGAGGTGTACGTGGCCGATGCCATAGATTACGTACAGCCGGGGGTGGTGTACCGCTTCAAGCCCGATGCCACGCCCGTCGACACGTTTCGCGTCGGGATAACTCCCGGTGCATTTTGTTTCAGGTAAGATGATTAAATGATGAAAAACAACATCGCATTCATAACGCTGCTTTTCGCAGCATTGGCTGTCTGTTCCTGCAACAGGGAACAGACGATAGTTTCCGAACCCGCGTGTCCTCCGCGCATAACTCTCGATTCTCCGGACGGAGTCTATGTGGTCAAGGTCGGCCGTACGCTGACGATAGCGCCCGAGGTGGAGAATTCGCAGGATGCCGTCTATCTCTGGACGGAGGAGGGCGACATCGTGAGTACGGAGCCTGTATGCACGGTCGCGTACGACGCCGAGGGCGAGCATTATCTTACGTTTACCGTGACGGGAGCCGGCGGCAGCGCCAGCGAGCAGATACGCGTGGATGTTCTGGCGTTGCAGCCGCCTGTCATCTCGCTGCCCCTGCCGGAAAAGACCGTGCGGGCGCTTACGGGCGCGGAATACACGTTCGAGGCCTCGGTGAAGAGCGCGGAGACGGCCGATGTGTGCTGGACGTGCAACGGTGCGGAGGTGTGCGCCGGAACGGTATACGTGTTCCGCAGCGATACCGCCGGAGTGTTCGACATGGTGTTCTTAGCCTCGAACAGTGACGGTGCAAGCCGCGTGGAGTTCAGGATAGAGGTGTCGCATACGCTTCCGGTTGAAATATCGTTTCCGCGCTTCTCCTCGTTCGGCAGCGCGCAGAGCCGCAGTGTCTCTCTCGGGCAGAGTCTCTGTCTGCGTCCTGAGGTGCGCAACGTCTCCTCTGCCCGGTTCACGTGGGAGGTCGGCGGCATGGTTCTCAGTACGGAGAGCCGGTTCATGTACAAGCCCGCCGAGGCCGGTGTCTCGACCGTAGTGCTTACCGTGACGGATGCGGACTCCGATGACGGTACCGTGCAGGGGGTGAGAAGAGAGAGGATGGAGATAACGGTCACGTGTACCGATGCGGCATCTGTCCGGCGTCCGGCGTCCGGCACCTCGTCGGTGTCGTGGAACCGTGTGTACGAGTATATGCCTGCGCCCGGTCAGTTCATCAACGAGTCCAAAAGCGGGTTCCGGGATGTTGTGACCATGAGTCAGGCGTGCGACTATGCCGACGGAAGGATGCGTGAGGAGCGCTACGTATCGCTCGGAGCGTTCGGCGGTTACATTATCGTCGGGTTCGACCACAGCATAGAGAACCGCGTGGGTTATGATTTCTCCGTCAAGGGCAATCAGTTCGACACCTCCTCGGAGCCGGGCATCGTCTGGGTGATGCAGGACAGCAACGGAAACGGGGTGCCGGATGACGAGTGGTACGAACTGGGCGGCAGCCGGACTGATGCGGAGAGAGGTTATGCGGTGACGTATTACCGTCCGACGGCCGCGCGGACCGGAGTCCGGTGGACGGACAATGCCGGCGGCAGCGGAGAGGTGGAGTATCAGTCCGTGTTCCATACGCAGGACTTCTACTATCCGGACTGGATTGAGGATGATGTCTATACGTTGTACGGAACCCGTCTCGAACCGCGTGTGTATGTGAATCCTGTCAATAAGCAGTGGGTGTCGGAGCCGTACGGATGGGGATATGCCGATAATTTCGGGAGCGACATGCTCTCCGTTGGCGGAAATCCGCAGGCCGGACCTGCCAAGGTGTATTTCGAAATAGACAATGCGGTAAATCCGGACGGCACGGCGGCGGAGCTGGAATATGTGGATTTCGTCCGGGTGCAGACTGGGGTTATGGCGCAGGCCGGAACGCTCGGAGAGATTTCGACGGAGGTTCTCGGGTTCGAGGATGAGAGTATGGACAGATAGATACGGGGCTGTGATGCGCATTGTGCCGATAGTCGTTTTTCTGTTGCTGTGCTGTCCGGTGGCACGGGCTCAGGGCGACGTGCTTTCGGGCGGACGCATACGGTCCGTCAGAAAGAGCGCTCCCTCGCGTTCCATATCCGAGATAGGGGTGCAGCAAACGGTTTTCGACTCTACGGTCCTGCAAGAGAATGTCACTGCTTCGATAGCCGATATTCTGGGCCAGTACTCTACCGTCTTCGTCAAAAGCTACGGTCGCGGCACCATGGCTACCGTCTCGCTGCGCGGCACATCGCCGTCGCACACGCAGGTGGCATGGAACGGCATGAAAATCAACTCGCCGATGCTGGGGCAGGTGGATTTCTCGCTCGTGCCCTCATATTTCATCGACGATGCGCGCATATATCACGGAGCGAGTTCCGTTTCCCGCACAGGCGGTGGACTGGGCGGAGCCGTGACGCTCGACACACGTGCCAGTGCTTCGGACGGTTTCGGACTGAGATATGTGCAGGGCGTTGGCTCGTTCCGCACTTTCGACGAGTTTTTGAAGCTCGACTATGCTTCCGGCAGATGGAAAAATTCGCTTCGGGTGCTTCATACCAGTTCTGAAAACGATTTCAAATACCGCAATTACCGCAAGAAGGAGTTTACATACGACCGGCAGGGAAATATAACCGGATTCGTCTATCCTGTCGAGAGGAACAGGAACGGCTCGTACCGGGATTTCCACGTTATGGAGCAGCTCGATTTCGACGGGCGGCGGGCCGGAAAGTTCTCTCTGTGCGCCTGGTACATGGATTCTCGGCGCGGAATCCCGATGCTTAAAGCCTCGTACAGAACCGAAGACCGCAGCCGCAGCCGGCAGGACGAGAAGACGCTCCGTGCGGTCGTGGGGTGGCAGAAGATAGGACTGCGGTTCAAGGTTCAGGCACGTGCCGGATATACGTATACCGATTTGCTGTACCGTTATCTCGGCGATGCCGGCGACGGCCGTATGTCGGCGATGGTCCACTCGCAGAGTTACGTCAACACGCTGTTCGCATATGCGGGGGCGGATTATTTCGTTGGTTCGGCATGGATGTTTTCGGCCAACGTCAATATGTACCAGCATTTCGTGAGAAGCATAGACAGGGCCGTGACCACTCCGCAGGGACAGCGCGCCACGATAGGGTACGACCAGGCGCGGATGGAGGTGTCGGCATTCGTTTCGGCGCGCTGGCAGCCCGTGCAGCGGCTCGGTGTGTCCGTGTCCTTGCGTCAGGAGCTTGTGGGGGCATCATTCTCGCCGGTGATACCTGTCGGCAGTATGGATTTCCTGATTAGCCGCACCGCCGACATACGGCTCAAAGCATCCGTCACGCGCAATTACCGCTATCCCACGCTCAACGACCTCTATTTCATGCCGGGAGGCAATCCGCAGCTCAGGCCCGAGCGCGGATTCACCTGGGACGCCGGCATAGCTGCGCGGACGTCCGGCGGCAGGGTGGATTTTACGGGCGAGGTCACGGCGTTCGACTCGCGGATTAACGACTGGATATTGTGGCTGCCTACATTCAAGGGGTTCTGGTCGCCTACCAATGTCAGGAAGGTGCACAGCTACGGACTCGAAGTCAAGGCACGGCTGTCGGCCGACCTTGCGCGCGGCTGGGTGCTGAGTGCGGACGGAAATTTCGGCTGGACCAGAGCGATAAATCACGGCGATGCGATGTCGTGGGCCGACAACTCGATAGGAAAACAGCTCGTCTACATTCCGGAGTTCTCGTCGGGCGTGGTAGGCTCTCTGGATTACAAAGGCTGGACCCTGACATACAAGTGGAGCTATTACAGCGAGCGTTTCACCACTTCGAGCAATGAGACGTCCACGAAGATAGGCCGCTTAGGAGCATATTTCATGAATGATGTCGCCTTGTCCAAAAACATGAGGTTCAAGCCGCTGAACCTGTCTGTGAAATTTGCCGTGAACAATCTTTTCAACGAGGAGTACGAATCCGTCCTCTCGCGTCCGATGCCGCGCCGCAACTACGGTCTGTATGTCGGTATCGCACCCCGTTTCGGAAAAAGAAAATAGGAATGGTCTTGTACGATTTTACACCGAATCCGTAACATTATTACCTGCGTCAGATATTGGCATTTGGTTTTTAAAAGTCTTGGTGCATGTTGTTGCCTTGCGGGGTGCGGCTTGCGGAGCACGCTTTCAGCGGGCCTCTGCCGCCCCAAGCTGCTGCCGTCCGGCAATTTTTAATGTAGGGGATAGTGTGTATAATGCGGGTGGAGCCTGCGAACGGCACGCCGGAAAGCGGGCCTTCGCGGAGCGAGGCTCCGGCCCGCACGGTTCCTCAGAGCCGTAAAAACAGTGCTGAAAGCTGTTTGCTCTTAAAAACGGATAGCGGCCTGCGAATAGACGAAACTCCGGCCAGCGCGCTTGCGCAGGAGCGCATAACTGTATAATTGCCTTGTCTGTTTTTGGACGGATATTGTATTCGGACCTGATGTTTTGCGGCTTCACGAAGCCGCGCGAGCGCACCTCCGCCAGCCTGATGCTGAACGGCATGCGTGCGGCCGCAGGTACGGTTATTTCGACCGTTCGTGGCCTATTTTGGCCAGACCTCCGGTAGATGTCTCTTTGTACAGCGACGGAATATCGTGTCCGGTCTCTTTCATCACCTCCACCACGCGGTCGAAACTGACCGTATGGCGGCCGTCCGAGAACGTGGCGAATATGTTGGCGTCGAACGCTCTTGCCGCAGCTATGGCGTTGCGCTCGATGCACGGGACCTGCACAAGACCGCAGACCGGGTCGCAAGTAAGTCCGAGATGGTGTTCGAGAGCCATTTCGGCCGCATATTCGATTTGTGCCGGTGTGCCGCCGAACAGCTGGCATGCCGCGGCCGCAGCCATGGCGCATGCCACTCCGACCTCGCCCTGACATCCTACCTCTGCTCCGGAGATGGAGGCGTTGGTCTTGACTACATTTCCGAACAGACCGGCCGTAGCCAAGGCCCTGAGCAGCCGTATCTCTCTGAAATCACGCGATTTGTACAGGTGATAAAGCACTGCCGGAAGCACTCCGCTCGAACCGCATGTCGGAGCGGTCACTATTATTCCTCCCGAGGCGTTCTCCTCGGATGTAGCCAGCGCATAGGCATATATCTTGCCGCGGCTTTGCAGGTTGTCCGTGTATCCTTTCGCCTTGACATAGTATGTTGCCGCCTTGCGTCTTACTCCCAGACCGCCCGGCAATACTCCTTCGTTGTTCAGACCGCGGTCTATCGCCTGGCACATGACGTCCCAGACCTGACGCAGGTAATCCCATATCTGCTCGCCCTCGCATTGTTCCACATACTCCCAGAATGTGCAGCCGGTGCTGTCGCACCATTTGAGAATATCGGTTATGGTACTCTTGGTATATACATTCGGTTTGCGCTCTTTCTCCACCTGTTCGGAGGCAAGCGCACCTCCGCCGACACTGAATATCGTCCAGCTGTCCGCGACATGTCCGTCCCTCAGGCCTTCGAACAGCATGCCGTTGGGATGGAACGGCAGAAATACATCGGGTTTCCACACGAACTCTACCGGCGCGATGGGTTCCAGTACGGATTTTATAGCCACGTCGGTCATGTGTCCCCGACCGGTGGCGGCCAGGCTTCCGTACAGTGTTACCCGGTATTTTTCAGCTGCGGGACATCTCCGGGCGAATTGCTGCGCTGCCTTGTGCGGACCCATCGTGTGACTGCTCGACGGGCCGTTGCCTATTCTGTATAGTTCTTTCAGTGATTCCATATCGACATTTCTAAAACGTCGGCAAAGATACTCCAAATATTTGCAACTATCATCCCCGCGTGCGAATTTACCGCATGATTCATTCCGGCCCTCAGCGGTCGTCCGTCGTTTTTGCGCTCTGCAGTGAGGCTTTCAGTCCCTGAATCACGCTTGCCGAGAATCCGTGCTGCTCCATTGCGTTAAGTCCCTTTATGGTTATGCCGCCGGCGGTCGTTACCCTGTCTATCTCCTGTTCGGGATGTCTTCCGCCGGTTTCCAGAAGGCTTACCGCTCCGCGGAGCGTCTGCATCACGGCCCGCATCGCCTGCTCCGGAGTCAGTCCTATCTCCACGCCGCCCTGCGAGGCGGCCCTGATGTAGCGCAACGCGTAGGCTATTCCGCACGAGGCTACGGCAGTGCCGGCCTCCATTTGCCGCGGCTCGACCTCCATGCAGACGCCGAGCGTGTCGAACAGTGCCTTTATCTCGCTCTTTTCCTGTCCGGAAGCGTTTTCGGATGTAAGAAATGTCATTCCCTGCCCGGTTGCCACGGCAATGTTAGGAATGGCGTAAAATATTGCAGGTAGTTCCGTGGCGGTATCTTTGGCGAGCATTGCGCCCAGTTGCTGCGGGGGGATGCCCGCCGCGACCGAAATCAGAGTCTTGCCGCCGGAGAGCAGCTCGGGACGCAGATTTTCCAGCACCTGTTCGACCTTCCACGGTTTGACGGCCAGAACCACTGTGTCCGCCTGCCGTGCCGCCTCCGTATTGGATTGCGTGGTACGTATGTTTCCGAATTCCCCGGCCAGTATGCGCAGTTTGTCTTCCGAGGGGTTTGCGACTATGATACCGTCGCCGCCGGCACCTTGCGCACGTGCCCAGCCCCGGGCCAGCGCGCCGCCCATGCTGCCGGCGCCTATGATAGCTATTTTCTTCATCGGCTGCGGATTAACGTGCGAGGTCAGATACTATTCTTCGGTAGCCCTCTTCTGACGGGTGCAGGCCGTCCACGAACAGGCTTCCGTCGATTTTGCCGCCCTTGCCCAACAGTCTGCGTCCCGGGTCGGCGAACTCTATCCTCATCTCCGAAGCCAGACGCGAGAGCATTCTGTTCAGTGTTGCGACCCTCTTCTCCATTCCCGCACGCGGCAGGATTCCAATCAGCCGGAATTCGGCTTCCGGCCGCCGGAGCGTGATGGCTTCGATTAACTGCCGTATGCCGTCGACAATCTGGGTGTCGGAGTCGGACGGAAGGTTGTTCGTTCCTATCATCAGTATTATGCGGTCGGCGGTCAGGTTGTCTATCTCGCCGTGGTATATGCGCCACAGGACATTCTCCACCTTGTCCCAGCCGCATCCCATGTTAAGCGCCCCCGAGAGGTTTTCGTTCCATACGTCCTGTCCGCGGTGAACGGGGAAATTCTCCACGCCACCCCACTGGTGTATTATCGAATTTCCGATGATGACCGTATGGTAATGCTTTCCGCGCGTTTCGGTGAGCAGCGCTCTGTGCCGCGTGTTCCAGTCGTAGAAGTCGCGTGACTGGGTTACGGGTCGCGTGGTCGCGGATTCGCCCTGCGGTTCGGCGAGAATCTCGCGCAGTTTCCTCTCGTATGCGTCGGCATATGCCACCATACCGAAATCGGATGCGTGTATCCCCTCAACGGTGGCGTCCTGCGGCATGGCAATCTCGTCATAGGAGAGGTGGTACAGGTCCTTCACACCCTCCTCGATAAGCAGGTCGAACGCCTCTTTCTGCGTGCCGTTGGCATGTTTCTGCTGTCCGTCGAAGTAATCTATCGCGCGGCCGTGCGGATAGCCGAGATGGTCCGCCAGCAGAATTGGAGTCTCGGGGCGGAGGCGTCGCAGGTGCCTTACGGCGGCCATTATGGTATCACGGAGCATGTCATGCTTCATGATGTGGGAGTTGGGGAGCGCATCTATGATGTATGCCTTCGCGTCGGTCTGTCCGAGCAGCTCGATGACCTCTCCGTCGAAGAACGCGTTGCCCGAGAATCCGAGGTTCATTACGGGCCTGTCCAAACGCCGTTGCAGGATGTTCGTCCACGCCATTCCGGGACGCGAGGCGCATGCACCGTGACATATGGATGTTCCGTAGGCCACTATCGGAGCATCGGCCTCCTGCGGCTCGAATCTGAATCCTGCGCCCTCCTCGACGCCTATCTCCATCCATGTGACGGTATTGTACAGCGGCAGGAACAGCGTGTAGGTGTGCGGTCCGTTCTGTCCGCCGAAGTTGAGTGTTCCGAACTTGTAGGTCACTGTGTCGGCGAACGAATACTTTCCGCCTATCCATATCTCGTCTCCGTTGCGGTCTTTGGTGTAGAGGTCTACTCCCGTCACGCCAGTTGCGGGCATGTGAGGCATAGCCTTGCGCTCGGAGACGGTGTACCGCACGGTAATCTGCGGCGAGGAGGTGGTGAACCGGATGCTCTCTCCGGCACTGTTTCTCGACAGATGCCACAGGATCGGCCTGATGAGCGGCTGCACCCTGTCCGGGAAACGCGTGTAGGGGTTCTCCCTGTGCTCTTCGGTCCATCCCTGGCCCTGTATTACGGGGAATCCGGCCTTGGAGGGGTCGTGCCATACGGTCTGGGCGGTCAGGCCGATGTGTGCGAGCAGCATGGCGCCCGCAGCGAGAATGAGTCGGTAGTGTTTCATATCGTTGTGTATTTGTTCCGGATTTTTTCGAATCAAAGATAGCTCATCGTTTCCGGAAATGCAATATCTGCCGGCTCACGTGTGCGGATTGCCGTTCGCCTGCCATGGGCTGTGTTCCGTATTATCGTTCGCCGAATATGTGCGATACGATTTTGTCCGTTGCGCCCTTGTTGTCCCGGATGTACTTGCCTGCGGCCTCTCCTGCACCCAGACGCAGTGCCGGGTTGCCGTGCAGCTCCGAGAACCACTCTTCCAGCTGTCCGTATCCGTCCACGCTGCGTGCTGCGCCGAGCGATATGAGGTCGGCGGCCTCCTTGAAGCGCTGCCAGTTGGGACCGAATGCGACGGGCAGCGAGAAAGCCGCCGCTTCCAGCGTGTTGTGTATTCCGACGCCGAATCCGCCGCCAATGTACGCGCAGTCGGCGTACGAATAGATGGAGGAGAGTATTCCTATGGTGTCCACAATCATCACCTGCGCTTTTTGTTGTTCGGGCGTGCGGTCGTAGAGCGTGTACCGCACCGCGCCTCCCTCTATTCCGGCCGCGAGGCTGCGGATGCGCTGCTCCTCTATCTCGTGCGGGACGATGATGAACTTCACGTCCCTGTGCGCAGCCGCGAGTCTGACGATAAGCTCTTCGTCGGGCGGCCACGTGCTTCCGGCCACGAACACCGGTTTGCCGTCGGCGAAGTGTTCTATGCTCTCTATCCTGCGGGCTTTGGATGTTATCTCGGCGACACGGTCGAAGCGCGTGTCGCCCGCCTTGACCGCATCGGTGATGCCGATGGACGCCAGAAGCGAGACCGACTGGTCGTTCTGTACGAAAATCGTGTCGAAACTTCTCAGCGCACGGCGGAATGCCCCGCCGTAGGATTTGAAGAATACGGAGCCGGGTCTGAAAATGGACGATATTATGTATGTCTTGCAGCCGCGGCGCGGCAGTTCGTACAGATAATTGAGCCAGAACTCGTATTTTATGATTATGGCGATTTTCGGTTTTACGATGTCGAGAAAGCGCCTTACGTTCGACGGAGTGTCGGACGGCAGGTAGAATATGTAGTCGGCTCCCGGGTAGTTTTTGCGTATTTCGTATCCGGACGGGGAGAAGAACGTGAGCAGAATCCTGTACTGCGGATACTCGCTGCGTATCTTCTCGATTACCGGCCGTCCCTGTTCGAATTCGCCCAGAGATGCGGCGTGCACCCAGATGATGTCGCCGCCGTCGCCTATGGCACGGGCCATTCTGTCGAATATGTCTTTGCGTCCTTCGCACCACATGGCGGCCTTCGGTTTCCATAGGGAAAGAATCCGTGCGGCGCAGTCGAACGCGTGAATACCTGTATTATACCACCACATGTCTAATAGGCGTGATTTTTCCGGACGCGAAGTTATTACTTTTTTATGTACGTTGCAAACTTACCACCTGGGAATAACGGCATTCGGTATGTAACGGATGTCGCAATGGCCGTCGGCCGAAACCGATACCGCCACAAGGTCTATGCTTATGTCTGTGTGTATGGCATGCATCGCGGCATATCCGGCGGCCGCACGCAGCAGAGAGCGCTGTTTGGCAGGCGTGAGAGCCTCCTCGGGCAGAGTCAGCGAATCCTTCTTTCGGCTTTTGACTTCGACGATATGCAGCGTGCCGCCCTTGCGGGCTACGATGTCTATCTCGTAATGTCCAATTCGCCAGTTGCGGTCGAGAATTTCGAACCCCTCTCCGAGAAGGTATTCCGCGGCGGCCTGCTCGCCTTTCTGTCCGCACTCGATGTTTGCGTTCATGGCCTCTTACATGAGGAACGACAGGTCGTCGCCCTCCGATACTTCGTACGGCGTGTCGCCTTTGCGGAATATGCGCATCGGGCGGGGCCCTGACAGTGATATTTCGTCGCCCTCCACATGCAGCATGCAGCCTTCGCGCAG
Source organism: uncultured Alistipes sp. (assembly GCA_964464465.1). Lineage (GTDB taxonomy): Bacteria > Bacteroidota > Bacteroidia > Bacteroidales > Rikenellaceae > UBA940. The sequence goes on along the minus strand of CAYXGF010000001.1, from coordinate 61,996 downwards.
GCCTGCCACATACATCCCCGGGTTGGCCTCTATGTATTCCAGAATGCGCTGCTCGCGTGTCTCTCCGGCGTGCCCGTCGGGGTGTGCGTCGAGATAATGCGGGTTAATCTGGAACCCGATGCCGCCTATTGCGCGGAAGGAGGGCGGCTGCACTATGGGCATGTCGTTGGTGGTGCATATGGTCGGACACATCACGTTGCTTCCGGCGCTCCATCCGACATACGGCACCCCTTCCGCCACGCGGCGGGCTATTGCGTCGACAATTCCTGTTCGGTGCATGCTGTCTATGAGCGCGAATGTGTTGCCTCCGCCGACGCAAATGGCCTCGGCGTCGAGAATTGCGCGGACGGGGTCTGCGGCCTTGTGTACGGAGTGCACGCTGACGCCTATTTCGTCGAAGCGCTGCTGTACCTTGGCCTCGTACTCGTCGTAGGAGAATGTCACGGCGGCATACGGCACGAAGGCCACGCTGCCGACTCCGCCGAGGAATTCGCCGATTCGTTTTATGGGATATTTGAGATACGGCTCTCCGGCCGTTGTCGAGTTGCTGATAAGAAGCAGTCTTTTCATGTCGGTCTTCGTTTTTGGTGAGAAATGCGGCGCGCATACTCCTGCCGCGCATGATGCAAATTTAGTAAAATATCGTTATTCTGAATATCATTGCCGCCGAAATCACCGGCTGCAAAGGGTGCTGCGCGTTGGAAAATGCGGCAGCCTGGCGTGTGGAACTGTACCGGACGGGTCCCGGATTTGGTAATTGCGTCCAGAATGCGTATTATTGCACTATTGTAATAATAAACATCATGTTGAGGAAAATCAGAATAACTCTCGCAGTCATATTTTTCGTGCTGCTTACGTTTCTGTTTCTGGACTTTACGGGAAGTCTGCATGCCTGGTTCGGTTTTCTTGCCCGGATTCAGTTTCTGCCGGCGCTGCTTGCGCTGAATTTCGGGGTCGTGGCCGCGCTCGTCGCACTCACGCTGCTCTTCGGCCGTGTCTACTGTTCCGTAATCTGTCCGCTGGGTGTGATGCAGGATATTTTCGGATACTTCGGCCGCAAGGCCCGGAAAAACCGTTACTCCTACTCCTCCGCTAAGAATTGTCTGCGGTACGGGGTGCTCGCGGCCTTTGTCGCGGCGATGCTGCTGGGGGCAGGCTCTGCCGCCGCCCTGATAGCTCCGTACAGCGCTTACGGACGCATCGCGCAGAATCTGCTTGCTCCCGTGTGGGCTGCCGGAAACAATCTCCTCGCCCTCGTCAGCGAGCGGTTGGGAAGCTATGCTTTCTACTCGGTCGACGTGTGGGTGCGCAGCGGCGCTGCGTTTGCGGTTGCCGCGCTGACGCTTGCGGTTCTGGCTCTGCTGTCCTGGCGTGGCGGCAGGACATGGTGCAATACGGTGTGTCCTGTCGGAACGGTGCTGGGGACTCTGTCGCGCTTCTCGCTGTTCAGACCGGTCATAGATACATCGAGATGCAACGGCTGCAAACTCTGCGCCCGTAACTGCAAGGCCTCGTGCATAGATGCCTCGAACCACAGGATAGATTACAGCCGCTGCGTGGCATGTATGGACTGCATGGAGAAATGTCACAACGGAGCCATAACATATACGTTCCGACGCCGCATCGCGGAAAAAACCGGCACCTCTGCCGGAGCCGGGACCATATCGCGCCGCAGTTTTCTTTCGCTGTCGGCGCTGTTTGCCGGAACGTCGCTGGCCCGCGCCCGGGAGAAAAAGGTGGATGGCGGACTTGCAGCTCTCGCCGACAGGAAGATTCCGGACAGGAGCGTGCCGGTTGTGCCGCCCGGAGCATCCGGTCTCAGCCGCATGTCGGCACACTGCACGGCGTGTCAGCTGTGTGTGGCGGTATGCCCGAACGGCGTGCTGCGTCCTTCGCTGAGTGCCGGAAGATTCATGCAGCCGGAGATGTCGTACGAGCGCGGCTACTGCCGGCCTGAGTGTACGAAGTGCTCAGAGGTGTGTCCGACTGGGGCCATACTGCCTGTCTCGCCGGCCGACAAATCGTCGGTGCAGATAGGACATGCCGTGTGGGTGCGGGAGAACTGCGTGCCGCTTACGGACGGCGTGTCGTGCGGAAACTGCGCGCGCCACTGCCCTGTGGGGGCCATTACCATGGTGCCGGCCGATGCTTCCGACGCCGCATCGCCGAAGATTCCGGCGGTGAATACTGAACGCTGCATAGGCTGCGGGGCATGCGAGAATCTGTGTCCGGCCCGGCCTTTCAGCGCCATTTATGTAGAGGGACACGAGTGTCACAGAACCATTTGATTGCTAAACTGCTATGGAAAAGAAAAACGATAACGGGGACATTTCGCGGCGCGAGTTCATCAGACGTGTAGGTGTGGGAACCGCCGTATCCGCGGCTGCGCTTGCAGGCTGCGATGTTTCGGGGAATGCAGCGTCGCAGAGGGCGGCCGAAGCCCATGAGGGCGAAATGACGTACAGGATAAATCCCAGTACGGGTGACAAGGTGGCGCTGCTCGGCTACGGATGCCTTCGCTGGGGCTGGGAAGGCACCCGCGACAGCAATGCCGAGGGCGGTGTGGACCAGCAGGCTGTGAACAGGCTCGTGGACTATGCCATGGAACACGGCGTGAACTATTTCGATACGGCGCCGGCATACGGTGACGGTTATTCGGAGCGGGTCACGGGACGTGCGCTGAGCCGTCATCCGCGCGACAGCTATTTCATAGCCACGAAAATATCCAACCTTACGCCCGACACGTGGTCCTTCGAGGCGTCGCGGGCCATGTACCTCAACTCGTTCAAGGAGTTGCAGGTGGACTATATAGACTACCTGCTGCTGCACGCCGTGGGCATGGGCGACGGCATGAAGGAGTTCAACGCGCGGTTCATCGACAACGGGATGCTCGATTTCCTCCTTGCGGAGCGCGAGGCGGGGCGTATCCGCAATCTGGGCTTCTCGTTCCACGGAGACATACAGGTTTTCGACCATCTGCTCTCGCAGCATGACAAATACCGCTGGGACTTCGTGCAGATACAGCTCAACTACGTGGACTGGAAGCATGCCAAGCAGGAGCATCCGCGCAATACGGACGCCATATACCTGTACGGCGAGCTGGAAAAGAGGGGTATTCCGGCCGTGATAATGGAGCCTCTGCTGGGCGGCCGTCTGTCGAACGTCCACGACCACATAGCCGCCACGCTGAAACAGCGCCGTCCGGATGCGAGCGTAGCTTCGTGGGCCTTCCGTTTTGCCGGTTCTTTCCCCGGAGTGCTCACGGTGCTGAGCGGAATGTCGTTCATGGAGCATTTGCAGGACAATCTGCGCACATTCTCGCCGCTCGAACCTCTTACGGAGGATGATATGGAGTTCCTGGAACAGACGGCACAGCTGTTGCTGCGTTACCCGACGATTCCGTGCAACAATTGCAAGTACTGCATGCCGTGCCCCTACGGACTGGATATTCCGGGCATACTGACCCATTTCAACAAATGTATCAACGAGGGCAATGTTCCGGCCTCGTCGCAGTCGCCCTCATACCGTCAGGCCCGCCGGGCGTTTCTTGTGGGCTATGACCGCAGCGTGCCGCGCCTCCGTCAGGCGGACCACTGCATAGGCTGCAACAAGTGTACGGCGCATTGTCCGCAGCGTATCAATATCCCGCGCCAGATGCGGCGCATAGACAAGTTCGTCGAGGATTTGAAGCAGGGACGCGATTTTTAGGGGTGAGTATGGACCGGTTTTTCGAAGAAGACATAGAGCTGCTGTACTCGTCCGGCTGTTCGTGCGTGATACGTCGCGGCGACAGCGTGCGCGTTTTCAGACAGCGCGGCGTGAAGGACCTGTACGATTTGTTGCTCCATGAGCCTGAGTTTCTCTCCGGAGCCAGGGTGACGGACAAGGTGGTCGGAAAGGGAGCCGCCGCACTGATGGTGCTGGGCGGTGTGAGACATGTCTATGCCGATGTGCTGAGCGAGCCCGCCGTGGAGCTTTTCCGCAGTGCGGGCATCGAAGTGGAGTGTGCAGTGCGGGTGCCGAACATAATAAACAGGGCCGGTACAGGCATATGCCCCGTGGAGCAGCGATGCGCTGGATTGGGCACGGCCCAGGAGTGTCTGGCGCAGATAGAGGATTTTCTCGGAGGGTTGCAGGGGTGAGCGGTCCGGGTTCTCTGCCGCCGCAGCAACAGCCGGTTTCCGCGGGGCGAGGGTGAGGTCCGCACGATGTCCATGTGTCGCGCTCAGGGCTGCGGCGTGCCGGTACCGACTTGCCGAAACGTCGGAAATGGTGTATATTGTTGCGGAAATTTTTAAATTTGCATTGATGTTATATGGCAGGAACAATGAATAAAATGAATCTTATGTTTATGATGTCGACAATCGCTCTTTCGGACTGCGGGTGTCAGGGTGCGGAGCATCAGGATGCAGGGCCGTCGAAAGTGTATATGTTCTCGGAGATAAATTCCGGGAATCTGGTGAAGATTTACGAGGCTCTGGGCCGGAAGGCCGAGGGTCGTGTGGCTGTCAAGCTCTCCACCGGCGAGCCGGGCAACAACAACTATCTGAATCCCGACCTTATAAAGGATTTGGTGCGGAAGGTCGGCGGCACCATCGTCGAGTGCAACACGGCATACGGCGGCGGACGCGCCGATACGGAGAGCCATCTCAAAGCGGCTGCCGACCACGGCTTCACCGCTATCGCTCCGGTGGATATAATGGATGCCGAGGGTCAGGTCTCGCTGCCTGTGGCCGGAGGCCGCCATCTGAAAGAGGATATCGTCGGCAGGAACTATCTCGACTATGATTTCACCGTCGTGCTGTCGCACTTCAAGGGGCATCCGATGGGCGGTTTCGGCGGCGCGATAAAGAACATATCCATAGGCATAGCCTCCTCGCAGGGCAAGGCGTGGATTCACTCCGCCGGCAAGACCACCGACATGCACAAGGTGTGGAGCGAGCTTCCTCCGCAGGATGATTTTCTCGAATCCATGACCGAGGCGGCCAAGGCCATAACGGACCACTGCGGCGACAATATACTATATATAAGTGTCGCCAACAATCTGTCGGTGGACTGCGACTGCGTGGCTGCTCCCGAAGACCCGAAGATGGGCGACATAGGAATACTGGCTTCGCTCGACCCCGTGGCCCTCGACATGGCCTGCACCGATTTGGTGCGCTCCTCGTCCGACCACGGCAAGATACACCTCATCGAGCGCATCGACTCCCGCAACGGCATGCACACGCTCGAATATGCCGAGAGTCTGGGCATGGGCAGCCGCGAATACGAACTGATTAAACTTGACTAAAATCACAGAGATATGCAAACTACATCCGTAAAACTTTACTCTTTGAGGTACGACAGCGCGGCGGCTTATCTGGCTGTCGCTGCGTTCGTGGCCGGAAATGTTATCCTGCCGTGGCTCTGCCATGCCGTACCTATGGGCGGAGAGCGTCTTCTGCCCATATACTTCTTCACGCTTGTTGGCGCCTGCAAGTACGGCTGGCGTGTAGGCCTTGTCACGGCGCTGCTCTCGCCTGTCGTCAGCAGCATGCTGACCGGAATGCCTTCGGGAGCGATGATGCCTGTCGTGCTGGCGGAGTCGGTGCTGACGGCCGGTGCCGCAGGCTGTGCGGCCGCGCGTCTCGGAAAGGTGTCGGTGCCGGTTCTCGCAGCCGTGGTGCTGTTCAGCCAGTCGCTCGGTATGCTTTTCGAGTGGGCGCTGACGGGCGACATGTCGGTGGCGTGGAGCCATACGGCTGTCGGTCTGCCGGGAATGCTGTTGCAGATTTTCGGTGGCTGGGCGGTTATAAGATTCCTGCTCCGCAAGTAAAGGCGGCGCCGGCGCGCGGAGTGAAAAAGAGAGGACCTTTGTCGGGTTCTCTTTTTTTATGTCAGTTCGGGAATTTGCGTTCGGAAGGTCGGCAGGGTGCAGGCTGTACTCTGCAAGGCTCTCGGAGTCGTAGAAATGTCTTGGCGTCTTTACATCTTTTTTTGGGTTGTGACGTCATTATTATATGAAAACGAGGGTGTCTGTATATAACTTTATGGTAACGGATTCGTAATTAGGGCCGGAGCCTGCGAATGGAACGCTGTCGAGCGGGTCTTCGCTGGGCGAGGCTCCGGCCCGCGCGCTTACGCAGGAGCGCATAACTGTAAAATTGTATATAATTCCCGAAACGAATTATTGTGATGATTACGACCCGATTGATTTCCGAGATACTTGAAGCGGAAAAAGAGAGACTTTTTCGGTATGCCAGTTATCGCCTGCGTGACATTAATGATGTTGAGGACACGCTGCACAATCTGTATGTCAAATTATTGTCGAAACCTGAGCGGCTTGCCGGTGTCGGCAATGTCCGTTCCTATATTTATCGTGCCCTGTGCAATGCGTGCAATGATGTGGTCAGGAGTTCGTCGAGAGTCGACAAGGTGAGTATCGACTCTTTCGAGTTGCTCGATTCGGCAACCATGCAGCCTGAAAACTTCGACGAGGAGTTCACGCTGATAAACAAACTGCTGAGTCTGCTGCCCGAGGAGCAGTCCGAGACTATTCGTCTGCACCTTCACTGCGGGTTGACATTTCAGGAAGTTTCCGAGATAATGCAGGTTCCGCTGCCGACGGCCAAGGCGCGTTTCCGGTACGGTATCGAAAAATTGCGGGACGGGTTGAAACGGGAAAATTTACTTTAAAGACGGTATATATATGGATAACGAAAGAAAACACTGCGACGGGGCGGACTACGATAAGGTGGTCGGCATGCTGTCCCCGCGCTTTTCACGTGAGATGACGGGAAGAATTGTGAACTTCGAGAAGCCTCGGCGGACCTGGATATGGACTGTCGGAAGTGTCGCCGCCATGCTTGCCTTGATTCTCTTTGTTGCGGTGAGAGTGTCGATGCCGGCAGCCGCCTCTTCCGTGCCTGCGTCCGAAATTATAATTCGGGCTCTCGAAACCGTTGCCGTAACAGGAGGCTGCACGGTTAATTTCACATGTCGGGGAGCGGAGACTTCCGATGATGAGGTATATGTACCGCGTCCTGATGCTCCGTGGGTAGGCGGGACGCTATACATCCTTTGCGGGCAGAGTGGTGAGGCCGGCTGCCGCATAGACTGGCATGATTCGGACCGGAATTCCGTTGTTTACGATGGAGCGGATTATATCCGGCTTAAAGACGGAAAGGAAGTCGAGCGGCATCCGTCGCGCTTCATCGGCCTTGAACTGAGAGATTTGTTGGATATCGGGTCTGCGACGCGCATAGTGGGCGAAATCCCGGCAGGCGAAATTACGGAAAAGGATGGGGTCATAACCGTCAGCCATGAGAAAACTGGCGGCGGTGTGATTATTCGCGGTGAGTTTTCGCGGGAGAACGGACTGTTGATAAAGGCATCCGTTGTCATGACTGCCGACGACGGCCGCAGCGTTACGGTTATGGAGACGTCGTCCGTGATTTTCGGAGCCGACATCCCGCGAAGTCTTTTCCTGCGCTGAGCCGGTGCGTACGGGATGCGGAAAAGGAAAACGGACTTTTAAAGTCCGTTTTCGCCTGTTTCGAGTATGAGTTTTTCGATTACTTCCGGGAAATGCCGGTGTTCCAGCTGGTGGATTTTCGTTTCCAGCGTGTGCACTGTGTCCTGTTCGGTTATGGGCACGCTGTACTGCGCCAGAATCCGCCCGCGGTCGTACTGCTCGCTGACCAGATGAATCGTTATTCCGGACTCTTTCTCGCCGGCCTGCATTACAGCCTCGTGCACTCTTCCGCCGTACATGCCTTTGCCTCCGTACTTTGGCAGCAGCGACGGGTGGATGTTGACCATCCGGCCGGAATATTTCTCCACAACCTGCGGCGGAATAAGGCGCAGGAATCCTGCGAGAACCACGTAGTCGGCTCCGGCGGCTTGCAGTTCGTCGAGCAGAGGCTGTCCCTGCGCTATCGAGCGGCGGGACAGAACCACGGCGCGGATGTCTGCGGCGCTGGCTATGCCGAGCACCCCGGCGCGCGGGTTGTCGGTGATGATTGCGGATATGCGGGCCGAGCCGCTTTTCCCGAAGTGTTCTATGATTCGTCCGGCGTTCGAGCCGGCTCCCGATGCGAGAATTGCTATGTTCTTCATAATCAATGTTTTATGTTGGTGCGGGTTGCACCCGACCTAAAAAAGTTGCTATTTTTGGCAAAAGTAATAGAAAAAGTGTTACTTTTGTGCGGAATTTTGTTTTTGAGAACAAGTATTTTTTTAAATAAACAGTGTTTAACTAAAATCAAATCGCTATGTCTGAAATTTCTGCAAAAGTAAAGGACATCATCAAGAAGAAACTTGCAGTTGACGATGCTGAAATCGTTGAAACAGCAACATTCAACGACCTGGGCGCCGACTCACTGGATCAGGTAGAGCTCATCATGGAGTTCGAGAACGAATTCGGTATCACCATCCCCGAAGAGGAAGCCGGTAAGATTACTACCGTAGGCGGAGCTATCGAATATATCGAAAAGAATAAATAACATATTCGGATTTCGATTATAACTAAAACACTTTACACAAGGCAAACAACAGTTTTTAACGAAAACAACGGAAAGTCATGAAATCGAGAAGAGTTGTAGTAACGGGTATCGGCACTATTAACCCTCTGGGTAATTCGGTAGAGGAATATTTTTCCAATCTGGAAAACGGCGTGAGCGGCGCAGGCCCCATCACCCATTTCGATGCCTCTAAGTTTAAAACTCAGTTTGCGTGCGAAGTGAAAAACTTTAACGGCGAGGACTATTTTGACCGCAAGGAGATTCGCAAGTACGACCTGTTCGCCCAGTACGCGCTTGTTGCAGCGGAACAGGCTATGCAGGATTCGGGAATCGACGTGCAGGCTGTCGACAAAGAGATGGCAGGTTGTATATGGGGCGCCGGTATCGGAGGTCTGGAAACATTCTTCCAAGAGGTAAAGGGCTTTGTCGAGGGTGGCGAAAACCCGAGATTCAGCCCTTTCTTTATTCCTAAGATGATTGCCGACATAGCTGCCGGTCACATTGCCATGAAGTACGGCTTCATGGGACCCAACTATTGTACGGTATCCGCCTGCGCGTCATCCACGCATGCGATAATCGACGCTCTCGACCAGATTCGCATGGGACGTGCCGACATAATGATTACCGGCGGCAGCGAGGCCGCTGTGAATCAGCCGGGTGTGGGCGGTTTCAACACCATGAAGGCTCTGTCCACCCGCAACGACGACCCTGCCACCGCATCGCGTCCGTTCGACGCGGGCCGCGACGGTTTCGTAATCGGCGAGGGTGGTGCGGCTCTTGTTCTCGAAGAACTCGAACACGCGAAAGCCCGCGGCGCCAAGATTTACGCAGAGGTTGCCGGCGGCGGAATGAGCGCTGATGCATATCACTTCACGGCTCCGCATCCGGAAGGTCTGGGTGCGAAACTCTCCATGAAACATGCGATGAAGGATGCCGGAATCTCACCCGAACAGATAGATTACGTCAATGTTCACGGAACCTCCACTCCTGTCGGCGACCCCGCGGAGTTGAAGGGTATTGCCGAACTTTTCGGCGATGCCATTTACGGCGTGAACATATCTTCGACAAAATCCATGACCGGACACCTTCTCGGTGGCGCCGGTGCTGTCGAGGCTCTGGCCTGCATCATGGCTATAACCAAGGGTATCATTCCTCCCACCATCAATGTGCAGGAACTCGACCCGCAGATAGACCCGAAACTCAATCTCACGCTCGGCAAGGCCCAGAAGAGAGATGTGAAGTATGCAATGAGCAATACTTTCGGTTTCGGAGGCCACAACTCCACCATTATTTTGAAAAAATACGAATAACCGGGGGCGGAGATAGCGGGGCGCGAAATAGCCGGAGTGCGGAGACAGCTGGATGTGAAGTAGCCGGAGCGCGGAGACAGGGGGCCGGGTTGGGCATCACCTGTTTCTAAGACCCCAAGAGTGGTTAAGGTAATTGGAAAACTGGGACGACGGGATGCTGGGCTTTATTACAGGACCTCTGAAACGACTCTTTTCCAAGGACAGGGATTTTTATAAAATCGCGAAAGACATATTCGGAGTAAATCCGAACAATATAGAATTATACAAGCTGGCTCTGTTACACAGGTCGGCTTCTGTATTTATGGACGACGGTACGCCGCTCAACAACGAGAGGCTCGAATATCTGGGAGACGCGGTGTTGGAGGCCATAGTCTCGGATTATCTCTTCTGCAAATATCCGAAGGCGGACGAGGGGGTTCTTACCCGCCGCCGTTCCAAGATAGTCAACCGTCAGACGATGAACCGCATCTCGGTGAGTATAGGGTTGGACAAGCATGTAATAAGCCATATGAACGGCGTGTCCGTGCAGAAGTATATCAACGGCAACGCTATGGAGGCCATGATAGGTGCGCTTTATCTCGACCAGGGATTCGACAGGGTAAACAGAATCATTATAAACCGTATTCTGGGCAGACATCTCGATATCGACGAGCTGATAGCCGAGGAGACCGACCATAAGAGCCGGCTTATCGAATGGTGCCAGAAGTCGCATCAGGCTCTCGATTTCAATACTGCCAGGGCTCCCGAGTATACCACCACGCATCCGGTGTTCGAGTGCCGGATATCCATCGACGGGATGGAGGTGAGCCGCGGGGTGGGCGACTCGAAGAAAGAGGCGGAGCAGAATGCGTCGATGGCCGTGTCGCGCATCACCACCGACGAGGTGGGCGAATATATACTCGACCGGCTGGACTCTTTTCTTGACGGTAAAAAATCAGAGCGATGAACAAGGCGCTGCGTGAGAAAATCATCGCTGCCGGAGCGCAGTATCTTACCGATTGCGAACTGTTGTGCGCACTGATGCAGGGCGATGTGTCCGATGACAGCATGCAGGTTGCCGGGCAGCTTATCGGGCAGTGCGGGTCTTTGAGCGGAATAGCCGGCATGCCGGCGAGAAAGTTGCGCAAGATAGCCGGTTGCGGCACCGCGCGCGCCGCGAGGATAGAGGCGGCCGCCGAATTGTCGGCAAGGCTGCGCAGGGAGGAGTCCCGGCAGATACAGACCATTGCGTCGGACAAGGATGTGGTGGACCTCTTCGCTCCGCTGACCTCGCTGCCGTACGAGGAGTTTTGGGTGCTGTATCTCGCTTCGTCGGGGCGTATTATCGACAAGGTCAGGGTGAGCCAGGGCGGAGTGAGCGGTACGGTGGTGGATTACAAGATAGTGGTGAAGCAGGCGGTGATGCTGCTTGCCGATTCCATGATTCTTGTTCACAATCACCCTTCGGGCGCCGCCGTGCCGAGCGGTCAGGATGAAGACATAACACGCCGGATTGCGGATGCCGCGGCACTGTTCGACATACGGCTCCTTGACCATATAATAATCAGTTCGACAGGATATTTTTCGATGCAGGCCCAGGGTTGTATCCGATAGGTTTTGCAGTCTGTCTAATTTTTACTATTTTCACGTCTGTAAAAACAGTTTTTCAATGGCTACATTCGAGGTTCGCGGCGGAAGGAAACTCTGTGGAGAGATTACCGCGCAGGGAGCGAAAAATGAGGCTTTGCAGGTGATATGCGCCACGCTGCTCACTTCGCAGAGGGTTACGATAGAGAATATTCCGGAGATTGCCGATGTGTTGCAGCTCATAGATATGCTCCGGCAGCTCGGGGTCAGTGTCGAGCGGCATTCGGCGGATTGTTATACATTCTGTGCGGCGGATATAAATCTGGACTATCTGCTCAGCGACGATTACCGTGCGCGGGCGGCGCGTCTGCGCGGTTCGGTGATGATTATCGGTCCGCTGCTCGCGCGGTTCGGAGTCGGCTATATGCCCAAGCCGGGCGGCGACAAAATCGGCCGCAGACGTCTGGATACGCATTTCATAGGATTTCAGAAGCTCGGCGCAGAGTTCGATTTCGATGCTGCGGATAATTTCTTCTCGGTCCGCAGTCCGCGTCTGAAAGGGTGTTACATGCTTCTGGACGAGGCTTCGGTAACGGGAACGGCCAATATCGTTATGGCTGCGGTTCTGGCCGAGGGAACCACCACGATATATAATGCCGCCTGCGAGCCGTATGTGCAGCAGTTGTGCCGTATGCTGTGCCGCATGGGCGCGCGCATAGAGGGCATAGCGTCGAACCTGCTGACGATTCACGGCGTGAAGGAGCTGGGCGGAACCGTTCACAGACTTCTGCCAGATATGATAGAGGTGGGCAGCTTCATAGGTCTTGCCGCGATGACCCGTTCCGAGATAACGGTGAAGAACGTCTCGTACGAAAATCTGGGTATCATACCTGCGCAGTTCGCACGTATGGGAATACGTTTCGAGCAGCGTGGCGACGATATATATGTGCCCTGTCAGGAGCATTACTGCATAGAGAGTTTCATAGACGGTTCGATAATGCACATCGCCGATGCGCCGTGGCCGGGTCTTACTCCCGACCTGCTGTCCGTGTTTCTTGTCGTGGCCACGCAGGCCCGCGGTGCCGTGCTGATTCATCAGAAGATGTTCGAGAGCCGTCTGTTCTTCGTCGACAAGCTGATAGACATGGGGGCTCAGATTATTCTCTGCGACCCGCACAGGGCGACCGTGATAGGGCATGACCACAACATAACCCTGCGTGCCACGCGTATGACATCTCCGGATATACGTGCCGGAGTCGCTCTGCTGATTGCGGCGATGAGCGCCGACGGAGTGAGCGTGATACAGAACGTCGAGCAGATAGACCGCGGTTATCAGAATATAGACGGACGTCTCAATGCCATCGGAGCGCAGATAATCCGCCGAGACGAGTAAGACTGATTGTGCGGCTGGCGGCAATCATACAAGATAAAGGCTGTCGGTTTATCGGTGACGGATTGGCTGTCTTGCGGGCGGTTATATACTGCCGTATATTTTGAGCAGTGGGCAGGCGCGGGTTGCCGCTTGCGTAGTTCGCTTTTTGGCGAGCCTTAGGCGGGGCAATGCTGCGGTGGGCATGATTCCGTGTTGGAAATGGTAATTAACCGGCCCGGCGTGTAATCGTGAAATAGTTGCAAAAAGAGGTATTTATATACAACTTTACAAATACGGTATATTTAACAACCGGGTCATAATAAGTACCGGAGACTGTTTGGCAATTTTTTAATGTGGAGATAGTGCGTATAATGCGGGGAAGGAGCCTGCGAAGGTACAGCGCGAATGAAATGAGCGGGCCTTCGCGTGGCCAGGCTCCGGCCCGCGCGCTTTGTGAAAGCGCATAACTGTAAAGTTGTATATAGATACCGAAAAAGATTTGCAGGACATTCCCGCAAATCTTTTTTGTCTTGAAACGGAGATTATGCCGCTACTCCTGCAAGGTCAGGGTTTGCTGTTCAGGGTAGGACGGAGAGGCCGAGACGATGCTGTCGACGATGAACTTCGTGAATCCGCGCCATGGCAGGACTCCGAAGTACTCCTTGTAGTGCAGTTCCACGGTTTTACCGCTGAGAAGCATCAGCCGTTTGGCGAGTGCGTCGTCGTCCATCGAGAACTCGAACTCGTAGGACTGTATGGAGCCTGCCGTTTTGGAGCGGATGCCGGACTGTATCAGTTTGCCTTCATATGTCTTGAACAGCATGCCTTTGTATACCACGTAGTTGAGCTCGCCGCTCTTCACCCCTTCGCCGAAAACGAAGTAGAAACGGAAATAGAGTCCTGCCGCCAGTACCACGGCCAGCACGATTATAGTCCAGTTTCTGAATCTCTTTTTGTTCATAATCGTATGTGTGTCTTTTATTGTGTTTTCAAGCAGACGGCTTAGCGTATCGAGGCATCGAACGGCATTCTTGCCTGCACGCCGCTCTGTGTCCGTTTGAGAATCATCATGCGGTTGTATATTTCGAAACCTTCGCCCGCTTCCTTCTCAATCAGCGCGGTCTTTATACCGCCGAATGCCTTCATCAGCATGGAGAACGTGTCCTGCTGCGGCGTTATCTCCTCTATGCGGAAGTCATCCGTTATGCCGGCCCTGTCGGCGGCTACGGTTATGGCTGTTTTAAGTCCTCCGAGTTCGTCCACAAGGCCGATATTTCTGGCATCCGTACCGGACCATACACGTCCCTGGCCGATGGCGTCGACCCTTTCGACAGACAGGTTGCGTCCTGCGGCCACGTGCGAGACGAACGTGTCGTAGACCTGCTCCACCATTTTCCGGGCATATGCTTTTTCCAGTGCCGAGAGGCCGCGGAATATGGAGCCCATGTCGGAATATGCGTTCGTATTTACGCCGTCGACCGTGATTCCGAGTTTGTCTTCGAGGGCCCGGCCTGCGTTGAAATACATGCCGAATACCCCTATCGAACCGGTGAGCGTGAATCTGTCCGCGAAAATCACATCCGCCGGACAGGAGATATAGTATCCGCCCGATGCGGCGTAGGCTCCCATCGAGACCACTACCGGCTTGGCGGCTCTGAGCAGTTCCACCTCGCGCCACATCACCTCGGCGGCCAGAGCGCTTCCGCCCGGAGAATTGACTCTCAGCACCACGGCCTTGATGTCTTCATCCTCGCGCGCCTTTTGCAGAAGACCGGCTATCTGTTCCCCGCCGATTGCACCCTGCTGCTGGCCCTCTCCGTCCACAATCTGCCCGTCGGCATATATTATGGCGAGTTTGTTCCTGCTCGTGTTTCTCATATCCGGCGCAAGGGATGCCGCATAGTCCGGAAAATCAACTATCGTCACTTTCGTATCGCTCTCCGCCGTGTCGTCCGGTGTGATTGCCTGCACGCAGTTGAGCGAGTCGCAGCCGGAAGCGCAGACCAGCCGTCCGAGCAGGCTCTCCATCTGGTCGCGGTATATGAGTCCGTCCACGAGTCCTTTCTCCTGTGCGCTGCGGGCCGATGTTATGGCGAGCGTGTTTATCCACTCGTCTATCTGTCCGGCGTCCAGATTCCTCGATGCGGCTATCTGTTCCGTCATGGCTCCCCATACCGATTCTGCTATCTGACGGCACTGCTCCCTGTTCGCCTCGCTCATACGGTCGGATATGTACGGCTCCACTGCGGCCTTGTATGTTCCGTGGCGTATTACTATCGGTTCGATTCCGAGCTTGTCGAGCAGGCCTTTGTAAAACATAACCTGCATCGACAGTCCGTGAAGGTCCACTGTCCCTTCGGGATTGACGTAGACCTTGTCCGCAACCGATGCCAGATAGTATTCCATCTGGGAGTATGTGTCGCTGTAAGCCACGACGAACTTGCCGCCGGCCTTGAACTGTTCCACGGCCTGTCTCAGCTCCTCCATATCGGCGCCCGATACTGAGGTGTATTCATCGAGATTTATGTACAGACCTTTTATATTCGGGTCCGAGGCGGCATATTCCAGAGCCGAGAGAGCGTCGAGCAGCGAGGTGGTCGTGCGCACGCTCAGCGAGTTGAAGTCGATGCTGCCGAATGGAGATTCTTTCGGAGAATCGGTTATGGTGCCTATGTTGAGCCTCAGTACGGAGTTCTTCGCCGGCGTGTACGATGGCATTGAGAACATTGCCAGCATGCCTATGAAAAGCAGCGCCGAGATGATGTACATCACGAAACATCCTGCGATGAAGGCCAGCAGGCTGGCCAGAAAGGTCTTGAAAAATTTCATAACCGTGTCTCCTTTTGGTGTCGGTTTATTTTTGTCTGAAATAAATCTGCATCGGTACGCCGCTGAAATCCCACTGCTCACGAATCTTGTTCTCGATGAACCGGCGGTACGGCTCCTTTATGTATTGCGGCAGGTTTACGAAGAATGCGAAGGCCGGGGTATCCGTAGGCAGCTGCATCGCATATTTGATTCGTATGTATTTGCCTTTTGTCGCCGGCGGCGGAGTCTGCTCGATTATCGGCAGAATGAAGTCGTTGAGCTGCGATGTCGGAATGCGTCTGCGTCTTGCCTCGTTCACCCGGACAGCCGTCTGCAACACCTCCATTATGCGCTGCTTGTTGATTACCGAGGTGAAAATCATCGGCACGTCGCTGAACGGCGAGAGCTTTTTCGCCAGAAACTCTTTCCACTCCTTCATCGTGTTGTTGTCCTTCTGCACCAAATCCCATTTGTTCACCACCAGCACGCAGCCTTTCTTGTTGCGGACAATGAGGTTGAATATGTTCATGTCCTGCGACTCGACGCCCTGCGCCGCGTCGAGCATCAGAATGCAGACGTCCGAGTTCTCGATGGCGCGGATAGACCGCATCACGGAGTAGAATTCCAAATCCTCCATCGTCTTGCCCTTCTTGCGCATGCCGGCGGTATCCACTAAATAGAAATCCATGCCGAACTTGTTGTACCGTGAATAAATCGAGTCGCGCGTGGTTCCGGCGATGTCGGTTACGATGTTGCGCTCCTGTCCCAGCAGGGCGTTTGTCATCGATGATTTGCCCACGTTCGGGCGGCCTACGATGGTTATCTTGGGCAGAGTGTCGTCCTGCTGCTCGGCGCTGTCCTCGGGCAGCGCGGCCAGAAGCGCGTCCATGAGCTCTCCGGTGCCGCTTCCGGACATGGCGCATATGGACAGCGGCTCGCCCAGACCGAGCGAGTAAAACTCGTGAACGCTGAAAAGCTGGTCGCTGTTGTCGACCTTGTTGACCGTAAGGACCACTTTCTTGTCCGTGCGGCGCAGTATGTCGGCCATCATCATGTCCAGGTCGGTGATGCCTGTGGAGACCTCCACCATGAACAGTATCACATCGGCCTCCTCGATAGCCAGCATGACCTGACGGCGTATCTCATCCTCGAATATGTCGTCCGAGTTGACCGAATAGCCTCCGGTGTCTATCACCGAAAATTCCCGACCGTTCCAGTCTGTTTTACCGTAATGCCGGTCGCGTGTGGTTCCGGCGACCGAATCGACTATGGCCTGACGCATGCCGACCAGTCTGTTGAACAACGTACTTTTCCCCACATTGGGTCTTCCTACTATGGCTACGAGACTCATGATACCTTATAATCTTTGTTTTATGGCGTAAAGATACGAAAAGTCGAGCGCAGAGCCAAATGAAATTTGGATATGCCGAAACGGAGTATCTTGGGCGGTAGCCAAAGATACGAATAAGGAGCGCGCAAAAGCAAACTTATTTGCGGTTTTGCCGAGGAGAAGTCTCTAAGACGAAGTCAAAGATACGAATAGGCCAGGCGCAATGCCGAATTTATTTGAGCGTTGCCGAAACGTAGTATTAATTACAGAGCCGTACCGGAATACGATACGGCTCTGTAATTGACTGTTTGCAGGCGATTATTTTTCGAGAACCAGGTCCAGCACCTCGCTGTTTGTCCTCACGTAGTGGAACGTGAGTCCCTGTATGTATTCGGGCTTTACCTCCTCGATGTCCTTGCGGTTGTCCTCGCACAGGACGATGTCGGTGATGCCTGCGCGTTTTGCCGCCAGAATCTTCTCCTTCACGCCGCCGACCGGCATAACCCTTCCGCGCAGGGTGGTCTCTCCCGTCATGGCCACACGCTCGCGGACCTTGCGTCCGGTGTAGGTCGAGGCTATCGACGTCACCATGGTGATTCCGGCGCTGGGTCCGTCCTTGGGAATGGCTCCCTCAGGCACGTGTATGTTGATGTCGTACTCGGTGAATGCTTTCTTGTCGATTCCCAGCTCCTGGTAATGGGCCTTGACCCATTCGAATGCTATTGTCGCCGACTCCTTCATCACATCGCCGAGATTTCCCGTCAGGTGCATGTCTCCCTTGCCGGGTGTAAGCACCGATTCGATGTAGAGTATGTCGCCGCCGGTCTCGGTCCAAGCCAGACCTGTTACGATGCCTGTCATGCCGCCGATTTCGTATTCGTCGCATCTGAAACGCGGCATGCCGAGAATCTTTTCGGCCTCTTCTGCCGAGAGTTCAGTCTCGAACGTTTCGTCGAATCCGATTTGTTTGGCTCTGTGCCGCACTATTTTGGCAATCGTCTTGTCGAGCTGGCGCACGCCCGCCTCGCGGGTATAGCCCGATATCACGGTTTCGAGCAGCGAATCAGGGATTGTCAGCTGCTGCGGCGTCACGCCGTGGGCTTCGAGCTGTTTGGGAAGAAGATGGTCGCGGGCTATGCGCACCTTGTCTTCGAGTATGTATCCGGGGATGCCTATCATCTCCATTCTGTCGCGCAGGGCCGGACTTATGGCCTGTACGTTGTTTGCCGTGGCGATGAACAACACCTTCGACAGGTCGTATTCCATATCCAGATAGTTGTCGTGGAAGGTGGTGTTCTGCTCCGGGTCGAGCACTTCGAGCAGCGCCGATGCCGGGTCGCCGCGGTGGTCCTGCCCGACTTTGTCCACCTCGTCGAGTATGATTACCGGATTCGACGAGCCGCAACGCTTGATTGTCTGGATGATACGTCCCGGCATGGCGCCTATGTACGTTTTGCGGTGTCCGCGGATTTCGGCCTCGTCGTGCAGTCCGCCCAGGGAGATGCGTCCGAACTTGCGTCCCAGGGCTTCGGCCACGGATTTCCCGAGCGAGGTCTTACCCACTCCCGGAGGGCCGTACAGGCATATTATCGGGGATTTCAGGTCGCCTTTGAGCTTTATCACGGCCAAATGTTCGAGTATGCGCTCCTTTACCTCTTCGAGTCCGAAGTGGTCCTTGTCCAGCTGCTGGCGGGCTCTCTGCAAGTCGAGGTTGTCCTGCGTCATGTCGCCCCACGGCAGGTCGAGCAGCAGTTGGAGGTATGTCATCTGGACGGTGTACTCGGCTACCGCGGGATTGAGGCGTTCGAGTTTGCTCAGCTCCTTGTCGAACAACTCCGCTATTTCCTTGCTCCAATTCTTTCCGGCCGCCTTCTCGCGCATCTTCTCTATCTCCTCGTCGGCTCCGTCGCCTCCGAGCTCGTCCTGGATGGTGCGCATCTGTTGTTGCAGGAAATAGTCCCGCTGCTGGCGGTCGAGCTCCTGTTTGACTTTGGCCTGAATCTCGTTTTTGAGTTCGAGCAGCTGCTGTTCGCGGATGAGTATTTCGAGCAGCTTGCGGGCGCGCGCCAGCAGACCCGGCGCTTCGAGCAGCTGCTGGCGGTCGGCATCCGAGAGCTCCATGTTCGAGCAGACGAAGTTTATAAGTCCGCGCCGCGAGTCGATGTTCTTGACCGCGAATGCCGCCTCCTTGGGTATTGCCGGCGATATGTTGATTATGCCCAGCGCAACGTCGCGAATCGAATCGACGAGAGCTCCGAACTCGACGTTGGCGTTGTCCGGCGCCGTGTCTTTGAGCGGAATCACCGAGGCCGACAGATACGGCTCGGAGGATATGTATTCGTGAACCTCGATTTTTTCCAGTCCGTGCAGTATCACGGTGAGGTTGCCGTTGGGCATTTCCAGAATCTTGATTATGCGGGCTGCCGTGCCGATGCGGTACATGTCGTCGGGGGCGGGCTGTTCTATCTCTCCCTCCTTTTGCAGGACGGCTCCGAGCAGTCCTTTGGATGCCTCCACGTCGCGCACGAGTTTGATGGACTTCTCGCGTCCCACGGTGATGGGGCTTATCGAGCCGGGAAACAGTACCGAACTGCGCAGCGTGAGAATCGGCAGAACCTCCGGCATGTCCACCTGCGTCGGCAGCTCGTCCTCGCCCGAGAGGATGGGTATGACCTGATGCCGGCCGTCCATGAGTTCGCCTATGTTCGATAAATCGTCGATTTCTATCTTAGCTTTTTTTACCATAGTCTTTGTTTGCGTTGAGGTGCTTCTTGCATCGGAATGCAAAGATACATAAATACTGTAACATTTCTGCAAATAAGGTGCAAAACGGGAAAAGGGACCGGCGATATGACAATTTGTCCGCCGCCGGAGGCTCTGTGGCATGCCGCTATGACACGGAACTGCAAAAACAGCAGATGAATCGGGCCGTTATCCGTGGTGATTCCCGCTTAACCGTATCTTTGGCCTGCGCCCAAGATACTCACGTTCGGATGATTCTGCAATCGATTCCGGTTTACGGTTTTGCTTATTCGTATCTTTGGCTGACGCCCAAGATACTCACGCTCGGCAATGCTCAAATAAATTTGGCATTGCCCTCGCTTATTCGTATCTTTGCACAATTATAATCATTACCTTAGGTCAAAAGCATGGAAATCGCAGACAAATACTCGCCTCAGGATATAGAGGGCAAGTGGTACGAATACTGGATAGCCCACAAGTTTTTTCATTCCGAGCCGGATGAACGCAAACCCTACACCATAGTCATTCCGCCGCCTAACGTGACGGGAATGCTGCATATGGGTCATATGCTCAACAATACGATGCAGGACGTTCTGGTGCGCCGGGCACGCATGCAGGGATACAATGCCTGCTGGGTGCCGGGAACCGACCACGCCTCGATAGCCACCGAAGCGAAGGTGGTGGCCAAGCTCAAAGCCGAGGGTATAGACAAGAGCTCGCTCTCGCGCGAGGAGTTCCTGCGCCATGCGTGGGAGTGGAAGGAGAAGCACGGCGGCATCATTCTCAAACAGCTGCGCAAGCTGGGCGCCTCGTGCGACTGGGACAGAACGTGTTTCACGATGGACGATGTCCGCACCGAGGGTGTAATCAAGGTCTTCGTGGACCTGTACAACAAGGGCAAGATTTACCGCGGCGTGAGGATGGTGAACTGGGACCCGGCGGCTCTCACGGCGCTCTCCGACGAGGAGGTCGTGTTCAAGGAGTCGCACGGCAAGCTCTACTACCTGCGTTACAGGATAGAGGGCAGCGATAAATACATCATCGTGGCCACCACGCGTCCCGAAACCATACTCGGCGACACGGCCCTGTGTGTCAATCCGGGTGACGGCCGCTATGCCGACCTGCCGGCGGACGCCCGGGTCATAGTTCCGTTGGTGGGCCGCTCGATACCCGTCATCAGGGACGAGTATGTGGACATAGAGTTCGGTACCGGTGCGCTGAAAGTCACTCCGGCGCACGACGTGAACGACTACATGCTCGGCGAGAAATACGGACTCGAATCCATAGACATATTCAACGACAACGGCACTATCAACGACAAGGTGGGTCTTTACGTAGGTATGGACCGTTTCGACTGCCGCCGCCAGATAGAGAACGATTTGCGTCAGAGCGGCCTTCTCGAAAAGGTGGAGGCGTACACCAACAATGTCGGCTATTCGGAGCGTACAGGCGTGGCCATAGAGCCTAAGCTGTCGATGCAGTGGTTCCTGTCGATGTCCGAGCTTGCTGGCCCGGCGCTCGACGCGGTCATGGACGACGATATCAGTTTCGTTCCTCAGAAATATAAGAATACGTACCGCTACTGGATGGAGAACATCAAGGACTGGTGTATCTCGCGCCAGCTCTGGTGGGGCCAGCGTATTCCGGCATACTACCTTCCGGGCGGCGGATTCGTTGTCGCCGAGACTCCCGGGAAGGCGCTCGAACTCGCCCGCGCCAAGTCGGGCAACGACGGTTTGCAGCTCAGCGACCTGCGTCAGGACGAGGATGTGCTCGACACGTGGTTCAGCTCGTGGCTGTGGCCCATATCCGTGTTCGACGGAATCCGCAATCCGGACAACCGCGAGGTGAATTATTACTATCCGACCGATGCTCTGGTTACGGGACCGGACATTATCTTCTTCTGGGTGGCCAGAATGATTATGGCCGGATTCGAGTACCGCGGACAGAAACCCTTCTCTAATGTATATTTCACCGGTATCGTGCGCGACAAGCAGGGCCGCAAGATGAGCAAGCAGCTGGGCAACTCGCCCGACCCGCTCGATTTGATAGCCAAGTACGGCGCCGACGGCGTGCGTATGGCCATGCTGCTGTGTTCGAGCGCGGGCAACGACCTGATGTTCGACGAGGCTCTGTGCGAGCAGGGACGCAATTTCGGAAACAAGATATGGAATGCCTTCCGGTTGGTCAACGGCTGGTCGCTGGATAGCGGGATTGAGCAGCCGGAGAGCAGCCGCATCGCAGTGGAGTGGTTCTCGGCACTGCTCGACAAGACCCTTGCCGAGGTGGACGACCTGTTCGGCTCGTACCGTATCTCGGAGGCTCTGATGACGGTGTACAAACTGTTCTGGGACGATTTCTCGGGCTCGCTGCTCGAAATGGTCAAACCTGCGTACGGCAGTCCGATAGACGCCCTTACGCTCGGTCAGGTGAAAGGTCTTTTCGAGAAACTGTTGCAGGTGCTGCATCCTTTCATGCCGTTTATCACGGAGGAAATCTGGCACTGCATAGCCGAGCGCGAGCCGGAGGACTGCATCACCGTCAGCCGCATGCCCGAACCCGCCGCAGCGAATACGGAACTTCTTGCCCGCATGGCGCTGGCGCAGGAGGCTGTCACGGCAGTGCGTGCCGTGCGCAAGCAGAAGAACATTCCGAACAGGGAGCCGCTGGCGCTCGAAGTCATTGCCGACGAGAACTATCCTGCGGAACTGGCTCCGGTGATTGTCAAGCTGGCTGGTCTTTCGGAGATTCGCACCGTGAGCGAGAAACCGGCGCAGGCCGAGGCCTTCATCGTCAAGACCACGCGTTATTTCATACCGATGAGCGGCAAGATAGATACCGCGGCCGAGGTCGCCAAACTCACCCAGGAGCTCGAATATTACGAGGGCTTCCTGGCCTCGGTCATGAAGAAGCTCGGAAACGAACGCTTCGTGAATTCCGCTCCTGAGAAGGTGGTTGCCAACGAGCGTGCCAAACAGGCCGACGCCGAGGCTAAAATCGCCGCCATCCGCGAGCGCCTCAAAGAGTTCGGAATGTAGCGATATGACTGGCAACTGTCACACATATAGATATTTATCGGGGGGGGGTAGTCCCGTCTGATATATTGAATATTGCGATATTGTCCTGGCGATACTGCTCTTGCAGTGTCGCCTTTTTTTATTTCCAACTAAAAATTAAAAAGCAATGAAGAGATTGATTGAGTTTGCAGCCGTGTTGCTGCTTGTGTCGGGGGCGTTTTGCTGCTGCTCGGACAATGAACCGGAGATTAACCTTCCGACAGAACCCGTGCAGACAGAGCCTAAGCCGGAGACGTTCTGGAACGGATATTTCGACGAGCCGATTATCGAATGGGGTGTTAGGAAGTCTACCGTAATGAAGTATTATTATACGGCAAAAACATATACCGACAACGGTTTAGAGTGCATAATGTATGGTTCCGGCCATCTCAGAGGGGTGTCGAGCGTGATGTATGCTTTCGATTACAGCGGATTGGCCGCAGCTCAGATTGTGGCTTACATGCAGACTTCTACATTTGAAAAAGCAATGAGCAAAAGATTCAATCTGCGTAATTCATCAGGATTCTTAGACAAGGAGTATTCTTATGTGTCGAAAGATGGAGCAACGGCTGTCTATGCCAAAAAAGTTTCTTCGGGCGGGTCGTCCGATTCGCAGTTTACCATTGTTTATAGTAAGAATTAAGCGGGCTTGTATCTCTTTTAGCCGCACTCGGCAGAGGTGTTTGTGTGCAGTCTTCTTATACGGCGGAGTCTGTGCTATAAATTTTTCTTACAGAGTTTTTATTCTCGATAAATGTTCTTACCTTTGCGTCCGGTTAAAAAGCGATAATTGCGAATAATATATAAAATAAGTATTAACTAAAATCTTTTTCAAGGTGGATTCATTAAGCTACAAAACTATCTCCGCTTCCGCCGGCACGGTAACCAAACAGTGGGTTCTTATCGATGCCAACGGTGAGGTTTTGGGTCGTCTGGCTTCTCAGGTGGCTAAAATCCTGCGCGGAAAAAACAAACCCTGCTTCACCCCTCACGCAGATTGCGGCGACAACGTAATCGTAATCAACGCCGACAAAATCAAACTTACGGGCGACAAGATGACCGACAAGGTATACACCCGCCACACCGGTTATCCCGGCGGCCAGAGATTCGAGACTCCTGCCGGTTTCCTGAAAAGAAAACCTACCGCTGTGGTCGAGATGGCTGTCAAGGGTATGCTTCCGAAGAACCGTCTGGGTGCAGCCCTGCTGAAAAACCTGAAAGTATATGCCGGTGCAGAGCATCCGCATGAGGCTCAGAACCCCACTGAAATTAAGTTAAACGAGATTAAGTAAGTTCGGTCATGGAAGTAATCAATACAGTAGGACGCAGAAAAGCCGCAGTCGCTCGTGTCTTCGTCAAGCCCGGCAAGGGTAACATCACCATCAACAAGAAGCCGTTGGAAACATACTTCCCGCTGGATATCTTCCAGTTCGTGGTTAAACAGCCTCTGCTTGTAATCAACGCTACGGAGAGCTACGATATAACAATCAACCTCGACGGCGGCGGTATCAAGGGTCAGGCCGAGGCCGCACGTCTGGGTATCGCGCGCGCTCTTTGCGAAATCGACGCCGAACTTCGTCCGGTTCTCAAAAAGAACGGATTCCTCACCCGCGACCCGCGCGAGGTGGAGAGAAAGAAACCTGGACAGCCGGGTGCACG
The DNA here is from genome assembly GCA_964464465.1 of uncultured Alistipes sp. Classification (GTDB taxonomy): domain Bacteria; phylum Bacteroidota; class Bacteroidia; order Bacteroidales; family Rikenellaceae; genus UBA940. Next base: position 37,652 of record CAYXGF010000001.1, on the reverse strand, counting down.
CCGCAAATTCCAATTCAGCAAACGTTAGTATATTTTATCTGCGTTTGCCTTTTTGCACGGTTCGGGCGTGGAACCGGCGGCCTAAGCCGACAGTGCGTACCATCGTGATGCGGTGCCGCATTGCGGCGTAAATGCGCCGGAGACCCGAAAACTTGCAGGATTGTCTTTTTTAGGCACTACCGGCACGTTGCCCGACTGCGGAAAATCCGGCGGACTGTCTCAGTGTTTCGCGGAGTCGCTACCTTGTCCGGATTGAAGTCAAGAGTAAAACGAAAATTAAAAAACAAAAGAAAATGGCAAGAACTAATTTCGAACAATTATTGGAAGCAGGCGCCCACTTCGGTCACCTGAAAAGAAAATGGAATCCTAAGATGGCTCCGTATATCTTCATGGAGAAGAACGGAATCCATATCATAGACCTGCACAAGACGGTCGTAAAGATAGACGAGGCCGCCGCCGCCCTCAAACAAATCGTCAAGGGTGGCCGCCGCGTGCTGTTCGTCGCCACTAAGAAACAGGCCAAGGATATCGTTGCCGAGAAAATTTCGGCTGTCGGCATGCCTTACGTCACCGAGCGTTGGGCCGGCGGTATGCTCACCAACTTCCCGACCATCCGCAAGGCCGTGAAGAAGATGGCTACCATCGACAAGATGACTGCCGACGGAACCTTCGACAACTTCTCGAAGCGTGAGAAACTTCAAATCTCGCGTCAGAGAGCCAAACTCGAAAAGAACCTCGGCTCTATCGCGGACCTTACGCGTCTGCCCGCCGCACTCTTCGTAATCGACGTTCAGAAAGAGGCCAATGCCGTTAAGGAGGCCAACCGTCTGAACATCCCGGTATTCGCAATGGTCGACACCTGCTGCGACCCGACCAATATCGATTACGTGATTCCGGCCAACGACGATGCTGCCAAATCCATCTCTGTCGTTCTGGATGCAATGTGCGAGGCTATAAGCGAAGGTCTTACCGAGCGCAAACTCGAAAAGGAGAAGGAAGCTGCCGAGGCTGCCGCCAAGGAGAAAGACGCTCCGAAAGAGGCTAAGCCGCGTATCAAGAAGGCCGTGAAAGCTACTGCCGAGCAGCCCGAGCAGGCTGCCGAGCAGAGCGCAGAGTAATTAACACATTAAAAGAAAGAGAGAAAACATGGAAATCAAAGCTGCTGATGTCGCAAAGCTCCGCAAGATGACGGGTGCCGGTATGATGGATTGCAAGAAAGCACTCATGGAGGCGGAAGGCGACTATGAAAAGGCGAAAGATATTATCCGCGAGAAGGGTAAGCTCGTGGCCGACAAACGTGCGGACCGCAGCGCTACCGAAGGTGTGGTCGTGACCAAGATAGTCGGCGAGAAAGCCTATATGCTCTGTCTTGCCTGCGAGACCGACTTCGTTGCCAAGAACTCCGAGTTCACGGCTTCGGCCAATCAGATTCTCGAAGTGGCTGTGAAGGGCGACATAGAGGATTTGCAGACTCTGCTCGAAACCAAGAACGACGAAGGTATTACGGTTGCCGACATGGTTACCGAGAAGAGCGGTCAGACCGGCGAGAAAGTGGAACTGCCTTACTATGCAAAAATCGAGGCTCCCTACTGTGCCGCATACGTGCACATCAACTTCAAGCTCGGTACTCTGGTAGGTTTCAACAAGCCTATCGACGAGCAGGTTGCCAAGGATGTGGCTATGCAGGCTACCGCAATGGCTCCCGTATCTATTTCGGCTGCGGACTGTCCGCAGGCCGTTATCGACAAGGAGCGTGAGATTGGCCGTGAGCAGGCTCGTCTGGAAGGCAAGCCCGAGGCCATGCTCGACAAGATTGCCGAAGGCAAGGTGGGCAAATTCCTCAAAGAGAATACGCTTCTGAGCCAGCCGCTGGTTAAGAACAACAAGATTACCGTAGAACAGTATATCAAGGAAGCGGACAAGGAGGCTACCGTTGTAGCTTACAAACGTTTCTCGCTGATAGACTAACTTTTGGAGAAGCTGTTTGGGGTTTTATTTCCGGTGTGCTCCCTCGCAAGGGCCTCAGGTATTTTAGGGCTTCGGTGAGGTTTTTCTCCGGTCTGTTTCTTTGATGAACTTTTGAAAATAGCCGGTTGTTGGTTATGGTTCGGAAAAGGAATCTGTCCGATAGCAGTTTCGGATAATATAAAATAAAATTAAAAAAACAGCTGCCAAACGAGGCATTGCGCAAAGGCGAGCGAGGCGGAACGATTGTTCCGCCTCGCTCCATTTATATGTCTGTTTTGTCATGATGTTTTTTTTATGTATATTGCGTGAAATTATTAACTGTAAAAACTGATAAATTTTATGAAACATTCCGCCATCGGTCTTTGTATGGCCGCATTTGCCTTCTGCGGCAGCAGTCTCTATGCGCAGGACCGTGTTTTGGAGAGCAACCTGCCGGTAGATTTCTCCCGGGTTGCTATTAACGATGCTTTCTGGACCCCGAAGCTCGACACAGTGGCATCCGTATCGCTCGATGCATGTATAAACCAGTGCGAGAAACACACCGCCCGCATAGACAATTTCGAGGTTGCCGCAGGATTGAAGCAGGGTGTGTTCAAGGGCATATTCTATGATGATTCGGATGTCTACAAGATGATAGAGGGAGTGGCATACTCTCTGGTCAACAATCCTAACGCCGAGCTGGAAGCGCGTGTGGACAGAATCATCGACGTCATAGCCGCAGCGCAGCAGCCGGACGGCTATCTGATGACATATTATATAATAAACGGCCTTGACAAACGCTGGACCGACATGACGATGCACGAGATGTACTGTGCCGGTCATCTTATAGAGGCCGCGATAGCGTACCGCAACGCCACCGGCAAGGACAAGCTGTTGAAAACCGCCGTTCGTTTTGCCGACCATATAGACGCCACTTTCGGCGAGGGCAAACGTGTGTGGGTGCCGGGACACCAGGAGATAGAGCTTGCTCTGGTGAAACTTTACAGAGTGACGGGGCAGAAGCGTTATCTGACCCTTGCGCACTGGCTGTTGGAGCAGCGCGGACACGACCATGTGAAATGGCCGATTCAGAGCAAGGGATACTTTATGGATGAATATCCGGTGCGGGACTTGAAATATATCAGCGGCCACGCCGTCAGGGACATGTACATGTTCACCGGTATGGCTGACGTGGCGGCTGCGACGGGCAGCGACGAGTATCTGGGCGCCATGAACCGTCTGTGGGACGACGTGACGGGCACGCGCATGTATATCACCGGAGGAATAGGTTCGTCGCGCCGGAACGAGGGATTCACCGAGCAGTACGACCTGCCCAATGCCGAGGCCTACTGCGAGACGTGCGCCGCCATAGGAATGGTATACTGGAACCAGCGTCTGAACATGTTCAGCGGCAATGCAAGGTATGTCGATGTCATGGAGCGCTGCATCTACAACGGCGTGCTGTCCGGCATATCGCTTTCGGGCGACCGGTTTTTCTATGTGAATCCGCTGGAATCGGCGGGCAATCATCACCGCAGGCCGTGGTACGGTACGGCTTGCTGTCCGAGCAACCTGTCACGTTTCATTCCGTCGGTCGGCAACTATGTGTATGCTGTGTCCGATGATGCCTTGTGGGTGAACATGTTCATCGGCAGCAGCACGACGGTGGATTTGGCCTGCGGCAGGGTGACGGTGGAGCAGAGTGCCGGTTTCCCCTGGTCGGGCGATGTGAGCATAATGGTAAGACCGCAGCGCAAATGCGACTTCGCGCTTAAAATACGTATTCCCGAATGGTGCAGCAATTACAGCTACTCGGTCGACGGCAGTCACAGGGCCGAGGTGAAGGACGGCTATCTCGTAATAGAACGGACGTGGAAAAAGGACGATGTGGTCAAAGTGTCGTTCGATATGCCGGTGCGTGTTGTCGAGGCAGACCCGCGCGTTGCGGCGAATGTAGGCAAGAGAGCCGTGATGCGCGGACCGGTTGTGTATTGTCTTGAAGAGACGGATAATGCGCAGATAGCCGATGCGGTGATAACTCCCGATACGAAGTTTACGGAGCGCTTCGACGAGAATCTGCTCGGCGGTGTGATGGTTATCGAGGCTGTCACGGGTGACAGTCGTCTGAGGTTCGTACCGTATCATGTATGGGACAACCGCCAGGCCGGCAGAATGAAGGTGTGGGTCGATTATGCCGGGTAGACCGGTGCGATTGCCGACAACGGAAAGAGGCGGAACGCATGCGCGTTCCGCCTCTGCCTTTAAGGTTATGACTCGTTATTTCTTCTTGCTGTTCAGTTTCAGGAACAGTTCGGCCGGGTAGTCTGTCGTGATATAGTTCACGCCTGCGTCGATGAAATGCTGCATGTCTTCGGGTCTGACGGTCCAGACATTGGTGTTCAGCCTGAGTTTTCTGGCCTCCTCAATCCATTCGGGATGCTTTTTGAGCACGCCTACCGAGTAGTCGAATCCGTCTATGCCGGCTTCTTTGAGTTCCCGGGGCGTCTTGTCGCCGTTGAGATATGAGACCATCGAACCGGTGCCGGCTTCTGCCAGCTGGACGGTTATCTGCCAGTCGAAGGCTATGTACTCTATGCTCTTGCGTTTTATTCCGGCTTTTCTGACCTCTTCGAGAATCAGCTCCACGGCCCGGCGGTTGCGCTCGGGTGTGGAGTGGGTCTTGATTTCCAGAACGAGTTTGGTTCCGGCAGGCCGGAATGCTTCCAGATACTCTGCGAGCGTCGGGATAGGCTCTCCGTTGGGGAGCTTCTCGGCTTCCGTGCGCAGCTGCGCAAGTGTGGCTTTCTCGATTTGCAGTCCGTTCTTCGTCTTTCTGTCGTGGAATACCACCGGTATGTCATCGGCCGTAATCCAGACGTCGAACTCGGAGCCGAACAGGGGTGCGTTCATGGCATTGCGCAGCGAACTTATCGAGTTCTGCACCGAACTTTCCGTGTTCCAGTATCCGCGGTGCGCGACGATTCTGGGTTTCGGTTTTGCCGCCGCCGTGCCAAGCGCCATGAAGGCCGCCAGAGAAAAAACGAGTAACCGTTTCATTATTTTTCAGAATTTCTGAGTTCCTCCTCGTAGTGCATGTCCGACATGTTGGGCATCGGTTTCTGGTATTCGCCGGCGAGGAGTTTGCTGCGGATGGAGCTGAAACAGTCGAGCGTGTACTGTACGTCTTCCAGGGTGTGCGATGCGGTAGGAATGATACGAAGAATGATTTCGCCTTTCGGGATGACGGGATAAACCACAATCGAGCAGAACAGCGCGTGGTTCTCGCGCAGGTCTACGACCATGTTGGTTGCCTCCTCGACGCCGCCTTTCATATACACTGGCGTTACGGGCGACAGTGTGCCTCCGATGTCGAATCCTCTATCGCGGAATCCCTGTTGCAGCGCGCGGGTGATTGTCCAGAGTTTTTCCTGATACTCGGGGTGCTTGCGAATCAGGTCGAGACGTTTGAGCGCACCCATAACCATCGG
>CAYXGF010000001.1:0-32207 GCA_964464465.1 uncultured Alistipes sp. | reverse complement strand
ATCGGCATAGGCAGGCTCTTGGCGTAGAGCTGCGAACGCATGTTGTAGCGCAAAAAGTCGATGAGCCATTTGTGCGAGCTGACGAATGCGCCGATGCCGGCCATGGATTTTGCGAATGTGTTGAAGAGCACGTCCACTCCGTCCACTACTCCGAAATGAGCGGCCGTACCGCGTCCGCCGGGACCCATTGTTCCGAATCCGTGGGCATCGTCCACGAGGAGTCTGAAGCTGAATTCCTTTTTGAGCGCCACTATTTCGTCGAGCTTGCCCAGGTCGCCCTTCATGCCGAATACGCCTTCGGTAATCACCAGGATACCGCCGCGGTTCTCCTCGGCCACTTTGGTGGCGTGTTCGAGCTGTTTGCGCAGCGAAGCCATGTCGTTGTGTGCGAATACGAAGCGTTTGCCGCGGTGCATGCGCATGCCGTCGATGATACAGGCGTGAGCCTCGGCGTCATAGACGATGACGTCGCGCGGAGTCACCAGACAGTCGATTATGGAAATCATTCCCTGGTAGCCGAAGTTGAGAAGGAATGCGTCCTCCTTGCCGACGAAAGCCGCCAGTTCGCGTTCGAGTTGTTCGTGATATTTGGTCTGTCCGCTCATCATGCGGGCGCCCATCGGGGCGGCCATGCCGTAGTCGGCGGCACCCTTTGCGTCGGCCTCGCGCACTTCGGGGTGATTAGCGAGTCCCAGATAGTTGTTGAGGCTCCAATTGAGCATCGGCTTTCCGCGGAAAGTCATGTGCGGGCCGATAGGGCCTTCGAGTTTGGGAAACGAGAAGTATCCGTGGCTGTACTTCTGGTACATGCCGATAGGACCTCCGGCGTTTTTTTCGAGTCTGTCTAAGATGTCAACCATTGTTATAATGAATTTTTTGAGTGTTGTCTAAACAAACGCAAAAATACGAATTTCTTTCAGAAAAGCATCTGCCGCCGAAACTGTTTTCGATATGCGGCGAAATAAATGGGTATAAATACTTAGATGGCCGGGACGCGGTTTGCGGAGCACGCTTTTAAACGGGACTCGGATGCTTCGGGCGGAGAGATAAAAAACAATATATTTTTTTTTGCTGTCGTTAAAAATGTGTAACTTTGCGTTGGTTTTTGCGCCTTACGCTGTAAATGTCACCGCCTGCGGTCCGGCTGCCGGTCGCAGACTTAAAAAAGAAAGATTTAATGAACAGTTTCCGTCATCTACTCGTCTCCGTGACTCTGGCTGCGGCGATGCTCGCTTTCGGCGGGCAGCGCGTCTTTGCGGCCGGTGGACAGAAAGCGAAAAAACCGAAGCAGGAAAAGCCCGTAAGCTACAACCGTCTGCTGAAAAGTATGGACTACGACCTGAAATACAAGAGGGCTTTGGAGTATTATTACGCGACCAAGAAGGGTTCGGACAAGAACTCGGCCGGCAATTATCAGAAGGCGGGCACGCTTCTGGAACAGCTCGCGCCGGTATATGTCGGTACTCCGCGCGAGGACTCGGTAGCATACTACACTGCGGCGTCGCTCTACAAGGGCGGTTACTTCGATGCCAGCAGCACTGCGTGCGACATATTCCGCAAGCGCTTTCCGTCCAGCGTGTTCATAGAGCATGTCGAGTACATGTATGCGCTGGGTTTCTACTACCTGTCGCCCGACCCGCAGCGCGACCAGGCCACATCGATGCAGGCAATCATCGCCATCAACGAGTATCTGGAACGGTATCCTGCCTCGGACAAGCGCGCCTCGCTGCTCGAAAAGAAACAGGAGCTCATGAACAAGCTGCACGACAAGACTTTCGAAAACGCGAAGCTGTACTATACCATAGGCAAGTACAAGTCTGCTGTCGTGGCGTTGCAGAACGCTCTGGACAAGTATCCGGCCTCGGCGCACCGCAAGGAAGCCATGTATCTCATGCTCAAATCGCAGTATCTGCTTTCCAGAAACTCTTACGTATCGTTGCAGAAGGACCGCTATTTGACATTGATGGACTATTACTATAACTTTGTGTCGGAATTCCCGGACAGCGAATACTCCAAGGAGCTGAAAAAGATTTATGACGAGGCCAAGAGTTTCATAGCCCGACAGGATATTCCGCAGCAGGAGCAGGATATAATCAAAAACGAAAACATATTGTTCAATGGAACTGAAAAAAAGTAATATCCCAAACAATACGGTAACACGTAAATTGGTGGATATAGACGCACCTACCGGTAATGTTTACGAATCGTTGGCTATTATAGCCAAACGTGCCAACCAGATTGCCTCGGAAATGAAGCAGGAGCTTGTCAGCAAACTCGAAGACTTCTCCACTACGCAGGATTCTCTGGAAGAGACCTTCGAGAACCGCGAGCAGATAGAGATATCGCGCTATTACGAGCGGCTTCCCAAACCGGTCATAATCGCCACCGAGGAGTTTCTGGACGGCGAGGTCTATTTCCGCGAGCCGGACGGCGCTGCATCCGAGAAGTAGTCGGGGCCGCCGGTCCGAGGTGTGTGTTCCGCAGTGCACGCATGCAGTGTTCTGCGGAGCGGCATGTAAACAGACAAGGAATCCGTATGCTTGAAGGCAAACACATATTACTGGGCGTAACGGGTAGCATAGCCGCATACAAGGCGGCCGTGCTGACCCGTCTTCTGGTTAAGCGCGGAGCGGAGGTGAAGGTCGTGATGACGCCTCTGGCCAAACAGTTCATCACTCCGCTTACGATGGCCACCCTCAGCCGCAATCCTATACTCGTCGAGTTCTTCAATCCCGAAAACGGCGAGTGGAACAGTCACGTCTCGCTCGGACAGTGGGCCGATGTCTTTCTTGTCGCTCCGGCGACGGCCAATACGCTTGCGAAGATGGCTGCGGGGGTTGCCGACAATCTGCTGCTTACAACATATCTTTCGGCCAAGTGCGATGTATTCGTCGCTCCGGCGATGGATTTGGACATGTATGCCCACAGCACGACGCAGGCCAATCTGAAATCTTTGCGGGGGGCTGGCGTGCATGTCATAGAGCCTGCCTCGGGAGAGCTTGCCAGCGGTCTGGACGGCAAGGGTCGTATGGCCGAACCGGAGGATATAGCCGACAGTCTGGAACTGTTTTTCTCGAAAGGCGGCCCGCTGGCCGGAACGAGTTTTGTCGTTACTGCGGGACCTACCGTGGAGAGTATAGACCCGGTGCGTTTCATCTCGAACCATTCGACCGGAACGATGGGATATTCCATTGCCGCCGTTCTTGCATCGCGCGGGGCGGCCGTGACTCTTGTCAGCGGCCGGACGTCGCTTCCGACGCCTGCGGGTGTGAAGCGGGTGGATGTGTTGTCTGCCGGGCAGATGTACGAGAAGACGCTCGAAGCGTTCGAAGCGGCGGACGGTGCTGTGATGTGCGCTGCCGTGGCGGATTATACGCCGCTGCAAGTGAGCGATACGAAACTGAAAAAGAGCGACGACGACATGTGCATCCGTCTGTGTCGCACGCGCGATATTGCCGCGAGTCTCGGTCAGCGCAAGAACGGCCGCATACTTGTGGGGTTCGCGTTGGAGAGCGACCATGAGCAGGAGAATGCGACAGAGAAGCTGGTGCGCAAGAATTTCGATTTCATAGTCCTCAATTCGCTTCGTGACAAGGGAGCCTGTTTCGGAACGGGAACAAACAAAATATCGTTTATCGACGGCTCGGGCAGACGCGATTTCCCGCTTGAAGACAAGAGACAGGCGGCCTGTCGTATAGTGGACGAGATAGAGCGTATCCGTAAAACGGTAAACAATAAACATTGGTCTTGCTGTCATGATTCGTCATCTGTCGGTTGAAAATTATGCTTTGATAGAGAGTCTCGAAATGGATTTCGGGACGGGACTGAATATAATCACCGGAGAGACCGGGGCCGGAAAGTCCATTCTGCTCGGGGCCGTGGGGCTGCTTCTGGGCGACAAGGCCGAGTCGGGCGTTCAGATGGACGGCGGCAGAAACTGTGTCATCGAAGGTGTTTTCGATGTCGCCGGTCTGCAATTGGAAGAGTTCTTCGAGCAGAACGACCTGGATTTTTCCGCCACCACGACGATTCGCCGCGTTGTGAACGCTTCGGGCAAGAGCCGTGCGTATGTCAATGATTTGCCGGTGTCGCTCGTTGTGCTGCGTCAGATAGGCGGCAGACTTATAGATATACATTCCCAGCATCAGAATCTTCTTATTCGTGAGGACGATTTCCGAATCGGTGTCGTGGATTCGGTAGCCGGACACGAGGAGTTGCTGTCGCAGTATCGCGCCGTGTTCGCGGAGCTTGGTTCGGTACGCCGCAATCTCGAAAAGCTGCGGCAGCAGGCAGCCCAGGGTGCCCGCGATGCCGAATATCTGCGTTTTCAGGTTCAGGAACTCACTGCCGCGGCGCTTGCCGAGGGCGAACAGGAGCGTTGCGAGGAGTTGCTCGGAGAGCTTACGGGCGCGGATACAATCCGTGAGGCATTGGAACAGACTGTTTACGGACTGTCTCAGGATGAGACTGGCGTGCTGTCGATGCTTAAAACATATTACAACTCGTTCGTCGCTTGCAGGGAGCATTATGCGAAGGGTGTGGAGATGGCTGACAGACTCTCCTCAGTGATACTCGAACTGCGGGACCTGCAACGGGAAGCCGAGAGCGAGGCACAGCGTGTGGAGTCGGACCCGGAGCGTCTGGAACAGGTCTCGCGGCGTCTGGATTTGATTTATGCCTTGCAGCAGAAACACGGAGTCCGTACTGTCGGGGAACTTATCGAACTGCAACATGATTTCGAGGCGCGTCTGTCTGCCGTCGATTCATGTGAGGAGCAGATTGCCGAGATGGAAAACAGACGGATGCAGCTCGAAGCCGGTGCTGCGGAGCTTGCCGCCGCCATAAGCGGAAACCGTACTGCCGCTGCCCCTGTAATAGAGAGTCAGGTTGTCTCGCTGTTGCGCAGGCTCGGGATGGAGGATGTGCGTTTCTGTGTCTCCGTGACGCCTCGCCAGTCGTTGAAACAGGACGGAGGGGACGATGTGCGTTTCCTGTTCTCGGCAAACCGTACCATGGAGCCGCGGCCGATAGAGAAGATTGCCTCGGGAGGTGAGATTTCGCGTGTGATGCTTGCGTTGAAAGCCTTGTCGGCAGGCCGTGCGGGTATCGAGACGGTGATATTCGACGAGATAGATACCGGAGTGTCGGGCAGAGTGGCCGACGCGATGGGCGAGATTATAAACGAGATGAGCCGCGGCTGCCAGATTATCAATATTACGCATCTGCCGCAGGTTGCCGGCAAGGGCGACCGGCATTTCAGAGTCTATAAGCAGGACGGAAAGACCGGCATCGAGATGCTCGACAGAGGGCGCCGAGTCGAGGAAATAGCCAAGATGCTGAGCGGAAGCGATATTACGGATGCAGCCCTTCGCCAGGCCGAAAATCTGCTGGGTGACAGATAGACCGGCTGTAAGTGTGACAGCTCGTTAATCTGAAAAAACGACCGGATTCCATGTATGGTGAAATCCGGTCGCACTGAGTGTCAATATTCGGTAGTCATTTGATGTCTTCGAAAAATTTGCATAACTGGGAGCCGTAATATGTCGCCAAACGGTCGATGGTTGGGAGATTCGGCATGTGTTTTCCGCACTCGATTCTTCCGATGTTGATGTCCAGGTCGAATCTTACGTTTTCCTGTGTCAGATTTTTTTCCTTGCGCATTTTAATCAGTTTTCTGACGACTTGGTCTGTTAATTCCTTTTTTCTTTGGTTTGTCATCCTACAAATTACTGCAATATTAAAATTAGATTTAACTACAAGTTTGTAGGCTAAGCAGTTGCGGTGCGTATATATTCGAGTATTGGTCTTTGTTGTTAGTGTATTTTTGACGTTGATACGCGTAGCGGAGACATTGTTAAATGGTATAATGCTAATATTTAGCAAAATACTATTGTAACAAGGTCTCTTGCCTGTTATTTCCGTTCGAGCTGTTGTTTCCATTTCCGGCACCGGTTTTTCAGGTCAAACCGGTTTGCAGAAAATGATGGGTCCGGATGAAAAAATACCGTTACGGTTATGTCTCCAATCCGGGGAGTGTTTATGTCGAATGTAAATTTATAAAAAAATCGGATATCGCTGTCTATATAGCAAAAAGAGCACCAGATTTTTTCTGATGCTCTTTTTTATTATGCATATGTGTGCTCAGGGCTGCTTTTCGACGACCGTGATGCCGAATTTGCGGCAACGCTTGACCTGATGCGGCTTGATTTGGTCTTGCTGCGCCTTGTTGACCAGCAATGTCATCGGGAGGTATCCGTTCTCTGTCTTGATTTGGTGGGAATAATTGCCCTTATAACTCTCCAACGATACAGGGCAGTTGCTTATGTCGAGCTGTGATAGCAGATTGGAGCCGTAACTGATATGCCGTAATACGGTGCAGCCGCTGATATCGAGTGTCGTGAGCCGATTTCTGAAAAAATTGAGGTACCATAATTTGGGGCAGGCACTGACGTCGAGTTCCGGGATGCTGTTAAAACTACATGTAAGCATTCCCAATGAGGTGCAGCTGCTTACGTCGAGCTCCGTGAGTTTATTGAAGTCGCAAAAAAGTGTCGTTAATTTCGTACAACCACTTACATCGAGCTCCGTGAGCTTGTTGGAACTGCAAGAAAGTTTAGTCAGAGCCGCGCGGTTGCCTACATCGAGTGTCGTAAGCTGGTTCCTAAAACAATCGAGTTCGGTCAGAGCCATGCAATCGCCGATGTCGAGCAGGGATATTTGATTGTTGCGACAATTGAGTTTTTTCAGCTTAGTACAACCGCTTACGTCGAGTTCCGTGAGTCGGTTGTCGAAACAATTGAGGTCATTCAGTGCGGCGCAGCCTCGGACATTGAGCTCCGAAAGTTGATTGTAGCAGCAGTAGAGCCAGTATAGTTCTGTTCGGCCGCTCAGGTCGAGCGTGGTGAAATGATTGCCGTCGCAAAAGAGTATTGCCAATTGCGGGCAACAGCTGACGTCAAGTGCTGTAAGCTGATTGTCAGAACAGTCGCACCATCTCAGTTCGGCGCAGCCGCTGACGTCGAGTGCCGTGAGCTGATTGTCGCAGCCTCTGAGTATTTTCAGTGCGGGACAATCACCGACATCAAGCGTATGGAGCCTGTTTTTGCCGCAATCGAGTTCGGTCAGAGCAGTGCAGCCGCTGACGTCGAGTGCCGTGAGTCGGTTGCCGAAACATCTGAGTCCTGTCAACCTGGGGTTTCGATTTAGATTCAGCTTCTTTATGCCGTTGCTTGCGCAGTTGAGTTCCGTCAGGTTGGTGAAGTGTTCTATTCCGTTGAGGGATGATATTTTTCGAGAGTGACAGTCGATTTTTTCGACTTTTTCAGCTTCGGCATATGAAATTTTGCCGTCGCCGTCCGTGTCGAAATTCTCCATGCAATATTTGCGGAATGCCCTGTCGGGGATATTGACAGTGCCCGCAGCTGGCTCGCTCCATGCGGTGTCGTCGAACTCTGCCGCCGGGCCGGAGCATTCACCGGCCGGAATAGCGGATGCCGGTCCTGCGGCGGCAAGCCATGTGGCCAACACCGCCAAAACGGTCAGAATAAACGGCTTTCCCATATACCTATATTATTAGTTGTACTGCTGTTAATTCAATGAATCCGGTTTCACAGCCTGTGTGTTTGTCCGTGGCTGTGAAACCGGGATTCCGTGGCGTATGTGTACGCTTGTTATAGAATGGCGGAACCTTCCATGCGGACGATTCGCACGATTTTCTGGGTTCGCTGCACCAGGTGTACCGTCTGGTTGTCGCCTCCGTACTGGTCGAGCAGCTTCTGGTTGTAACCTCTTATGGTGAGCAGCTCCATGCCGGTCTCGCAGCTAATCAGGAATCCCTCCTCTGTGAACTCCTCGACGGCCTGGTCCAGATAGCGGGAGTCGTCCACGCACAGGCTCATGCTTACCGCGGAGGTCTGTATGAGGTTCGTCTTGATGTTGTACTTTTCCAGGAGGGTGAATATCTTCGCCAGACGTTCTTCGAGCACGAACGAGAAATCCTGCGGACGGATGGTGAAAAGAACCTGCCGGCGTTTGAGAATCAGAATGGGAATCTCGACCGGACTCTCTATCTCGCCCTTTATGACGCTGCCCCGAGCCGTTTTGTCGCTGAACGGACGGACGAACAGAGGGATGTTCTTGTTTTGCAGCGGTTTGATAGTCTTCGGGTGGATGATTTGCGCTCCGCTGTAAGCAAGTTCTATGGCGTCGAGGTACGTGAGTTCTGGAATGTATGTAGTGTCGGGGAATATCTTGGGGTCGGCGTTCAGGATTCCCACCACGTCTTTCCATATCGAGACGCTCTCTGCGTCGAGAATAGATGCTGTGACGGCCGCTGAATAATCCGAACCCTCGCGTCCCAGCGTTGTGGTTTGTCCGCCTATCGTCGCTCCGATGAATCCCTGGCCGATGAATATGTTCTCGGTGGCGTTCTCAATCTCCTTGCCGAGCAGGATGGTGGATATGTCGGCATCCACGTTGGCGTACTTGTGGTTGTTGTCGGTTATGAAGCATTTGCGCATGTCGACCCAGTGGTTGCGCACGCCGCGCGAGTTGAGATATTCGGAGATGATGGTCGTTGATATAAGTTCGCCGAAGCTGACGATAGAGTCGTACATGCGTTCGAAATCCTTGCTGTGCGGAGTCGGAGAGTCGATAATCTGGCGGCACTCCTTGTAGAGTTTGAGAACCGATGCCGGAATGTCCTGACGCGGGAAGAGTTCCGCTATGATGGAGTTGTGGTAGTCCTCGATTTTCGAGAATGTCTCCGCCGCACGCGTCTTGCTGCCTTTCATTACTGCGTCCAGAACCTCTTCGAGCGCGTTGGTCGTCTTGCCCATTGCGGAGATGATGATGAACAGAGGCTCGGTGCAGTCCTCGACTATATATTTCAGGTTGCGCACGCCATCGGCCGATTTTACCGATGCGCCGCCGAATTTGTAGACTTTCATTTATTTTATGTTTTTGACGTTTGTGTTCGTGTTGTGGAAGAGGAATGCGAATTTGTCCGCGGCCTCGTCGATGCGTTTCGATGTCGGTTTGCCTGCGCCGTGTCCGGCGTTGGTCTCTATGCGTATCAGAACCGGAGTCTCGCAGCCCTGCGCGTATTGCAGTTCGGCGGCGAATTTGAACGAGTGGGCCGGAACGACTCTGTCGTCGTGGTCGCTGGTGGTGATTAGCGTGGCAGGATAGCACTCGCCCTTGCGGATGTTGTGCAGCGGGGAGTATTTATATATGTATTCGAACTGCTGCTCGCTCTCGCTGTTGCCGTATTCCACGCTCCAACCCCATCCGATTGTGAACAGATGGTAGCGCAGCATGTCCATCACGCCGACGGCCGGAAGCGCCACGGCGAACAGGTCGGGACGCTGTGTGAGGCAGGCTCCGACGAGGAGTCCTCCGTTCGAGCCGCCCGAGATGGCGAGTTTCTCCCGCGATGTGTATCCGTTTTCTATCAGGTACTCGGCGGCGGCGATGAAATCGTCGAACACGTTCTGTTTGTTTTCGAGCATTCCGGCCCGATGCCAGCGCTCGCCGTATTCGCCGCCTCCGCGCAGGTTCACCTCGACGTACACGCCGCCCTGCTCCATGAAGAATATGTTGGAGGGGTTGAATCCTGGGGTGAGCGATATGTTGAATCCTCCGTATCCGTACAGCAGCGTCGGATTGCCGGAGTCGAGTTTAAGGCCGCGGCGGTGGGAGACGAACATCGAGATGCGCTCGCCGTCCTTGCCGGGGAAGAATATCTGTTCGGTTACGAAATCTTTGGGGTCGTATCTAAGCTCCGGCTGCCAGAACAGTTCGGAGACTCCGGTCTCGGTGTCGTAGGAGTAAATCGAGGCGGGGAAAAGGTACGACGTCAGGGCATAGAACGTTGTGCTGTGTCTGTCGTCGGAACGCATGCCGGATACCGAGCCGGCGGTCTCGAACCCGATTTCGCGCACTTCCTCTCCGTCCTGTGTGTACTGGTAACACCTGCTCACGGCGTTTTCCAGATATGTGGCGATGAAACAGTCGCCCACGCGCGAGACGTTTTCGAGCATGTTCTCTTTCTCGGGTATGATGTCGGAGATGTCGTGCGGGTCTTTCAGTCCGATTCTTATCAGACGGCCGTTGGGCGCGCCGTCGTTGGTGTAGACGTACGCCTGGTCGTCCGAGCTGTAAATTACGGTGTAGTCGTTCTCGAATCCGGCGCACAGTGTGCGGAAGCCCTGTTTGCCGTCAGTGGGACGGTACAGTATCTCGGAGCCGGACGTTCCTTCCGAGGAGTTGATGAAGAGGTATCGTCCGTCGTCGCTTCGCTGTGCCGAGAAGTAGCGCAGCGGATGCTCCCTGTCCTGATAGATAAGCCTGTCGGCGCTCTGCGGAGTGCCTATTGTGTGCAGGCAGACTTTCTGGCACTCGTTCTTGTCGGAGTATGCGCGACCCTGTTGCGGGGCGTCGTAACGGCTGTAATAGAATCCTTTCGAGTCGGCGGTCCACTCTGCGCCGGAGAACTTCACCCACCGGACTCTGTCGGAGAGTTCCCTGCCGGAGCGAGTCTCCATGACATGTATCTCCACCCAGTCCGACCCGGCGGACGAGACTCCGTAGGCCATGTATCTGTCGTCCGGAGAGAAGGAGATGAATCCCAGCGCCACGGTGCCGTCGTCCGACAGGGTGTTCGGGTCGAGGAATACCTCTCTGGGGCCGTCCGTCCCTTTCTGACGGTACAGGACGCTCTGGTTCTGCAATCCGTCGTTGTGCATTACGAAATAGTATTCGCCCACCTGACGGGGGATGCCCTCCTTGGGGTAGTTCCAGAGCTGTTCTATGCGGTCCCGGATAGCGTCCCTGAACGGTATTTGCGAGAGGTAGTCGAATGTGACGCGGTTCTGCGCCGCCACCCAGTGGCTGGTGCGCTGGCTTTCGGGGTCTTCGAGCCAGCGGTACGGGTCGGCCACCCGGCGGCCGAAATATACGTCCGTGACATCCTCGCGCGGAGATTCTGGATACGGTAGCATGTGTATTGTCTTATGGCATTTGCATCCGGCGGCCGACAGCGCGACGGCGGCCAGACAGATAATCGTGAATTTTTTCATTCGTCGGTTCTTGTTCGGGTCAGTCGGTCAGCGTGCTGCGCACTCCGACACGGAAGACAAAAGTACAAAAGATTTTGTACATCTCGGCCTAAAAACCTACATTTGCATATATTCTAAACAAAATACTGCTATGTACGAAAATATTGAACGTCTTATAGAGGAGTGCTGGCTCGACCGGACTCTTCTCTCGCAGCCGCAGTACGCCGATGCCGTGCGCGGCACTGTGGAACTGCTCGACCGGGGTGCGCTGCGTACGGCCGTGCCTCTGGGCGAGAGCCGCTGGAAAGTCAACGAGTGGGTCAAGAAGGCCGTTATCATGTATTTCTCCATAAGCAAGATGCGCACCATGAATGCCGGCGAGTTGGAGTTTTACGACAAGATAGACCTGAAACACGATTTCGCGGCCTCCGGTGTGAGGGTTGTGCCTCCCGCCGTGGCGCGCTACGGGGCCTATGTGGCGCCTGGGGCTATCATGATGCCGTCGTACGTGAACATCGGGGCTTACGTGGACGAAGGTACTATGGTGGATACATGGGTGACTGTCGGCTCGTGCGCGCAGATAGGCAAGCGCGTGCATCTGAGCGGCGGCGTCGGTATCGGCGGTGTGCTCGAACCCGTGCAGGCCGCTCCCGTGATTGTCGAGGACCACTGTTTCATAGGCTCGCGCTGTATCGTTGTCGAGGGCGCGCATGTGTGCCATGACGCGGTGCTGGGTGCCAATACGGTCATTACGGGCTCCACGAAGATTATAGATGTGAGCAGTCCAGAACCGGTTGAGTACCGGGGCTATGTGCCGGCATGCTCGGTGGTTATTCCGGGAACCTATCCGAAGCGTTTCGCAGCCGGGGAGTACGGCGTGCCGTGCGGACTTATAATAGGACGGCGCAAGGAGTCGACGGACAAGAAGACGTCGCTGAACGATGCCTTGCGCGATTTTGGCGTAGCGGTCTGATATGCGGTTCAGGTTCCATTTTTTCGATACGCTCGCCTCGACCAACGATACGGCGCGCGAGAAGTTCTACCGTCACGGAGATGTTATAGTAGCCGATGCGCAGACGGCGGGACGCGGGCAGCGGGGCAATGTTTGGAGCAGCAGTCCGGGGCTGAATCTGATGTTCAGCGTGGTGCTCGAACCTGTGTTTCTGCCCGCCGCGGAGCAGTTCCGGCTTTTGCAATGCGTGGCGCTTTCGCTCTCGGACATGTTCGGGAGTTACGGTCTGGATGCGAGGATAAAATGGACGAACGACATATATGTCGGAGACCGTAAAATCGTGGGGGTGCTCATGGAGCAGAGTCTGCGCGGAGGATATATGGACCGCTGTGTGGTCGGGATAGGAATAAATGTCAATCAGCGGCAGTTCGAGCCGTGGGTGCCCAATCCGACGTCGATGAGTCTGGAAACCGGACGGGAGTTCGATTGCAGGCAGGTGCTGGACGCCTTCTGCGTGGCGCTGGACAGGCGTTACGGCAGGCTGTGCGGCGGAGAGGCGGATGTTATTGCGGCGGATTATCTGCGGCGCATGTACCGTCTGGATACCGAGTCGGGGTTCGTGCTGCCCACAGGGGAGCGCGTGACCGGAACGGTGCGCGGAGTAGGACCGTGCGGTGAGCTTATCGTTGAATTCGAAGGCGGAGTCAGGAAGTCGTTTCTGTTTTCCGAAATACGGTTCGTGATATGATTGACAGGGAGACGGTTTGCAGTATTGCACTGACGATGGTGCGCGGCCTGGGACCGGCCGGAGCGATGAAGCTGCTGTGTGAGGCCGGCAGTGCCGAGGCGGTGTTCGGGATGTCCTGCGACCGGATGACGGCACTTGGGCTGCGCAGGGATTCGGTTCGCTCGATAGCCTCGCGCGATACGGTGAAGGATGCCGAGCGGGAGGCCGTACGTGCGGAGAGGAACGGCATTGTGCCCGTTCCGTTTTCGAGTCCGCATTACCCTCGGCTGTTGAAGGAGTGCTGCGATGCGCCGGCCGTGATATATGTCATGGGGGATGTCGGAGCGCTCGGAAGAAGAATGCTGTCGGTGGTCGGAACCCGCCGTATGACGCAGTACGGCCTCATGATGTGCGACAGGCTTCTGGGAGAACTGGCCCGCCGGGTGCCCGATTTGTGCATAGTCAGCGGACTCGCTTTCGGAGTCGATTCGGCATCTCACAGGGCGGCCGTGCGTTACGGAGTCCCGACTGTCGGTATAGTAGCCTCGGTGCTGCCGGAGATTACACCATTGCAGAACAGGGAGCTGGCGGCAGGGATGATTGCCGCGGGCGGAGCCGTGATTTCGGAACTCGGTTCGCATACCCATCAGAACGGAAATTTGTACATACCACGCAACAGACTGATTGCAGGTATAAGTGCCGCCACTCTCGTGATAGAGTCGGCTTACGACGGCGGCGCCATGCACACGGCATCGTTTGCCGACGGCTACTACCGTACGGTGCTGGCGGTTCCGGGACGCGCCACCGATTCGCTCTCCTTCGGTCCCAATCTTCTGATACGTTCACAGAAGGCGCATATGGTATGCAGCGCGGAGGATATAATACGCGAGATGTCATGGGATTTGGATTCCGGTGTCGTGCCTGCGGAAAAGCCGCGCGAGGCGGAACTCACCGACGCCCAGCGGGGTATATTGCGTTGTTTCGGCGACAGGAGCAGCATATCTTCGGACGAGTTGTGCGTTCTTTGCGCCACGAGTGCGGCGGAGCTCGCCCCGCTGCTTCTGGAAATGGAGTTCGAGGGCCTGCTGCGCTCGCAGGGCGGTAATATATACGAGAAATTATGTTGATAGACACACACAGCCATATATACGATTCGGCATTCGACGACGACCGTGCCGATGCGGTTGAGGCGGCCAGGCGTGCGGGAGTGCGGTTCCAGCTTCTTCCGGCGATAGATTCGGACAGTTACGAGGCGATGTTCGACACGGCGCGCCGGTATGAGGGATATTGTCTGCCGATGATAGGTCTTCATCCCACGTCGGTGGGGGACAGGGACGAAATCGAGCGTCAGATGGCGCTTGTGGAGCAGTATCTTGAATCGCCTCCGGTGCGTATTTACGGCATAGGCGAGGTCGGTCTGGACCTGTATTGGTCGCAGGAGCGCCAGAGGGAACAGGTCGAGGTGCTGTGCCGGCAGATTGAGCTGGCGCTGCGTCATGACCTTCCGCTCTCCGTGCATACGCGCAATGCGATGGAGCCGATGCTCTCCGTTCTGTCGGATTTCGCCGGACGGGGACTGCGCGGCGTGATGCATGCTTTCAGCGGAACTGTAAGCGATTACGAGCGGATAAAGTCCTGCGGCGATTTCCTTTTCGGAGTCGGCGGAACGGTGACATATAAGAACGGCGGAACGGCGCCTTTTGTCGAGGCGGTCGATTTGTCGGACATCGTTCTGGAAACGGATTGTCCGTATCTGCCTCCCGTGCCTTTCAGGGGCAAGCGCAACCAGAGCGCATATATCGTCTACGTATGTCAGGCCGTGGCCCGGATAAAGAATACCTCTCCGGAGCATGTGGCCGGGGTGACGTCGCGTTCGGCCGCCGCGATGTTCGGCATTCAGAATCTCTCGCCCTCCATCTCCGCCGACCGGTCCCATGAGGGTCTGAGCGAGTAACGGCCCGAATAGCAGTTCAGTGTTCCTTCGATGTATCCGCTTCCGGAGGGAAGGCGCTTGTCCGCGAATCCGGCCAGGGATGAGATGTAGACGTCGAGCGTGTCGCCTGCACGGTCTATTATGTGGCGGACGGTGTTCTGCCCGGCGCATCCCCATGTGGATAGTATCTCCTCCTCGATGAACTGCACGTCGGACAGGCCCACGAGCGTGAATATCATCGACGCGTCCAGCGCGCCGATTGTAGCCGCGGCAGCCGGTGCGGTCACGGCATTTTCGTCGGAGACGGTTATGTGCGCTGGTACGAGCTGTTCGGGGATGCGGTCTACCGAGTAACCCGATGTCGGGCGGGTGCCGAGGCATATTCCGCCTCCGGATGCTCCGAGCCACAGCCCCTGACACCGGATGTCGATGCGTGCCCTCTGCGGAAAATATCTGAAAAGTTCCGGGCTGTCGATTTTTATCTCGATGCCGCCGGTTGCGTCCTGGGCGGTCAGCGAACCGTAGAAATTGCCGTACCGGTCGCTCGAATTTACCCACAGACTGAGATTTATGTCTTCCGTGAGCAATCTCGGATAACCGGCGTATGACTCTTTGAGTGCCGCCACGCTCGTGAGGCGGGGATGCGGCTGCGGGGTCCGGCATGCCGCAAGCATCAGCATGCTAACGCAAATCAATATCTTTTTCATCGCGCAGTCTGAGCATGAAGTTTCTGCCGTCCGAGTATAGTATTCCGGTAAGCGATGCCTCGGACGGTATAGTTTTATCGGCGAAGATGGCATACCGGCTGGTTATTACGTATATGGAATCTCCCTGCCGGTCCTTGAATTTTCTTCTGGCCGATGAGCCGTAGTCGCCGGCCGCGAACCATGTGTCTGCCGAGTCTGCCGGATGCAGCGAGCGCAGCTGTACGAGACGTCCGCACATCGAGGCGTCGAGTTCTCCGATTGTCAGGAGGGCGGGACGCACGCGGCAGCTGTCCGGAATGCGTACTATGTAACGGTCGCAGACGGCCCTGTGCTGCATGTAGTCCACGTCGTAGGCGCTGCCCGGGGCCGGTGCGAGTCCTATTCTCGGTACGCCCTGGTTCCATGCCAACCGCAGACCGCACAGCCGGACCACTACCTTGATACCGAGCGGATATGTGCTGTGCAGGTCGAATCCTCCGGCCATGATGCCGACGGCTCCTGTACCGTCGTCGAGAATGAACTCCTTGTAGAAGTTGCCCGCGGCATCGGTTGCCGTGATGCGGCCCTCTATGACTATGCTGTCTGACAATGTGACCGAAACGCCGGCCAGAGCCTCGCGCAGCCGGGCTATGGTGATGTTGGCTTCGGGTGCACCGCCGTCCGTTGAGGGAAAATCAGGCCGCGCGGCGCATGCCGTCATTAGAAGCAGCTGTATGCAGAGTATTCTTTTCATAGGCGTTCGTTTCAGAAAGTGTACGATACCGTCAGCCGGGCTGTGAGCGGGTAGGCATAGAGATATTTGAGCGGTGAGGGGGCGAAACTCCGGTTCATCCCGCTTCCGGTTTTGAGTATCCGCATCTGAGGATATGCGGCGTAGATGATGTCCCGGTCGCATAACAGGTTGTTTACGGCTGCGCCGGCGGTGATGTAGCCGGCTTTGTTCATGAAGAATGTTTTCATTACGGAGAGGTTTACGGTGCATGCGTCCGGCAGTCTTGTCTGCTTTGTGAACATGGCCGCTGTTTCTGGCGCTGCGGCCAGTCCGCTGACGCGGCTCGTGAAATAGAGCGGATTCGTATCCGCGAATCTCAGTCCGTAGTAACAGGCCGAAAGTTCGGCGTACCATCCTCTCCGGCGGAAGGACAGCTGTGCGGCCGCCACTGCGTCGGGATGGTTGCCTGCTCTGATGCCTCTGATTCGGCATGCGGTGCGGCTTGCGACGGGTGCGGCGTCCGCATCGGCGAAGATGTCGGCCGCAGCATCGCCTGTGTATCCGGAATATCCGTACCGCAGGGCCGCGGACAGCGACAGGGAGCGTGTTATGTCCGCCTGTACGGTGATGTCGGCACCGGTGTGCAGGAGCGTTCCGTAACGAATCACGGCATCGCAGAACGTGTCGCTCAAATCGTCATAGTAGCGCAGAATGCGGCGGCTGCCCTGCGTGCCCTGTGCGAAGAGGTCGATTCTCGCCTCGAACAGACCTGCGAGATTGAACACGTAGCCTGCTCTGAGCGTATGTATGCTGCGCCTTTGGGTCGGTACGAATGTCCGGCTGCTCCTCTCGGGATTCAGGAATATGTCGTCGAAGTCGGCCGGTCCGGCCGATGTGCCCAGATGGATGTATACCGTATGCGCCGGCCCGAACACACCCTTCACGTCTATGTCGAACGCATACGAGACATTGTTTACAGGGGCGCTTTTGCCGTATGACTCTCCGCCTCTGAACATCGGGTTCTCGTAGCGGCCGTTGCGGAGAATCCTTTCGGCCTGCAACCGTGCTCCTGCGGCTGCGGATATGCGTCGGCTTCGGTACTCCGTGCGGCAGTATGCACCCGCACGGGACTGCACAATCGAGTAGTCGTAGCCGAATCTGTCATGCCTGTGTACGAGTATGTCTTTCTGCCTGATGTCGTTGCGTATGTGGGCTCCGAAATTGAAGTCCTCGGTCCGGTACTGGTCTATGTTCAGGACGTAGGATGAGCCGAGCATGTCGCCGGCTCTCTTGAATCTGCGGATTGTGCCGGCCGCCGCCTCTATACCGTAGCTTATGCTCATGCGGCCGGATGTGCGGGTGTCGCCTATGCGCGCGTGCAGCGAGACCGGATGTTCGATGCGCTTCTCTATTATGTAGTGTCCGTGGCCCGTGGCATAACGGTTCTGAAACCGCAGCTCGTCCCAGTCGATTTGCGTGTAGCGCGGGTTGCCGGACTGCCACTGCTGTGCCACGGTCTGTTCCGTGTCTTCGCGTCCCGAGGCCGACGGCAATTTCCGGTAGTGGTCGGGCATCGGCGATACGGCGTCGAAGCATGCCAGTGACGAAACGTCTGCCTGTCCGCAGACAAGACCTATTGCCGCGCTGAGCGTGTGTCCGTTTTTCAGCGGGATGACGGCCGAGAGTATGTTCAGGGGCATGAATCCGCTGCGGATTCTGGAATTGAGGACTTTGCCGTCGCTGTATCCCCACAGCGGATTGTACAGATTGTCGCCTGTCAGACGGTGCGTCATACCGACTGCCGCTGCGCGCATGCCCTGCCGCGACGCTTCGGCGGTAGAGAAGAGTGTAAGGCGGGCTTCGGAGTTCCAGTGCCGGGTCACGGAGACGGCATATCCGGCGGACGAGGTGAAGACTCCCTTGACATGTGCGTCGGGACCGTATCTGAGGCGGGCGGAGAGCGCTGTTTCCCATTTCCCGCTGCGGGATGCGATGTGGGTCTGGCCGCGGAGCGAGATTCTGTAACTGCGGTCGGTGAGGCCGAGCGAGATGCGGCTGTCTCCGTAGCGGTTTTGCGGTACGGAGGCCGTGTATATCGTGGTTGCGCCGGCAGGTGCCGTTATGCCGTCGGAGGAATGAATGTCGTCGCGCCGTGCTGCGAAACCGGCATACAGGGCCGAAAGAATCTGTCCGTGAGTGGTGTGCGTGGCAGCGGCATCGAGCCTGAGGCCATCGATGATGACTATGTCGTCTTTCTGCGAGAGGCCCTGCGCGCGGAACCGAACCGGATGCGGCATGTAGCGCAGCATGTGCGCCATGGAGTTTTTGCTGTGTGCCGGACGGTAAAAGGGTTCGGGATTCATTTCCGGCACGGAACCTGTCTCCGTCTCGGCATACGGATAGTAGTCGTAGTCGACGCTCTGGCCGCTTGCTTCGGTGCATATTACGGCCAGTGCCAGCGTGCAGATGATGAAAAGTAAGCGGCCCATCATACTTCGTTTGGTCGTAAAAATAGCAAATTTGGACAAAATTATGAAATTAATGCAGATAATCCGTTCTGTGAGTTTTGAAAATAAAATAGTATCTTTGCCTTTGATATGAACAGTGGCGTCAGAAACATATTTGCCCGGCTGTCGCTTATTTTGTGTGCCGTCATGCAGATGGCCCTTTCAATGCCGCATCACCATCACGACGGCGCATCGGCGGCCTGCTTCGATATGTCGCATTGCGTGGATGCCTGCGGCGGTGGGTGTACGGATGAGCACGGACACGACTGCGGGCATGCGTGCTCCGTCAGCAGCGATGCGGTGCAGGCTGACGGCCATGATACGTACAGGTCGCTGCTCCATTGTGCGGGTGTCGTCAACGATAATTTCGCAGTTACGGAGGTCTTGCCATGCGGCATGCCGTGTCTGTGTTCGTTGTGCCTGTGCGAGTGTCGGGACGACGGTCCGGGAGACGACGTTTTCGTATTCTATGTGCGCGCTGCCATTCCCGTGCGCGCCCCTTCGCTGTGCTGAGCGCGGCATCCGTTGCTGCGCCGTGTACAGCAGGGAAAAATCAGTGACAACGAAAACTTTTTATCATGAAACATATTATTATAGTTGCAGTGGCTGTATGCTACTGCGTATTTATGACAGGCTGCGCCTCGAAGAGTTCGACTGCGCAGCACGTGCATTCGGAAAACTGCTCCCATAATCATTCCCACACCGAGGGCGAGGGACACACGCATTCCGAGGACGAACATTCCGGCGGGCATGCCGCTGACGAGATTATCTTTCCGCAGTCTCAGGCTGCCCGGGTGGATTTCGAGGTCTCGGAGGCAGAACCGTCGGTGTTCAGCAGTGTGATAAGGTGCAGCGGCGAGGTTGTGTCGGCGCAGGACGATTCGTTCGTCCTGACGGCTCCGGTATCGGGTGTGGTCCGTTTTGCGGTGCCGTCTTTCGCCGACGGGTCGCGTGTCGGCGGCGGCAGTCCGGTGCTGTACATAGATACGAAGACAGTGGAGGGCGGCGATGTGGCTGTCAAGGCCGAAGCGGCTTACAGGGCGGCGGAGGCAAGGCTCAATCGCGCCAGGGCTCTTCTGGCCGATAAGATAATTTCGCAGAGGGAGTTCGAGGACATACAGCAGGAGTATGCCGTTGCCGAGAGCGAATGGAAGGCTCTGGGTGCTGTGTCGGGAAAAGGCGTGGCCGTCAAGGCTCCGTACAGTGGATATGCGGCCGGAATAAGTGTAAGGGAGGGTGATTTCGTAAATACGGGCGACCCCCTGTTCTCGATTGTCGCAAACTGCCGGTTCAGACTCGTGGCCTCGGTGCCGCAGAGGTATTATCCGGCACTGAAAGATATTGCGAGTGCTAATTTCGTCGGTGCCGACGGCCGGCTGGTGGAGCTTTCCGCCATTGGCGGCCGGCGTGTGGCCAGCTCGATGGCTGCCGATGCCTCTTCTCCGCTTATAACCGTGACGTTCGAGTTTCCGGCTGCCGGAGACATTCTTCCGGGTTCTCTGGTGGAGGTATATCTGCTCGGCAGGCAGCGCGAGGGAGTCATAGCCCTGCCGCTCGGTGCCGTTACCGAGTCGCAGGGACATTATTTCGTTTTCGTGCAGCTGGATGACGAGGGTTATCAGAGGCGCGAGGTCAAAATCGGTGATTCGGACGGCAGCAGGGTCGAGATTCTCTCTGGCCTGCAAGAGGGCGAGAGAGTCGTTATGCGCGGAGCCGTGCATGTCAAGATGGCTGCCATGTCGTCTATTCCCCATTCACATTCACACTAAACGGTAGAGTGTCATGCTGAATAAGATAATAAGATATTCGCTTAACAACCGTATTCTGGTGATTCTTCTGGCCGGAATACTCGCCGCCGCCGGAATATATACGGCGCAGCGGATGGAGGTGGACGTGTTCCCTGACCTGAACGCGCCTACGGTGGTTGTTATGACAGAGGCGGGTGGAATGGCCGCCGAGGAGGTCGAGAAAGTCGTTACGTTCACAATCGAGACTGCGCTCAACGGTGCCACCGACGTGCGCCGGGTCCGTTCGTCGTCCACCACCGGATTCTCGGTCGTGTGGGTTGAGTTCGACTGGGGAACCGATATATACGTGGCACGGCAGATAGTCTCCGAGAAGCTGTCGACGGTGCGCGAGTCGCTTCCTTCGACGGTGCAGGAGCCTGTGCTGGCTCCGCAGTCGTCGATTCTGGGCGAGATGATGATTCTGGGTCTGACCTCGGATGAGGTTTCGATGCAGGATTTGAGAACCATAGCCGACTGGACGATTCGTCCGAGATTGCTCTCTACCGGCGGTGTGGCGCAGGTGGCCGTCATCGGCGGAGACATAAAGGAGTATCAGATACTTCTTTCGCCGCAGAAGATGATGCGCTACGGCGTAGGCATGGATGAGGTGCTGGCGTGCTCGTCGGACATGAGCGTGAATGCCTCCGGCGGAGCGCTTTACCAGTGGGGCAACGAGTTTATCCTGCGCGGCGTGATGGCCACCACCTCGCCGGAGCAGATTGCGGCCGCGGTGGTGAAACTGTCGGATGACGGGACTCCCGTATGTCTGGGCGATGTGGCGGAGGTGAAAATTGGCGCCGCGTTTCCGAAACTCGGCCTGGCCTCGGAGAGGGGAAAGCCCGCGGTGCTGATAACCGTTACCAAACAGCCGCAGACGAATACAATGGAGCTTACCGAGCGCATAGAGCATGTTGTGGATGAGATGCGAGGCTCGCTTCCTGCGGGTGTGAACATATCGACCGACATATTCCGCCAGTCGCGTTTTATCGAAAGTTCGATAAACAACATAGGCCGTTCGCTTATGGAGGGCGCTCTGTTCGTGGTGATAGTGCTGTTCCTGTTTCTGATGAACTGGCGCGTTACGGTCATATCGCTTGTGGCGATGCCGCTCTCGCTTCTCGGCTCCATTCTCGTGCTCAAAGCTCTCGGACTGACGATAAACACCATGTCGCTGGGCGGAATGGCCATCGCCATCGGTTCGCTTGTGGACGATGCGATAATAGACGTGGAGAATGTGTACAGGCGCCTCAGGGAGAATCACCTGCTGCCGCCGCAGGACAGGACATCCGCCATAGAAATAGTATATGAGGCGTCGAGCGAGATTCGTTCCTCGATTATCAATGCGACGATAATCACGATGGTCGCGTTCGTTCCGCTGTTCTTCCTTAACGGCATGGAGGGCAGGATGCTTACCCCGCTGGGCATATCGTTCATCGTCTCGCTTTTCATGTCGATGGTTGTGGCCATAACGCTTACGCCTGTCATGTGCAGTTATATGCTTACGGGCGAGAAGCAGCTGGTGCGCAGCGAGAAGGAGCCTTTCATCTCGCGCATGTTCAAGAAGTGGTATGCCGTCTCGTTGGAGTGGACTCTGCGCCGCAAGGGTGTGGTGATAGGAGTTGTGGCGGCTCTGCTTGCGGCGGCCGTCGCGGTTTTCGTGCAGCTGGGCAGCAGCTTCCTGCCGCCTTTCAACGAAGGGTCGCTTACCATAAACGTGGGTGCCATGCCCGGCATCTCGCTCGAAGAGTCGGACAATATGGGACGTATGGTCGAGGAGATTCTCATGGAGATTCCCGAGATAAAGACCGTGGCGCGCAAGACCGGCCGTGCGGAGCTCGACGAGCATGCCCTGGGTGTGAACGCTTCGGAAATAGAGGCGCCTTTCGAGCTGGACTCACGCAGCCGTGCGGAGTTCATGGCCGACGTGCGCAGGAGGCTCGGGGAGCTGCGTGGCATGAGCATAGAGATAGGGCAGCCTATCTCGCACCGTATAGACGCCATGCTGTCGGGTACCAAGGCCGATATAGCCATAAAGCTGTTCGGCGAGGACCTTAACACCATGTTTATGCTCGGAAACAGGATAAAGGATGCCATATCCCCGATAGAGGGACTGGCCGACATTACCGTGGAGCAGCAGGTCGAACGGGCGCAGTTGCAGATAATTCCGCGCCGGCACATGCTTGCCCGCTACGGAATCACGATGAGCGAGTTCTCGGAATTCGTATCCGTTGCCCTGGGCGGCCGCAAGGTGTCGGAGGTTTACGACGGCAGCGCGATGTTCGATTTGGTGGTGAAGGTGGATTCGGATTCCCGCCGCGACGCCGAGAGCATAGGCAATCTTCTGATAGATTCGCCTCTGAGTGGTAAGGTGCCCCTCTCGCAGGTGGCCGATATAGTGTCGGGAGCTGGACCGAATACCATAAACCGCGAGAATGTGAAGCGCAAGATTGTGGTTTCGGCCAACATCACGGGCGATGACCTTGGAGGTGCTGTCGACAGGATTCGCCGCTCTGTCGAGGAGCAGGTGACGATGCCCGAGGGGTATTACGTGGAGTACGGCGGAGAGTTTGAGAGCCGCAGCGAGGCGATGAAGGTTCTCTCGTTCGCGTCGCTCATGGCCGTGCTGGTTATATTCCTGCTGCTGTATCAGGAGTTCCGCAGCACGCGTCTGTCGGTTATGGTCATGATTACCATGCCTATCGCCATGATAGGCGGCATTGCCGCGGTGTGGATGACATCCGGCGTGGTGAGCATACCTGCCGTCATCGGTTTCATATCGCTGCTGGGAATCGCCGTGCGAAACGGTATTCTTCTCGTGTCGCATTACGGTGCGCTGCGCTCCCAGGGAATGGATTTGTACCGCAGCGTGGTGCAGGGCTCGATGGACCGTCTCAATCCTATCCTCATGACAACGCTCACGTCGGCGCTTGCGCTGATTCCGCTTGCGCTCGGCAGCGACGTGTCCGGAAACGAGATACAGTCGCCTATGGCGAAGGTTATTCTGGGCGGTCTGGTAAGTTCACTGTTGCTCAACGGATTTGTCATTCCCGCCATATATATGTTATTGAACCGTAAAACAGAGAATCATGTATAGAAGTTTATTTTCTGTCCTGGCCGCTTTGGCCGTATGCTTCGGCGGCCGGGCCCAGAGTTCGTTGCAGGGTGTCATGGACCAGGTGCTTGCCAATAACCTTACGCTTGCATCGTACCGCAGCCTTACCCGGGCGCAGAGTCTTGAAGCGCGTGTGGGCAACTCGCTGGAAAATCCTGAGGTGGAGTTCGAGCATACGTGGGGCCAGCCGTCGGAGCTGGGAAAGAAAGGCGAGCTTACCGTAACGCAGCAGTTCGACTTCCCGTCGGCATATGTGCTCCGGGGCCGGCTGGCCGACGCCCGCGCCGAGCAGTACGAGAATGTCTACGCTTCGGTGCGTCAGCAGATACTTTTGCAGGCACAGCTTCTGTGCATGGATATCGTGGCCCTGCGTCAGCGCATCGGGGTGCAGAGTGTTCTGCTCTCGCATGCGGAGGGTATGCTGCTTATCGAACAGGAGCGCCAGCAGAGAGGCGATGCCTCGGAGCTTGACGTTCAGCAGGCCGACATGCAGGCTGTCGCGGAGAGGAATGCGCTGCGTATGCTGCAAGTCGATTTGGACGAGGCTCTTGGCCGTCTGCGGGCCCTGAACGGAGGCCGGGAGATTGTCTTCGGGGATACCGAGTTCGAGATTCCGGAAACGCTGCCCGACTTGCAGACCGTTATGGAACTGTGGCGCGGCGCTTCGCCCGATTTGAAGGCTGCCGTTTCGGAGCAGAGGGCTGCGGAGGCGGAGCTGCGTGTCAGCCGCAGCGAATCCCTGCCCAAACTTACGGTAGGATACAAACATGAGTTCGGTGCCGGCGAACGTTTCCACGGCGTGGTTGCCGGGATGTCTATCCCGATGTTCGGCAACCGCAACAACGTCAAGCGCGGCAAGGCACAGGTCGAATATGCGCGTTCGGCGGCCGAGGCCTCGCTAAGCGATATGCAGGCGGAGGTCGTGGCGATGTACGGGAAGGCGGAGGCTCTGGCCGAGGCTGTACGCGGAACCGAACGCTCGTGCAGCAGTGTGGAGAGTGTCGCGTCGCTTCTCGACAAGTCGTTGCAGGCCGGTCAGATAGGTATTATGGAGTATTTCGTTCAGCTCAATTCGTTGCAGACCGTCCGCAGCGAGGCTATAAATTTCAGACTGGAATATATGAAGAACTACGCCCGCCTGATGGCCGTGGAGTTGTAGCAGGATAATATTCAGTGACAGACGGGGCGCAGTAAGAACTGCGCCCCGTATTGTTTTGCGCCGAGAGGGGGCGGTTATTGTTTCTGCAAGCACAGGGAGTACAGCTCCTCGATTCTGTCTGCCGTGGCGTCCCAGCTGAAACGGGCCTTCTCCCTCTGGACTCCGAGACGAAGCGCGCGGGCCGTGTCCCCGCAGTAGAATCGTTCGAGTGCCGCGGCGATGCTTTCGGCCGATACGTCGCACAGGATTCCAGACTGTCCGTCGGTGATGATTTCGGCAAGACCTCCCACGCGCGTGGCTATCATCGGCGTGCCGAAGTTGTATGCAATCTGCGTCACTCCGCTTTGCGTAGCGCTGTAATACGGCAGTACAAGACAGTCGGCCGCGGAGAAATAGTTCTTCACCTCGGGGTCGGGGATGAAGCTGTCGCGCACGATGATGTCGTCAGTGAGTCCGGCCTGCTCGATTTGCCGCATGTAGCGTTCGCGCGAGCTGTAAAACTCTCCGGCCACCAGCAGTTTGCGTCCTGCGGTCAGACCTTTGGCTTTGAGCAGCCTCCATGCCTCGATAAGAAGGTCGAGACCCTTGTAGTCGCGCACAAGACCGAAGAACATGGCGTATGACACCTTAGGGTCGAGACCGGTCCGCGCGCAGGCTTCGGCTTTGTCCACGCTTTGCCCGAGGTTGTCGAACAGCGGGTGTGGCGAGTAAAGGGCCGGGGCGTCGGCCGTGAACTGCCGAAGGTCGCGGTGCACCTGTTCGGACATATATATGAATCCGTCCACGCTGTCGATGAAGTATCGCGTGAAGGCGCTGTCGACGGCATGGTGCTCGTGCGGTATCACATTGTCCAGCTGTACCAGCACTTTGGTGTGTGAGTTGCTGCGGGCTATGCGGGCTATGGTTCCGAAACACGGGGCCATGAACGGCGTCCAGTATTTCATTATGAGCATGTCGGGACGCTGTCGTTTGAGTTGCCTGCCGACCTTTATCCAGTTGAGCGGGTTTACGGTATTGACGGCGCGCGAGATGTCGATGCCGCGTGGCGGGTCGGAGTCACGGTATTGGCTTTTCCCGGGAAACAGTATGCCCGGATACTGTACTGTGAAGGTTAGTATGTCGCACACGTCACCCCGTGAGGAGAATGTGGCGCACAGTCTTTCCATTATCGTCGCTATGCCTCCGCGGTAAGGGTAGGCCGGGCCGAGCAGCGTTATTTTCTTCATTATCGGTAGTATTCTTTAAGGCCGCTTTCGAGAAATTCCACGAATCCGTCGACGCTCAGGTCGTATCCCCGTGCGGGAACCAGCTTCTCGCCCTCGTCGCCCAGCAGCAGATATGCCGGCTGGGAACTGATTCCGAACAGCGTGCTTGCTATGTAGTGGTTTTTCTTTCCAAGCGTTTTGATTGTTCGGCCGTCTTCGGTGCGGAGCCAGTCCTTTTTGTCGAGTTTGGTCTTGTCATCGGCCACAAGCGCTATTATCACATAGTCGTTGCGCAGAATCCTGTCCACCTCGGGCGCGGACCATACTTTTGCCTCCATCTCGCGGCAGTTTACGCATCCGTGTCCGGTGAAATCCAGAAATACGGGCTTGCCGACCTTTCTGGCGTACTCCATTCCCTGCTCGAAATCGAAGAAGCCTTCCAGGCCGCCGGGAAGACGCATCATGTCGGAATATTTAATCTCCTGCGCGGGGCGCGCTGGTGCCGCATGCTGTTGCGGGGCAGAGGCCGGTATCACGAAGTCCTGCGATGTTATCGGCGGCAGGTATCCCGAGAGTGCTTTGAGAGGCGCACCCCACATGCCCGGAATCATGTACACCACAAGTGTGAAAACCGCTATGGCGCATCCGAGTCTGGTGACGGACAGAGGTCTGTCGGCCTCGTCGTATCTGAACCTGAGTTTGCCCAGGAGATACATTCCGAGCAGCGAGAACGTTACAATCCATATGGCCAGATAGACCTCGCGGTCGAGAATGCCCCAGTGATATGTCTGGTCGGCTACGCTGAGGAACTTGAATCCGAGAGCTATCTCGATGAATCCGAGGACAATCTTGACGGAGTTGAGCCATCCTCCGCTTTTCGGCAGACGTCCGAGCAGAGACGGGAACAGCGCCAGTACGGTGAACGGCAGGGCGAAAGAGGCCGAGAATGCCAGCATTGTGACCACCGGCTGCCACACCATGCCCGATGTCGAGTTTATCAGTACCGAACCTACAATCGGTCCTGTGCACGAGAAAGATACGAGCACCAGTGTCAGGGCCATGAAGAATGTTCCGGCTATTCCTCCCCGGTCGGCCCTGCGGTCCGTGCCGTTAACCAGACGGCTGGGCAGCGTGATTTCGAAAGCTCCGAAGAACGATGCCGCGAAGAGCATGAATATGACGAAGAACAGCACGTTGGGAATCCAGTGCGTGGCTGTCCAGTTGAATATGTCGGCTGTGACGGTTCCGCCTCCGAGGAGCCTGGTCAGCAGAATTATTATGCCTATCGGGACTGTGTAGAGCATTATTATGAACACTCCGTACAGTATCGCCCGCATGCGTGCGCGCGAAGGCGAGGCGGAGTTTTTGAGGAAGAACGATACGGTCATCGGAACCATCGGGAAAACGCACGGCGTGAGCAGTGCGGCAAGTCCCCACAGTATCGCCTCGATTACAGATGCCCACACGGAGCCTGCGTCGCTGTCGGCCGCCTGCGTCGCTTCGGACTGCTGGATTTCCGGCGCGTCGTAGCCTATGTTTACCGAAAAGTCGTATTGCTGAGGCGGAAGGCATTCGTTGGATTCCGGGTTGCAGGCAATCCATTCTACATTGCCGGCAAGAACTCCGCCTTTGCCGTTCAGCGTTATCTGCTGGGCGAATACGGCGCGGTTGTCGAAATAACCTATCTCGGTGCCGAAAATCTCGTCGAACACCTTTGTCGGCGCGGTAATCATCTCCATCTCTCCGTCCAGAGCCACCGTGCCGCTCGGTGTGAGGGTGAATGTTGTCGGTATGGGTCCCGACTGGTAGGGACCGAGGTCGTATATGTGCCATACGGGGTCGATGTCGGCGGTGAACCTGACTTCGAAACGGTCGTCCTCGATGTGCAGTACCTCGGTGGTCCATTTGACCGGATTCTGCTGCGCTTGCAGGCATAAACAGGCTGCAAGCATATATATGACGGCGAGAACTCTTTTCATTGGATGTGCGTCTTTGTATGTAATGGTGTGCAAGTTACTAACTTTTTTGTATAAAATGTCCGTGCGGTATGGATTTTGTCGACAGCAGACAACAGTGAACGTTTAAAAGTATTTCGATTATGAGCAAATTTCAAGTCAGCATCGAGAGGCTCAACAATGCCGTGGGATTGGAGATATCCACTCTGTTGCAGTATTTCTATTTTCATACCCATTGCGAGGACAAGGGGTATAAATATCTTGCCAAACTCTTCAAGCAGATTTCCATTTCGGAGATGCTTCACGTGGAGATGCTTTCCGAGAGAATCCTCTATCTCGAAGGCGAGGTGAACATGAATCCGTCGCACGCGACCGTAGGCCAGACCGACGTCAAGAAGATGCTCGAAATGGCCATAGCACTCGAAGAGAGCACCGTGGACAACTACAATAAGTGGGCTCAGGAGTGCAGTGAGGCTATGGATTCCGTTTCGCACAAGATGTTTCAGAACATTCTTGCCGAGGAGGAGCTGCATCTGGATGATTTCCGCCGCGAACTTGACAAGATAAATATCTACGGCGACAACTACCTGGCGCTGCAAGCCATTGCCGACGGCAAAAGCTCCGTCGAGGAGATAGAAAGCCGCAACGAGCGTAACAAATAGCTCTCCGGTCGTTCCTTTGGTTTTGCAATCGGATATCGTCGAGGTATCCGATTTTTTTAGTAAAAATTGTAATTTGATTAAATTTTAGTATATTGCAAAACATTTACTTAAACTATAAATATTTATGAATTCTAAAATTACATTTATGTTGCCTGTTTTGGCATTTGCAGTGTTTGGATGTGCTAAAAATGACGTTGAAAATTGTCTTGCAAGGCCGCCTGCATCTGAATTGGATTGCCATTATTGGGCTGGGACGAAAAAGGTATTTTTGACCCCTAATCATGAAAAAACTTTTATAATATTCGATGGCTCGGAACGCTATGATGTGATTGATCCGGAGAAAATGGATTATCATGTTTTTAAGATGGGAACACTTACGGAAGATGCCATGTTTCGTAGTGGTATGACACGCGGAGTGGATGTTGATAATATTAAATGTGCAGTTGGTACTACAAGCGGATTTAATCTGGATAATGAAAATATTTTATATAAATCGAACGCATATACAGATCAAAAGGGTAATGATGTTCTTATATCTCATCTGTTTTATGTTAGGCTGAAAAATGCGGATGACTATCATTTGTTGGAGACAATGGCCTATGCCAATAATGTAGATATAATTGGTAAGGCTGTTGAGAAACTGGATTTATGGTATAAATTGGCGTGTACACCATACTCGGATTGCGATGCTGTAAGTATGTCTGCGCGTTTTTATGAAAGTGGTCTGTTTAAATACTCGGAACCGGATATAATGTTTGATATACAATCGTGTTCAAAACAACCGAATTCTTATCCTGAGTACAGAATGGAAACAAGAGCCGTTGCTCCACAGGCCCCGAATGATCCGCTTTTTTCACAACAGTGGCATTTGCATAATCCTGGTGGTATAGATATAAATTATCTTGAAGCCAGAGAGATTACCCAAGGGTCGAGTGATATTACGGTTATGGTTATAGATGTTGAAGAAGTTACGTATAATCATCCTGATTTGCCTGATAATTTAAGAGGTACGCCATATGTACAAGATCTTCACGGCACAGCATGTGTTGGTATAATAGGAGCAAAAACTAACAATGGCATAGGTGTGGCTGGTATTGCTCCGGGATGTAGGATTCTGCATAAAAGGATTGATCATCTCGTTACGGCCGATGCGTGTACAAAGGTTGCTGATGCTTTGATGAGTGCGCATAGCCGCGCTGATGTAATTTCTTGCTCTTGGGAGGTTACAGTAAGTCCGGATTATGAAGGTATGATGTTGTTGCAGGAAGTGTTTTACCAGCTTCACCAGGGTGGAAGATGGCATCATGATTGGACAAAAGAATTAGGAACGGTTATTATATTTGCGGCTGCCAACAGAGGTGTTGAAAATTCGAGTTGGATTGCCGGTATGGCGGATCTGTCTGTTTGTGCAATAGCAAAAGATGGAAAATTGGAGTACAGTAGTTGTTGCGGTCGCATCGGTGCTCCGGGAGATAAAATTATGACAACGTACCCTATGACTGATCGTGTTTTCATGTTTCCTGATCAGACAACTGAGTATTGTAATATATTTGGGCAAACGTCTTCCGCATGTCCGCAGGTAGCTGCAGTGGCTGCCCTTGTTTTATCAATTAATCCTGATTTGACCTATAAAGAAGTCTGTGATTATCTTACATCTACTGCAACATTCTCTGGATTGAATTCGAGTTGGACGTGTTATATGGGTGCTGGCCTTCTTGATGCTGGTGCTGCTGTTAAGGCTGTATTAAATGATATGACAAATAATACTAATATATAGGGATATGAAGCGATTTTTACTTTTTATGGCGGCGGCATCGGTGCTGGCGGCATGCGACAAGACAGAGAATGAAACGAGAGTGGACAGCGGTTACGAGAAGCTCGAAACTTCTGTGTTGACATGTAATGAAGGGTATGTGAATACGCTTTATGATGAAGTCAGGGTATTTACGACGGCTGATGAATTTGCCGGGTTCTGTGCTGCCAATTCGAAATCGGCGCCGGTTGTCGACTTCTCGAAAAACAGTGTGATAGTCGCTGCCGGTGTAGCGCCTGCCGCTGCACGGAATGTGGAAGCATCGTTGTCGGTGCAGGGCGGTGATTACATTCTGAAAGTAGAGGTGAATGTTTCCGAGTCGGAGTATATAAAACCGCGTATCTGGGATATAATGTTGCAGACGCCGGCGGCTGTACCTGACAATGTAGGGTTGGAGGTGTCATATGACGAGATTTTCGATGCGGCGCAACTGCCGGACTCGACATGGATAGAGTGCTCGGCTACGGGAAACGTTTCTATTGGATATTCGGTCGGAATAGAAGAGAATGCTTATGCTGTTGTTGTGGATAATTCGGATATGGACAAGGTCATACGGACCATTAACGCTGACGAGGCTTGTGTCTGGGTAAACAGTGAGGCCGGTGAGTGCCGGGTGCCGTTCTCTGTGTCCAAATCAAGGCCGGAAACCGACTTCTCGAATGCTGTTGTCATGATTCTCAAAGACTGCGATTACGATAAGGTGCTGCGCCCGATAGAGGACTGTCTGCTGTATGTAGGCAGGGGCGGAACCGTGGTGAACAGCTCTACCGAGAGTCAGTTGAGGGCATTCTATGGCGCCGGACTTCATGTGGCGGTTTCCGAAGGTTATGATGCGGCGGTGAGGTCGCTGATGAGGTCGCTGGGCGGAGAGTTCGAGGCGCTGTCCGATGACGAGACTGAGTTTGCTGTGGGATGGTGCAACCTGTATGAAGGAGCGAAAGTCAATTCTTTGCAACTTAGTCATCTGCTGCTCAGGGACGGATTCCTGAAATCGTACTATACCGATACATTCAATATGATGATTAATGCCTATGTATACGAGAGCGCTGTAAAGAAAGTATATGAATAGGCCTTTGTGCGTTTTTTATACGTAAACAGGCGGCGGGAGTTAACCCGCCGCCTGTCTGTTTTGGGATATGGCGTTATTTTACTTTGCTATGTTGGGCTGTTCCAGCTTGTAGCCGTATTTCCTGTCGGCGGCTTTAAGCAGTACGGCCACCACGAGCGACAGCAGGGCTATGAAGCAGAACGTCACCTCGGGCAGTGTGTAGTCGTAGATGTTGCTTCCTGCCTCGGAGCCGGTTATGCAGTAGGTGTCGAGTATCCAGCCGATGAGATTGGGAACGCCCCACAGACCTATGTTCTGGATGAAGAATATCAGCGCATATGCCGTGCCGAGCTGGTGCTGCGGGAATATCTTCGCCACGGCGGGCCACATGGCCGAGGGTACGAGCGAGAAGGCTATGCCGAGAATTATCATCAGTCCGATGGCCACCGCAGCGCTGTCTACAAACGGCATGGCATAGACTCCGTGTACGAATATGAGCATCGCGGCACCCAGCGCCATGATTGACGCGCTTCGGCCGCGACGGTCGATGATGCCTCCGAATACGGGTGTGAGTATCAGCGCTCCGAGCGCGGGCAGTCCGGCTATGGTGCCTGCCAGATTCTCGCTTATGGCGTATTTGTTCATCAGGAATTCGGATGCGAATTTCTGGAACGGGAACACGCACGAATAGAACAGCACGCAGAGCAGGGCTATGAGCCAGAATCCCACGTTGCCGAGGATGTTGCCCACGTCCTTGAACGAGAATTTCTCGTTGTTACCCTCGGCGGTCTGCTCCAACTGTCCGTCGAGTTTTTTGTCCATCACCGAGAATATGAAGAACGCCACGAGTCCGCCCAGCAACAGGAACAGA